>CAXBHD010000068.1:0-13729 GCA_963975335.1 uncultured Devosia sp. | reverse complement strand
AGGCTCGTGTCGCATGCGGACGAGCAGTTGTCCGGTGGCAGCATGCCGGCCGGAAAGCACGTTCGCACGATAGAGTCTGTAGCCACGACCGGCGAACCGGTATCAGGGCAGCCGACTTAGGCTGAAAACGTAGTGTCGTTGTCGCAGGAAACCATGGTCTTGGCAAGGCTCTATCCGGCAGGGCGCTCAAGCCGGCCCGGCCGGGCCGCTCTGTTCGCCCATGGCCGCGATCGTTGCCGCCAGAAAACGCTGTACCACCAGCAGTTCAGCGGCGCTGAATCCCGACCAGGCCTGCTGCATCAATTGCCGATATTGCGCCCGCACCGCCAGGATTTCCGGTCGCCCCACCGCCGGGCCCGGCAGCAGCGACAGCCCGCGCCGATCGGTGGGATGGGGCGCCCGCTGCAGCAGCTTGCGCTTTTCCAGCCGGTCGATCAGCGCCGTGGTCGAGCCGGTCGATATGCCCAGAAAGGCTGCCAGGGCCTTGGCTGAGGCAGGCTGTTCTGCCCGCTCCACCCAGCCCAGGCATAACAGGTCGGTAGTATTGATACCGATCTGATCGGCGATCCGCCGGTCAAACCGCTGCACTTCCAGCAGCAGGCGCTGCATCAGGTCGCCCGTGGCCGTCTCAACTGTCCGCGGCATGCTCACACTCGCCTCCCGGTTAATCGTTTTATTTACTCTAAAACCATATAGCTCTATTGTAGAGTTATATCAATGCCGCTACATGGAGGTGCTCGCACAAACCGCAGCAGGTGCCCCATGTCCCTATCCGCAGCCGACTCCACCACCGCTTTTCCCATTGCCACCAGCCCCGCCGGCGACAGCCACCCCGCCATCGCGCCCGATGCCGAGCCGGCGCTGCCGCCGCAAAGGCGCAGCAGCCCGGCGGCCCGGGCCGGCTTGCTGATCCTCGCCATCCTGCTTGGCCTGGCCGTCTGGTATCCCCTGGCCGATCGCAACACGCCCTTTGCCAGCGGCGCCTCGATCACTGCCCTCGTCACCCAGATTTCCCCGCGCATTGCCGGCCCGGTCAGCGCCGTGCTGGTGCAGGACAATGCCGAGGTCAAGGCGGGCCAGCCCCTCTTCGCCATTGACGACACCACTTTCAGGATGGATCTGGCTCTGGCCGAGGCCCAGCGTGATCAGGCCCTGCAGAGCCTGGGCGCCACCAATGCCGCCGTCGCGGCCGCCCAGGCCCAGCTCGAGCGCGCCCATGTCCAGGCCACCAGCGCCACCCAGGCCCGGGACCGGGCCGTCGGGCTCTTCGCCACCGGCACCATAGCCCGCGCCAAGCTCGATCAGGCCACGGCCGATTATGACAGCGCCCAGGCCGCCATTGCCGCCGCCGCTGCCGATGTCGGCCGCGCCCAAGCCCAGGCCGGCCCGGCCGGCGACGCCAATCCGCAATTGCGCAGCGCCACTGCTTCGGTCGAAAAGGCCCGCTTCGCGCTGGACAATACGACGGTTGTCGCCCCGCTTGACGGCTATATCACCAATCTGTCGCTCGCCACCGGCCAGTTCGCCACGGCCGGCCAGGCCGCCATGACCTTCATCGATCCCGCCACCAGGGCGCTGATCGGCGACTTCCGGGAAAATCAGCTGGTCAATGTCGAGCCCGGCGATCCCGTGGAAGTCATCTTCGAGGCGGCGCCGGGCCGCATCTTTGCCGGTCAGGTAGAAAGCATTGCCTGGGGCATCAGCAGCGGTCGCAACAGCGTCGGCGGCCTGGCGCAGTCCAGCAGCGATACCCGCTGGTTCCCGCCCGCCCGCAAGATTCCCGTGCGCATCACCCTGGACAATGCTGCCCTGCCCGCCAATCTGCGCCTCGGCTCGGAAGCCAGCATCACCATTTTCGCCACCGGCACGGAGGGCGTCGTCCCCGCCATTGCCCGCACGCTGATGCAGGTCAAGTCCTGGCTTGCCGGCCTGAACTGAGGGCATTGCCATGGAACTGCTCACCAAGGTCGATCGCGCCGAGGACCCCTGGTTCGCCGTCCGCACCGCGCTCGGCACCGGCCTTGCCATCGTCCTCGCCGACCCCCTGGGCATCACCGTCCCCATGCTGCCGGCCGCCTTTGCCCTGGCTTTGCTGTCGGGTCAGCGCGGGGCCTTTGACCTCCGCCGCGCCCTGACGCCAATGCTCATCCCGGTCATGGCCTGGCTGATCAGCTATCTGGCGGCCGCCACTTTGGGCGAGCCCTGGCTGTTCACCGCCCTGTTTCTCGCCCTCAGCGCGGCGGGTCTGGCTTTGATGCTGTTCCGCGACGGCCCCGCCGGCGTCATCGTCATCGTCATTCCCACCATGCTCTCGATTGCCGCGGTCACCAGCGATACGATGCTCATCGCCATGCGCGACAGCATGGCCATGTCGGGCGCCATGCTGACCGTGCTCATCATCGTGCTCAACCTGGTCTTCCCCCCCGCGACCACGCGCATCCACGTCCCGCGCGGCGTCCCGCATGCGGCCGACAAGCCCCTGCTTGATCTAGCGCTGCGCACCGCGATCTTTGCCCCGGTTCTGCTCTATTGCTGCGCCACGGCCGATACCAATCTGCTCATCATGCCCATCATGGTCGCCTATGTGCTGGGCCAGTCCGACCATGCCATGCGCCGCCGCGAGGTCATTGAGCGCATCTCGGCCACGCTGATCGGCGCCGCCGTGGCCATGGCCATCCTGCTGGCCTATCGCCTCATGCCGCAATGGCCGCTGCTGGTCGCCGCCCTCACCCTGGCCACGCTCTATTTCAGCGCCAAGATGTTCGACGGCGCCCGCTCGGCCGTGACCTATCAGTTCGCCTGCTCGGTCACCGCCATCATCGTCATGTCGAGCTTTGCCAATCGCGACGCCATCGAGATCGTGCTGCAGCGCGTGGTCCTGAGCACCCTGGCCGCGCTGATCGCCCTCTGCCTGCTGGCGCTGCTGGAGGCTCTCGTCCTGGCGCCGCGCCGCGCCCCTGGCCGGCCAGCCGTCCTGCCCGGCCGCAGCGCACCCTGATCTAGCTCGGAAAGGACAGCGTCGCCCGCGTGCCCTGGGGGCGCCGGGCATAGACCAGCTTGCCGCCCAGCCCGGCCGCCATGGCCTTGACCAGCCGGCTGCCCAGCCCGGTCCCCTGTGGCGTGCCGGTGCCGTCATAGCCCACGCCGTCATCTTCCACGGTCAGCGCATATTCGCCATTGGCGGCGCTCATGGCGATGCGCACCTCGCCCGGAAAGCTGGGCGCATAGGCATATTTGAGCGCATTGGTCACCAGCTCGGTGACGATGACGCCCAGCGTCGCCGCCGTTTCGGTGGGCAGGCTCATCGGGCCGATCGCCAGGCTGATCTGTGTCGCCCCGCCGGTGGCGCGCATCGTGGTTTCGAGCTCTGCCGCCAGGCTGCGCAGATATTCGTCCAGCTGCACCGTCCGCACATCGTCGGACGTATAGAGGTGCCGGTGTACGCCGGCGATGGCCTGGATGCGCGCCTGCGTTTCCCGCAGCGCACCCTTGGCCTCTTCATTGTCGATCGCATTGGCCTGCAGCCCGACCAGCGAGGCCACCATGGCCAGGCTGTTGGCGACGCGGTGATTGACCTCGCCCAGCAGCATTTCGGCGCGATCGCGCGCCTCGCGCATATCGCGTTCCGCCTGCATCTTGGCCCGGTTGAGGCTCATCAGCGCCACGGCGTGATCGACCGCCGAAATCAGCAGATGCAGGAAATCCTCGTCCACCGTCTTGTGCACATAGTCCGCCGCGCCCGCCTTGAGCGCGGCAATCGCCACCGCGCTCTCCACCGAGCCGGTGACATAGACCACGGCGGGTCGGTCGGGAATGCCCACCAGCTTTGCCAGCACATCCAGACCGGTGCCGCTGGGCAGATAGTGGTCAAGCACCACCACGTCCACGCCGCCTTCGGCAATCCGCGCCAGGCCCGCTTCCCCAGAGGTCACATGCTCGAAAATGTGGCCATGCCGCTCCAGCGCCTTCTGCACCAGTCGTGCCAGGCCCGGGTCGTCATCGACATAGAGAATATGCGGCGTACGATTGGGCATGCCTATTCGGTTTCTGGCACTTGCATGACGGCAAAGAACAGCCCCAGCTGGCGGATGGCATTGGCAAAGCCATCATAGTCCACCGGCTTGGTGATATAGACATTGGCGCCCAGATCGTAGCACCGCTGGATTTCGCGCTGATCGTCGGTCGTGGTCAGCACCACCACCGGCGAGCGCCGCGTATGCTCGTTGCTCTTGACCTTTTCCAGGATATCCACGCCCGTCATGTCGGGCAGGTTGAGATCGAGCAGCACCAGCAGCTGGCGGCCCTTGTTGGAGGCGCCGGTGCCGTCCGGCCCCATCAGGAATTCCAGCGCCGACGTGCCGTCGGTAAAGGCGATGATCTGGTTGGAAACCCCGGCGCGCCGGATATTCTTCTCGATCAGCCGCGCATGGCCCTCATCGTCTTCGATCATGATGATCGTTACGGGCTTGCCGTCATTGCTCATTTGCCTTGGCTCCCAAGATGGCTGCGCAGGTCGCGCGGCAGGTCGATGGTAAAGGTCGTGCCGACACCCAGTTCGGAGGTCAGCGTGATATCCCCGCCCAGGCTGCGCACCAGCGTGCGCACATGCGCCAGCCCGATGCCTTCGCCCGGCTGGCTCTGGGCGCCCGAGCGGCGGAACAGCTCGAACACGCGCTCATGGTCGGTGCTGGCAATGCCGCGCCCATTGTCCTGCACGGCAATATGCACCCGGTTGCCCGGGCGATGGCTGGCCGTGATGGAGACCTGCAGCGGCCGCTCCGGATGACGATACTTGACGGCATTGTCGAGCAGGTTGCCCATGACCTGCTCCAGCGACAGCCGGTCCGACACGATGCGGTCCACCACGATATCGGCGCTGATCATGCCGCCATTGTCCGCCACCTGGTGGTGGATGGCGTCGGCGCTCGCCCCGATCACTTCGGGCAGGTCGAGGCTTTCCGGCTTGAGCTGCCGGCGCCCCTCGCGCGAAATCTTGAGAATGGCATTGATCAGGCTGTCCATCTTGCGCGTCGCCGCGCGGATGAAGCCAATGGCCTCGGGCAGGTCCTCGGTGGCCGCGATCCGCGCCTCCTCGAAACTCGGCGCCGTGCCGCTGCCACTATGGCTGGCGCCGGTTGCGCCCCCCGCCCCGTCGCCCGTGCTGGCCATATAATCCGACAGGATCCCCACATTGGTTTCCAGCTCGCTGGTAAAGCCCATGATATTGACCAGCGGCGCCCGCAGGTCATGGGTGACGATATAGGCAAAGCGCTGGATTTCCTCGTTGGCCCGGCCCAGATCGGCGGTGCGCTCGCTGACCCGGTCTTCCAGCGTCGCCTTGGCGGCCTCGACCTCGCGGCGGGCGGCGGCAATTTCGCGCGTATAGGACACCACGGTCCAGGCCGCTCCGCCCACCACCGCCAGGATCACCAGGGCCCCGATCACCGTCACCCAGCGCAACGCCGTCGTCGCCACCTGCTGGTCGGCCACGCCCGTGGTCAGCCGCCCGTCGGCAGCCCGGATCAGCGCATCGAAGAATTCACGCGAGCGGTCCATCGCCGCCTTGCCGGCATCGGTCTGCACGATCGCCGCCGCTGCCGCGCCCTGCCCGGCGCGCACCAGATCCACGGTCTGGGCCATTTCGGCGAGCTTGAAACCGACATCCTCGCGCAGCACGGCCATGGGCTCATCTGCCTGCGGATAGGGCGCCAGAACCCGCTCCAGGTCGTCTAGCCGCGTCCCGATAGTGTCCAGCGCCGCATTATAGGGCTCGAGATAGGCTTCTTCCCCGGTAATGATGAAGCCGCGCTGGCCGGTTTCGGCATCCTGCAACGCCGTGCGCAGGTCAACCGTGGTGGTGCGCGCATCGCGCGCCTCGACCACATCGTTGAAATAGCTCTGGCTCCGCTCGACCAGCCAGATCGTCGTGCCCAGAATGCCGGCAAGCGCCAGGAAGCCGACAATCAGCAGCAGCGTGGTGGCGCGAACAAAGGCAGTAGACGAAATGGGCAAGGGAAATCTCCGGCATGAATAAGGTTCATGCCGCAATCCCCTGAGCGGATCAACATGGATCGCTCCTCACCGTGACAGATAAGTGATCATTGTGCCCTATCGCACCAAAGACGCCGACCCAAAGCGCTGCTCCACCACGGTTTTAGTCCAGCGCGGTCAGCTCGCGGAACGAGGCGATCACATCGGCATGCCGATAGGGCTTGGCGTGAAACACGCTGCCATCGGGCATGTCGGTGATCTGCACCAGGCGGTGCCCCGAGGTCACCACGATCTTGACCGGCGGCCAGCGGTCGCGCACTGCGGCCGATAGCTTGAGGCCATCCATCGATCCGGGCATGTCGATATCGGTGAACAGGATCGACACCGACGGATCGGTCTCCAGAATGACGATGGCGGCGTCCGCATTGTTCGCTTCGCGCACGATGAAACCCTCGTCTTCGAGTTGACTGACGATATCCATGCGCACCAGCGCTTCGTCTTCGACCACGAGAACGACTGTCTTGGGCTTCATACTGAACGCCACTTCCATATTCGTTGGTTTCGGGCTTACCCGTGCCACTGAAACAGTCTGGAGGCTACATTGATCCGTCACTTTGTCGATATTGCTGTAGATTTTTGTCGATTGTCCAAAGGTTAAGCCGCAATCCCCCGATCTGCGGGCCTTTCCGCCATCGCCAGCCATTGCGCTCGTTCTGTCGAAATACCTCTCCCTCCCGCGTCGCTGCCATGGGAGCGTTGCCCCGCGCGGCACCGGCCCGCCATCTCGTCCTATGCGAAAGCCAGAAGGTTCATGCCATGAAATTCATGTGTACCGTCATCGTCGACACCGACCTCGCCAACCAGCAGACCCCAGCCGACTGGGCCGCCCTGGGCAGGCGCTCCCTGGACTATGATCGCTCCCTGATGGATCGCGGCGTCTTCATTGCCGCCGAAGCCCTGGTCGGCCGCGAGGCCGCCCGCACCGTCCGCGTCCGCCAGGGCAAGGCCACCATTACCGATGGCCCCTATGCCGAGGCCAAGGAGGTGCTGGCCGGTTTCATCCTCGTCGATGTCGCCGATGCGGAGGCGGCCATGGCGATCGCCCGCGATATCCCCATGGCCACGCTCGGCGCCGTCGAGGTGCGGCCGGTGATGATATTTTAGAGCCAAGGCGGCCCCCGGTTGATCCACGTCACACAGAACCAGGCGGTTCCGTGCTAGCGCTCTTGCCCGTGCCCTGGCACGCGACAGGAGATCGGCCATTTCTCGCCTGACCCAGCTGCTGCAGCGCCATTATGATACAATCCTGTTCGCCATCGCCCTGCTCGGCCTGATGGCCGGCGCCGCGCTGCATTTTGCCGGCCAGTCCGGGGCCGGACTGGCCTGGACCCTGGGCACCGCCCCGGTCCTGCTCGGCCTGCTGGTGCAGATCGTGCGCGCCTTGCGCCGCGGCGATGTCGGCCTCGATATCGTCGCCGCGCTGTCCATGTCGGCGGCCCTGGGCTTTGGCGAGCCGCTCGCCGGCAATGTCGTGGCGCTGATGTATGCCGGCGGGCAATTGCTCGAAACCTTTGCCGCCGGCCGCGCCCGCCAGGAAATGACCGCCCTGCTCGGCCGCGTCGCCCATACCGCCATGCTCTATACCGGCAGCAGCCTGGCCGAAGTGCCCATTGCCAGCCTCGTCCCCGGCGATCGCCTGCTGATCCGCCATGGCGAGGTCCTGCCCGTCGATGGCACCGTGGCCGCCAGGCGGGCCGAGCTCGACCTGTCGGCGCTGACCGGGGAATCCATCCCCGTCCTGGTGCTGCCCGGCGGCGAGGCGCTGAGCGGCGCCACCCTGGTGGGCGATCCCATTGACCTCGTCGTCACCCGTCCCGCCGCCGAAAGCACCTATGCCGGCATTGTGCGGCTGGTCGAGGCCGCCCAGCACAGCAAGGCGCCCATGACCCGCCTGGCGGACCGCTATGCCCTGTGGTTCCTGGCGCTCACCCTGCTGCTGGCCGGCGCCGCCTGGGCCCTCAGCCAGGATCCGCTGCGCGCGCTCGCCGTTCTCGTCGTCGCCACGCCCTGCCCGCTCATCCTGGCCGTGCCGGTGGCCATCATTTCGGGCCTTTCGCGTACCGCCCGTATCGGCGTCCTCGTCAAGCATGGCGGCATGCTCGAGGCCCTGGCCCGCGTCCAAACCGCCATTCTCGACAAGACCGGCACCCTCACCGCCGGCATGCCTGCCGTCACCCTGATCCGCCCCGCCCCCGGCGTCACCGAGGAGGATGTGCTCTATCGCGCCGCCAGCCTCGATCAGGCCTCGGGCCACAGCGTCGCCGCCGCCCTCATCGCCGCGGCCAATGCCCGTGCGCTGGCGCTCTCCACGCCCATCGCCACGGTGGAAAGCCCCGGCGCCGGCCTTGCCGGCCGGGTCGATGGCCGCCAGACCGCCGTTGGCGGCCTCGATTATGTCAGCGGCCAGCTCGCCACCGGCGATTTTGCCGCCCTCAGCCAGGGCCTGCCCATTGCGTCCATGACGGTTGCCGTCGCCGTCGAGGGCCGCCCCTGGGGCCTCATCGTCCTGCAGGACGCCATCCGCCCCGACGCTATCGCCTCGCTCGCCGCCTTGCGCCGCGCCGGCATCAGCCGCATCGTCCTGGCCTCGGGCGACCGCGCCGACATTGCCCAGGCCATTGGCGCGCAGCTGGGCGTCGATACCGCTTTGGGCGCGCTCACCCCCGCCGACAAGCTGGCTTTGCTGCAGGCCGAAAGGTCGCAAACCGGCCTCGTCATGATGGTGGGCGACGGCGTCAATGACGCGCCGGCCCTGGCCGCCGCCGATATCGGCGTGGCCATGGGCGCGCGCGGCGCCGCCGCTTCCTCGGAGGCCGCCGGCGTCGTCCTGCTGGTCGATGCCCTGGCCCCGCTGGCCAAGGCCATCACCATTGCCAAACGCACCCGGATCATTGCCCTGCAAAGCGTCTTTGTCGGCCTGGGCCTGTCGCTGGCGGCCATGCTGGTGGCGGCTTTGGGCTACCTGCCCCCGGTCCAGGGCGCCCTGCTGCAGGAAGCCATCGACGTCGCCGTCATCCTCAACGCCCTGCGGGCCCTGCGCTGAGCCCCGACAGCAAAACGCCGCCCGGTTGCCCGGACGGCGCGTCATGTTTGGCGCTAAGGCCTAGCGGTTCCAGCCGTCCCAGCCGTCCCGGTCGCGGCGATCCCAGTCGCCCCGGCCATCACGGTCCCAGCCGCCGCGATCATGCCGATCCCAGCCACCGCGGTCATCCCGGTCATGCCAGCCGCCACGATCGGGAGTCGGACGGACCACCCGCGGCGGCGCTGGCGGGGTGCCGAAGCTGAACGAGAAGTTCACGCCCGGCCGCACCGTGCTCTGCCCGCGGGCGCCCTGCAGGTAATTGGCCGATACCCAGCCGTCCGGGCCGCGCTTTTCCACATAGCACCAGCCACCGCGGCAGCCGGTCACCTCAACCACCTGGTTGCGGCGCAGCACATCGACCTGGCTATAGCTGGTGCTGGGGCCCGAGCGCACATTGACATTGCTGGTCACCACAGCCTGCGCCGCCATGGCCGCACCGGCCATGCCGAACAGCACGCTGCCGGCCACGGCGATGGAGATGATTTTCTTCTGAATGGTCATGTCTGGTCTCCTGAAAGCTTGCGAGGTCATCACCTCATTGCCCCCAGATAGCGCCCCCCGCCCTGAACCAGACATGAACCGGATGTTCAGCGGCTTCGCACCGGCCACAAGCATGAGGGCCATGCCTGAAGGGCCGGCCGGATGGCCCTCACCCCAGCATCCCCGCCAGGTCCAGCGCGCTCAGCGCCACGCTTTCCACCCGGCTGCCGGTCGTCCAGTCGCCCGTGGCGGCCAGGCCGCGCGCCCGATCGATCAACGGCGCCCCATCGGGCATGCCATCGACCCGGGCCGATTTCCAGCGATGCAGCGCCCGGAAGCTTGCCGCATCGGCATCGATATCCAGCGCCTCGCGCAGGGCCGCGACCATGCCCGCCTCGGTGCGAGCCGGGTCGGCCTCGAGCTGGCTGGCCGCCCAGGCGCTGCTCGAATGGGCCACCAGCGTACCCACGCTCGCGTCGCGCCCCGGCTTGCTGCCATTGTTGACCACCAGCGCCAGCGGCCCCCGGTCCAGCCGCACCATGCCCCAGTCCAGCGCCAGCGGCGCCGCGAAGCCGACCAATAGCGCATAGCAGGGCAGCATGCCCGCCCCGGCCAGCGCGCCGACATCCACGCCCGTATCGGCAAACAGCGCCCGCGTCTGATGCGGCGTCGTGCTCGATATCACCCAGTCGAACGTACCCAGATCGCTTCCGGCGACATCGGTCAGCGCCCAGCCATTGTCGCCCCGCGCCAGCAGCGGCGCCACGTCGACGCCGCTGCGAATCTCGACAGCGCCCGCCAGCGCCCGCACAAAGCCGTTCATCCCCGGCAGACCGACATAATGCGGCTCGCGCGGCACGGCCAATGTCAGGCTGCCATCGGCCGCCAGGCTGGCAATCGGCGCGGTCCATTGGGCCACCGCCCCGGCCGCCAAAGCCCCCTCCACCAGCGCCAAAAAGCGCGGCTCACGCGCCGTGAAAAACTGCGCCCCATGGTCAAAGGCAAAGCCGGGCGCCTGCCGCGTCGCCATCCGCCCGCCGACCCCGCGGCCCTTTTCGAACACTACCACGTCATGGGTCGCCGCCAAGGCCTGACCCAGCACCACCCCGCCAATGCCCGCCCCGATAATCGCGATCCGGCTCATGCCACAATCCCCCAGGCCACGAGGCCAGATCCCAGCCCAAGACTGGCCAGCCAGCGCAGCCGCCAGAACCAGGGGTCGATCACCTTGCGCCGCAGCAGCATCGCGTCCAGCGCCAGGAGCCCGGCCAGAACCAGCGCCAGCCCCAGGGCTGCGCCACTCACCCAGACCTGCCCCAGCCCCAGCAGCGCCCAGGCCAGCAGCGCTCCGACATTGCTGGTGACCAGCAGGTTGACCGGCATATCTGCGCTCTGATGCATGAACTGCCCCCAATGCACACCACAGACAAAGCTGGCAATCACGGCGCCATAGCCCAGTGCCACCAGGGCCAGCGCCGGTTCGCCCAGCCAGAGACGCGCCGCCAGCAGCAGCCAGATCGGCGCCACGCCGCTGAGCGTCAGCGCAGCGGCCAGGCGTTGATTGTCGCGGGTCATGGGCGCTCTCGGTTTTGTGTCCATTACTCTGATACGCAGCCCGCGCGGCTTTGGGTCAGCCCTGCCAGCCTCCGCCCGTCCATGGGCCTTCGCGCTCCGGTTTTAGTGATCGCCGCCCATGCAACTGGCCGGCTTCCCAAGCCCTTAGCCCATGAGCCTCGCATGTCACACCGTGCGGAAACTGCAAAAAATTGAATGGGAAAGACCATGATCAACACCAGTCGCCTGCTGACCGGCACCGCCCTGTCGCTGACCCTTCTGCTGACCCCGGCTTTGGCCCAGACTACCGAGACCGCCCCCGCCGAACAGGCGACGGGCTCTGCGCCCGCCGAGGGCACCGAGGCCCCGGCCGGCGAGCCCGTCGAGACCCAGCCGGCCAATGCCCCCGACCAGGAGCCGGCTTCGCCCGATCAATATCGCGCACCACAGCCGTCCGAACCGGTCGAGACCGAGCACGAAACCGTGGCCGAAGGCCTGCCGCAACTCTGGGCCATGGAATTCCTCCCCGATGGCCGCATGCTGGTCACCGCCAAGGCAGGGGCGCTGCATGTCATTAATGAGGATGGCGAAGCCGGCCCCGCCATCGAGGGCCTGCCCGAGGTCGATGCACGCGGCCAGGGCGGCCTGCTCGACGTGGCTCTGGCGCCCGATTACGAGGATAGCGGCCGCATCTACTTCTCCTATGCCGAGCCGCGCGATGGCGGCAATGGCACCAATGTCGCCTCGGCGACCCTCAACCTCGATGAGGAAGGCGGCGGCACGCTCGAGGATGTCACCACCATCTTTGCCCAGCAGCCCACCTATGATGGCAACATGCATTTCGGCTCGCGCGTGGTGCCGACCGAAGACGGTGACCTCTATATCACCGTGGGCGAACGCTCCGATCCCGAGCCCCGCGTCCAGGCCCAGGAACTGGCCAGCGGCTTCGGCAAGGTCTTCCATGTCACCGCCGAGGGCGAGCCGATCGAGGACAATCCCTTTGTCGATAGCGAGGGCGCGCTGCCCGAGATCTGGAGCCTGGGCCATCGCAATGTGCAGGCTGCCGCGCTCGATGATGACGGCCGCCTCTGGCTGGTCGAACACGGCGCCCGCGGCGGCGACGAGCTCAACCGGCCCGAAGCCGGCCGCAACTATGGCTGGCCCGACGTCGCCTAGGGCGTGGAATATAGCGGCCAGGCCATTGGCCAGGGCATCACCGCCAGCAGCGATACCCAGCAGCCGGTCTATTACTGGGACCCGGTGATCGCCCCCTCCGGCATGGCCTGGTATGACGGCGACGAATTCGCCGACTGGGACAGGACCTTCATCATTGGCGGCCTCGTCACCACCGGCCTCGTCGTTGTCCATCTCGATGACGATGACCGCGTCGCCTTCGAGGAGCGCATCCCGCTCGAAGCGCGTGTCCGCGACGTCCGCGTGGGCCCCGATGGCGCCATCTATGCCGTCACCGAAAATCCTGAGGCCGGCACCTCCGCCATCATCCGCGTCACCAAGGCCGACTAGAGCCTAAGGCCCGAACCCATTCGCCAGCGCCCCTTCCGGGCGCTGGCTTTTTTTTGCGCCGCGCCGGTTTCCCGGCCCCCGGCGCTAGCAGTCGGCGGCGCCCAGTTTCAGCACCACGCTGTCCAGCGTATCGGTGAGGCTCACATCGGCCAGCCCGCCAATGCCATGGGTGATATGGAGGCACTCGGCCTCGCCGGGCTTGAGGATCGGCTCCGTGAGGCTGGGTGACGGCGAGGTCAGGAATTTGGTGAGGTAGATCTTGGTGAAGACCGCGCCGGTCTGCTCGCCCAGCCGTGCCGCGAGCCCGCTGGTCAGGCTGTTGATCCCCACCCGGCTATTGGCGATGACCGGGAAATTGACCTGGCCCGACCGCGGCCCCTCCACCCAGGCCAGCACGGCATGCCAATTGGCCGCTGCCGGTGCCGATGCCAGGTCCATGGCCTGCGGCGCAAAGCTGTCGGTCACCGTTCCCGATTCAAAGGCGGCGCGCAGCACGCCGAATTCGCTGCCATTGAGCGCCATGCCCGCCACGAAATAGGGCTCGTCATCGGTGACGCGCAGCCAGCTGTCGGCCCGGTGGCGCTCGCTTTCATTGCGGCGCAGTTCCAGCCGGTGGGGCGCCATCGGATCTGCCGGCTCGCTCAGGATGCGCGTCACCGCCGCGGCGAAATAGGCCGCCTGTGGCTCGGCCGTGCTGTTGAGGTCGAAAACCGCCGTGCCGATGCCATAGCGCGTCAGGTCGAAACAGCCCTCGCCTTCGAGCACCAGCAGCCGATGCCGCCCATATCGCAGCCCGATCGTGCCGAACGGGCTCTGCAGAAAGCTCTCCTTGCTCATCGACACGGGCGCGCGATAGCTGGTGCAGCGCGCCAGCGCATCCGTTATCGGCAGCAGCAGCCCGGCCAGCAGCAGCGCCAGCGCCAGCAGCCCTGCGCGCCTCATGCGGCTTCATCCATCAGGAAGGGCACCGCAAAGCTCCAGATCGCCGCGAGGCCGGAGGCCAGAAAGACCAATATGCCCACCTGGTTGATCGGCGGG
>CAXBHD010000067.1:0-13797 GCA_963975335.1 uncultured Devosia sp. | reverse complement strand
TGTTAACTTCCCCGAGACCGCCTGCTTCCCCAAGCCGATGGTCTCGCCGTTTACCTTGCAGAAACCATGCCAGACCGGAAATTTGATTAAAATCAGATATATAGACGTATCAATGGATGCGTTTTGCTGGGGCATGGTGCGCGAGGTCGGCAAAACTTACCCGGCAATATCTGCCGCATCGGGTAAATTTGTAACCTTTCGTTAACCATGGGGCGCTTAGCTGGTCGAACAACCGGAATCGCCCGGAAAACCTTGAGTTTGGCAGGTGCGCAATGGCCGCTGAAGCGGAAATCGACGATAGCGCGGGCCCCAAAAAGGGGATTCCCAAGCTCTTCATCATCATTGGTGCCGTTGCCCTCGTTGTCATCCTGGGGGGCGCGGGCGCCTTCTTCTTTCTTTCCTCCGGCACGGCGGAAGCCGAACACGGGGCGGAAACCACCGACGAGCATGGTGGGGTCATCGAGGCTGCCCATACCTTCATCTTCAATCTGCCTCCCATGATCATCAACCTCAACAACGAGGCCGATGGCGAGGCGTTCATGAAGCTGACCGTGGCGCTCGAAGTGGCCAATGAAGAGATGATGCTGGAAATCCAGCCGCGCATGGCCAAGGTGATCGACGCCTTCCAGGTCTATCTGCGCGAATTGCGGAAATCCGATCTGGACGGCTCTGCCGGGGTCTATCGGCTCAAGGAAGAGCTGCTGCGCCGCGTCAATGTGGCGATCTATCCCTCGCGCGTCGAGTCCGTGCTGTTCAAGGAAATCCTGGTACAGTAATGGCAGATCCCAGCGAACAGGACAAACTCAGCGACGATTGGGGCCTGGACGATACCATCGTCCCGATCGACGTGCCGACCGAGCAGTCCGAAGAGGAAAAAGCCGCCGAGGCGACCGCCGAATGGGCGGCGATGCTCGAGGGCAATACCGGGGACGGCGAGGGCGGTCCCGACCGCGTGCTCAACCAGGACGAGATCGACAGCCTGCTGGGCTTTGACGCCAGCGTGGGCAGCAATGTCGAGCTGACCGGCGTGCAGGCGCTGATCAATTCGGCGCTGGTGAGCTATGAACGCCTGCCGATGCTGGAAATCGTCTTTGACCGCTTGGTGCGGCTGGCGACGACGAGCCTGCGCAATTTCACCTCCGACAATGTGGAAGTGACGCTGGACTCGATCTCCTCGGTGCGGTTTGGCGATTATCTCAACTCGATCCCGCTGCCGGCCATCCTGTCGGTGATCCGGGCAGAGGAATGGGAGAATTACGGCCTGCTGACCGTCGATTCCAGCCTCATCTATTCGATGATCGACGTGCTGCTGGGCGGGCGCCGGATCGGCGGCAATATCCGCATCGAGGGCCGGCCCTATACCACGATCGAGCTGGCGCTGGCGCGGCGGATGATCGAGGTGATCCTGGACGATACCCATCGGGCCTTCGAGCCGGTGACGCAGGTCAATTTCAAGCTCGAGCGCATGGAAACCAATCCGCGCTTTGCCGCCATTTCGCGGCCGGGCAATGCGGCCATCCTGATCGAGCTGCGCATCGAAATGGATGATCGCGGCGGCAAGATCGAAATCCTCTTGCCCTATGCCACTATCGAGCCGATCCGCGAACAGCTGCTGCAGATGTTCATGGGTGAAAAGTTCGGCCGTGATGCGACCTGGGAAGGCCATCTGGCCACCGAGATCTATTCGGCAGACGTGACGGTGGAGGCGATCCTGCACGAGCAGGACGTACCCCTGTCGCGCATGATGGCAATCAAGCCCGGCGATACGCTGATGTTCGAGCGCTCGCCCACCGACCCGGTGCGGCTGCGCTGCGGCGGGGTCGAACTGACCGAGGCCATCATGGGCCATATCGGCAATCTTGTTTCGGTGCGGGTAACGCGCCCCCTCAATCCGCCCAAGGTGACCATGGAAGCCTTTGAAGCGATAGATGAAGAATCGGAAGGACGATGATGTTCGGTTTGCCCCTTGGACTGTTCGTGGAAAGTGCCGTGGCCGTCCTGCTGGCCCTTACCATCGGCTATTGCATGGTGCTCAATCACCGGCTGAAAATGCTGCATGCCGACAAGGACGTGCTGCGCCAGATGGTGGCCGACCTGGTGGGCGCCACCAACCTGGCCAACCAGGCGATCAAGGAACTCAAACAGACGGCCGTCGAGGCCGATCTGTCGCTGAATTCGCGGCTGGAAGAGGCCGAGCGCTTCGGCATCGAGCTGGCCAATCACGTCAATGCCGGCACGGTGCTGATGGAGCGCATTGCCCGCATTACCAGCGTGGCGCGGCACAGCCAGGCCATCGAGCCGGTCGAGCCGCCGCCCCAGCCCAATAAGGTGCAGTCGGCCCTGGAACAGCTGCAGTCGCGGGTGCGGACGCGGGGAGCTGCGGCGTGACCAATATTCGCCTGCTCCCGGTCGTCGTTCTGGCCATTGCCGCCCTGCTGGTGCTCAAGACCGTGGGTCTGGTGAGCAATGGCGGTTACGTGCTGACCGGGGCAGGGCGGGCACAGGCTTCCGGCGCAGCGGCGCCGGCCCCGGGCGGGGCCGAGGGTGAAGAGACGCTGTCGCTGCCGCAAGAGCCAACGATGGAAGATACCAGCCCCACGCTGGACGATCCGGCCCCGACGATGAAACCCCAGAGCGAAGCGGCCAGCCATGGCGCCGCGGCGCCGGCGGCGGGCGAGCATGGCGCGACGGAGCCGGCAGCGGGGGAGGCGGCGGCCGATGCGCATGGCGCCACCGATGCGCCGGCTGAACCCGCTGTGGCCGCCGAGGGTGCGGCGGTTGCTACTGATGCTCATGCTGCCGCTACGGCGGTCAGCGGCACCTATTGCGTTGAATCGGACGCGGCCATCGATGCCGATGGCAATGTGCAGCTCAACCCGGCCAAGGCCGCCGACGCCGGCGCGCATGGCGAGGAGCCTGCGGCGGCTGAAGCGGCGCCGCGCACTGGCGACCCGATGCCAGCCTTTGCCGCCTCGATGGCAGACTGCCTGCCCACCGGCGATGCAGTGCCCCTGGCCATTGACGGGCAGGGCGGGTCGACGCCGCTGCTGTCGACCGAAGCGGCGAGCGACACCGAGCAATTGCTGCTGCAGCGCCTGTCGGCACGGCGCGATGAGCTCAAGCAATATGAAGATGACCTAGCACTGCGCTCGTCGATCGTCGACGCCGCCGAGAAGCGCATCGAAGAGCGGGCTGCCACGCTATCGGCACTCGAAGCGCAGATTTCGAGCCTAGTGGATCAGCGCGAGGCGATGGAAAGCGGCCAATTTGCCGGCATTGTCGCCATGTATGAGACAATGAAGGCCAAGGATGCCGCGACGATCTTCAACAATCTCGACATGGAAGTGCTGCTGCGGGTGGCCAAGACGATGAGCCCTCGCAAGATGGCGCCGATCCTGGCGGAGATGCAGACGGACCGGGCGCAGGAGCTGACCGTCAAAATGGCGGCGCTGGCCGACCGCCCGGTGACGGAGATGTCGCCAGACGATCTGGCCACCTTGCCGCAGATTGTCGGTCAATAAGGCTTTGCCGTCCGGAGTAAGGCGCCGTTAAGCCCGGCCCGCTAGGGTGCGCAGCACGAATATCGTGTAACCCTGCGCGTTTTGACGGCCCAGAATTCGGCCTGGAATACGCGCCTTGCGTCGGGACGGGCAGAAGCCGGTGAACAGCGCTTTCCATGCAGGCATGCAATGGGGCCGAAAGGCCATGGCGCTTCTGGCTGCGCTGGTCATGCTGGGCCTTGCAGTGCCAGTGTCGGCCGTCGAGCAGGGGCAGTTGCTGGGCACCGAGGAAGATGGCTATGGGCGGCTGATCCTTGGCTTTCCCGGCCGCGATTCCTTGCCCACCTATTCCATGCGCATCGAGAATGGCGTGCTGTCGCTCGAATTCGATGAGCCTATTTCGGTCATCCTGCCCGATGTGAGCGCGGTCATGCCGCAATATCTTTCGGTGGCCCGGGTCGATCCGGATGGTCGAGGCCTGCGCATCGGCCTGCGCTCTGCCTTCAGCTTCAACCGGATCGAGGCCGGCGAACAGCTCTATATCGATCTGCTGCCGCCGGGCTGGCAGGGCCAGCCGCCGGCCTTGCCGCAAGAGGTGATTGCCGAACTGGCCGAGCGCGCCCGGCTGGCAGCGATCCGGGCCGAGCAGGAGCGCAAGGCGGCCGGGGTGCTTGAACTCAATCCCCAGGCAACCGTGCGCATTGGGCGCAACCCCACTTTCCTACGGGTGCAGTTCGACTGGAATGTGCCCACTACGGGCGACTATGTGCAGGAAGGCGATATGGGGATGATTGGCTTTGAATGGCCGGTTGGCATCGACCTGCGCGATCTGGCGGTGGATCTGCCGCCCGAACTGCTGCTGGTGGAAAGCGCGGTCAATCCGGACGGGGCGACCGTGACGCTGCAGGTGGCCGAGGGGGTCAAGCCGCGATTCTACGAGAATTCGCCTCGCCAGTATGTGCTCGACATCGATATTGATGGCGATGGGCCGCCCAGCTTTGACGCTGCCAGCCTCGCCGATGGCGTGGCCAAGAAAAGCGCCGAGTCCGAGGCTGAAAGCGGCCCGAGCGATCCGCTGGTGGGCATGCTGTTTCCGCAGTCGGCCGGCAAGACTGTCACCCCCTTTGTCAGCGTACTGGGCTCCACCGTGCGGGTGGTGTTTCCGTTCGAGCAGGACACGCCGGCGGCGGTGTTCCGTCGCGGCGATACGGTCTGGATGATGTTCGACACGGTATCGGGCATAGCGCCGCCGACGCAGTCCGACGAACTGGATGCGCTGGCCAGCGAGTTTGCCGTGCTCGCTTCGGGCGATACGCAGGTGGTGCGGGTCGAGTTGTCGGAGGAGCGTCTGGCGACGCTGGGATCGGAAGGCATGGCCTGGGTGTTGTCGCTGGGCGACATCATGCTGACCCCGACCGAACCGATCGAACTCAGCCGCCGCCGCAATGTCGAAGGCAATTTCGAGATCGTTGCGCCCATGGGCCGGCCTGCGCGGGTGCATGATTTCCGCGACCCCAATGTCGGCGACCAGCTCAAGGTGGTCACGTCCTATCCGCCCGCAAGGGGATTGTCGCGCGCGCTGGACTATGTCGATTTTTCCGCCCTGCGCAGCGTGCATGGGCTGGTGGTCAAGCCCGAGAGCGCAGATCTGGCCGTCAGCATCGAGAACGAATTGGCGGTGCTGAGCGTGCAGGGCGGGCTGACCGTGTCGGCCATTGATGGGCCGCGCGCGGTGGGCAATGGCATTACCCAGGCGATGCGGGGCGGCTTTATTGATCTGGCGCGCCTGGAGCAACCCGATTTCGGGCTGTTTGCCGAGCAGCAGACCGCGATCCTGTCCACGGCCGCAGCGGCCGAAGGGCCGGGACGCGACGGCGCCCGGCTCGAACTGGCGCAGTATTACATCGCCAATCAGTTTGCCCATGAGGCCATCGGGGTGCTCGATGTGCTCGAGCAGGATCTCAAGTCGACGGAACTGACCAGCAAGGTGCGACTGTCGCGGGCGATTGCCGACACCATGGCCAACCGGCCGCAGGATGCGCTGCGGATTCTCAACACGGCATCGATGGGGCAGGAAGTCGATGCGCTGGTTTGGCGGACGATCGCCCGCACCGATACCTATGACTATAAGGGCGCCAAAAGCGATGCGCTGGAGGCGCTCTCGGTCATCGAGAACTATCCTAACTGGATCCGCAACCGCTTCTACTTCGCCGCCGTCCGCGCGGCGATCGAGGCCGATGACCCCGACATGGCCGAACGCGTGCTCAGCGAGATCGATTTTCCCAGCCTGGACAGCAGGGACAGCACCCTGTTCCACCTGCTGTCGGGACGGATCGACGAGGCCACCGGGCGGATTGCCGAGGCGATCGACACCTATGGACAGGTCATTGCCGCCGATGTCAGGCCGACGCGGGCCGAGGCCATCTACCGCACGCTGCGGCTGCTGGACGATGCCGGCCAGCTCAACCTGGCCAAGGCGACAGAGACCTTGTCGGCGGAATCGCTGCTGTGGCGCGGCAATCCGCTTGAGGCGGATATGCAGAAGCTGCTGGCCGAGCTCTACTTCCGCAATGGCGACTATCGCCTGGGTTTTGAAACGGTCCAGCAGGCGGTGGCCAATTATCCCGAAAGCCCGCCAATCAATGCCTTGCGCGATGAAGCCCAGAGCATGTTCAGCGAGCTGTTTCTCAATGGCGTGGCCGATTCCCTGGGGCCGGTGGATGCGCTGGGACTCTATTACGATTTTCGCCAGCTGACCCCGCCTGGGGCGCGCGGCGACGAGATGATCCGCAATCTGGCCCGGCGTCTGGTGCGGGTGGACCTGCTGGCCCAGGCCGCCGAACTGCTCGACTATCAGCTCAACAACCGGCTGCGCGGCATTGCCAAGACACAGATCGCCGCCGATCTGGCGGTGATCTATCTGGCCGATCGCAAGCCGCAGGACGCGCTGCGGGTGCTCAATGCGACGCGGCTCGAGGGCATTCCGGAATCGCTGGCGCGACAGCGGCGGGTGCTGGAAGCGCGGGCGATGATCGATGGTGGCCGTGATGAGCTGGGCCTCGATCTGATCCGCGATCTGGACGGGCTGGACGTGACGCAGCTGCGCATCGATGCGCATTGGAAGGCCCGGCGCTATAGCCAGGCGGCCGAGATGATCGAGGCGCAATATGCCGGCCCGGCAACTGAAGCGGGCCTCGCGCCGACCGCCCGGCTGGGCGTGATCCGCGCGGCGGTCGGCTATGTGCTGGCCAATGACCGGATGGGCCTGGCCCGGCTGCGGGCCAAGTTCGGCGATGCCATGGTGACCTCGCCGGAATGGCCGATGTTCGACCTGGTGACGGGCAATGTCGAGGTGACAAGCCTTGAGTTCAAGACGGTTGCCGCGCAGGTATCGGGCGTGGACGGGATCAACGCCTTCCTTGCCTCCTATCGCGATACCTATGCCGCCGATGGCGCGCTGGCGCCGACCGTGGCATCGGATGCCACGACCGATCCCGGCCGCGGCGTCTGATGGCGGCTGGCGTCAGGTACTGACGAAACTGCGGACCAGCGAGCCGGCCACCAGATACCAGCCATCGACCAGCACGAAAAAGATCAGCTTGAACGGCAGCGAGATCACCACCGGGGGCAGCATCATCATGCCCATGCTCATCAGCACCGAGGCCACGACCATGTCGATGACCACAAAGGGCAGGAAGAGCAGGAAGCCGATTTCAAAGGCGCGGCGCAGCTCGGAGATCATGAAGGCCGGGATCAGCAATTGCAGCGGAATGGCCGCCGGCTCGTCGGGTGGCTCGGCCTCCGACAGGGCATAGAACAGCGACAGATCCTGCTCGCGCACATTGGCGCGCATGAATTCATGCAGCGGTACGCTGCCCTGCTCAAAGGCCTGGGTGATCTCGATATCGCCCGCCAGCAGGGGCGCGATGCCCTGATCATAGGTGGCCTGCAGGGTGGGCTGCATGACAAAGAGGGTGAGGAACAGGGCCAGCGACACCATGACCGAATTGGGCGGGGCGGTCTGCAGGCCGATGGCGGTGCGCAGCAGCGACAGCACGACAACAATGCGGGTAAAGCTGGTGACCATGACCAGGATCGAGGGCGCCAGCGAGAGCAGGGTGATGAGCCCGATGATCTGGACGGCGCGCTCGGTAATGGTGGTGTCGTCGCCGAAATCGATCGACAGATCCTGGCCAAAGGCCAGGCTCGGGGTCAGGGCCAGCAGCAGCAGGGCAACCAGGCCGGCATGGCGCGCAAGGGGGCGCCATCGCCGTGGGGCGACGTCAGTTCCGCTGGGTCTCGCTGCTGCCATCGGCAAGGTCTGCGCCCTCGTTCTCTCGCTGTTCGAACTCCTCTTTAGCTGAGTCGAGCCCTGGCCGAGCGGAAGGGGCGGCGATTTCGGGGGAAACCGGCAATTCCATTTCGCTGATCGGGCGCAACAGGCCGGTATGGCGCAGCGACAGGTGGGCGCGCTTGCCGGTGGGTAGACCCTGCTTCTGCAGTTCGGCCAACACGGTGCCGGGGGCGCCGGGCGGCTCGGCGGCCACGGGCGCAGGCGCCATGGCAGCAGGCTTGGCGGCGGCTGGCGGCGTCGCTATGGGCGCGGCGGCCGCGACCGCGGCGCCCGGGGCTGCGGCGGGCGCAGGCTTGCGGGGCGCGACCATGGGGATGGGGCGGCGCGCTGGCGCTGCGACGGCCGCCTCGTCCACGGCGATGCCGGTTTCAATCAGCAGATCCTGCGGACCACCGGTGAGAATGAGGTGGTCGACATTGTCGCGCCGGATGATCAGCAATTGCCGCTTGGGATCGATCGACAGGGATTCAACCACGCCCAGGCGCGGGTTGCGGCCCCTGGTGGCGCGGCTGGAGGCGGCGAATAGCAGTTTAAGCAGCCAGACCCCGAGCACGATGAGCACCAGAACGATGCCGAGGGCAAACAGGGCGGTCAGCAAGGAATTGCCCGAACCGCCGATGAGACTGGTGATGAACTGCATGGTGTCTCCAAATCAATCGAACCGCGACTCCGCACGGCATATCTTGCCTAGCTAGGCGGGTAAATGTGCAGATTGCGAGGCTTGTACGCCGCAAAACCGCTTCGGTTAACACTTGATTAACCATAGGGCGGCAAGAATTGCCCATCGGACGAGCAGACTCGTGGGGAACGGCCAATGGGCCTGATGGATATGCCGGTCTTTACGGCACTGACGGACAAGATGCGCTGGCACCAGACCCGTCAAGGCTTACTGGCAGAAAATGTCGCCAATGCGGAGACGCCAGGATTTCGCGGCCGCGATCTCAAGCAGTTCAACTTTGCCGAGACTTCGGGGGCCTTTTCGGTGGCCTCGGTGACGACGACGGCGACCCAACCCATGCATTTTGCCGTGGGCGGGCAGGGCGACAGCGCCTTTGGCGCCC
The DNA here is from genome assembly GCA_963975335.1 of uncultured Devosia sp. Classification (GTDB taxonomy): domain Bacteria; phylum Pseudomonadota; class Alphaproteobacteria; order Rhizobiales; family Devosiaceae; genus Devosia. Next base: position 4,882 of record CAXBHD010000067.1, on the reverse strand, counting down.
AGCAGATGGCCAATTTCGAGGTCACGCCGGAAGGCAATGGCGTGTCGCTGGAAGACGAGATGATGAAGGTGACCACCAATATGATGGATTACCAGGCCGCTACCAGCCTCTACCAGAAATCGATCAAGATCCTGCGCACCGCGATGGGCAGGTCGTAAGATGGACTTCAACTCCTCCCTCAAGATTGCCGCCACCGGCCTGCACGCCCAGACCGCGCGCATGCGGGTCATCGCCGAAAACCTTGCCAATGCGGATTCCGCCGGCAAGGCGCCGGGCGAGGAGCCCTATCGCCGCCGGATCCCGACCTTTGAAACAAGCTTTGACGCCGATGCCGGCGGCAAGATCGTGGAAGTGGGCAAGCTGGCCTATGACATGAGCGACTTTACCAGCCGCTACGAGCCCGGCCACCCGGCCGCCGATGCCACCGGCTATGTACAATATCCCAACGTCAACACGCTGATCGAGACGATGGACATGCGCGAGGCCCAGCGCACCTACGAGGCCAATCTCAACGTTGTCACCGTCACGCGGCAGATGCTCGGGCGCACGCTCGACATCCTGCGCGGCTGAGCGGTTAGGAAAGCACCATGGCCATCACCACCCCGTTCAACGCCGCCGCAGCCGCCTATGGCAATGCCAGCCGGCTGATCCAGCAGGCAGCCAAGCCGGCTGCCGACCTCACCGCCCTGGCCCCGGCGGCAGGCGGGCAGAATTTTGCCGACATGCTGGCCAGCCAGGTGCAGGGCGTGGTCGCTGCGGGCCGCAGCAGCGATGCCATGGCCATGGACATGGTCAATGGCAAGGCCAATGTGGTCGACATGGTGACGGCGCTCAGCGAAAGCGAAATGGCAATCGAAAGCATGGTGACGGTGCGAGACCGGGTGATATCGGCCTATGAAGAGATCATGCGGATGCCAATCTAGGCTTAGAATGATGCCGGCGCCGCGATTCGGCGGCCCAGAACCGAGATCAGCATGACCGGCGCCGACGTCCTCGACATTGCCAGCGATGGTATCTGGGTGCTGATCATTGTGTCGGCGCCGATGATGATTGTGGGCCTCGTGGTCGGCGTCATCATCGCCCTGTTCCAGGCGCTGACGCAGATCCAGGAGCAGACCCTGGTCTTTGTTCCCAAGATCATCGCCATCTTCCTGACCATGCTGCTGACCCTGCCCTTTCTGGGGGCGACGATGAGCGGCTATATGAACCGGGTGATCGATATGATCATCGTGGGCGGTTAGCCCGTGACGATCGGGCTCGACTGGCTGCCCAATACCGCCTTCATCTACCTGCTGCTGTTCACGCGCATCGGGGCGATCCTGATGCTGATGCCGGCGCTGGGCGAGGACATGATCCCGATGCGCATGCGGCTGAGCTTTGCGCTGGCCTTTACGCTGGTGGTCTATCCGCTGCTGGCCGAGGCCATGCCGGCCCTGCCCGAGAGCTTTGCCGGCATTGCCGCGCTGATCTTTCACGAACTGGCCATCGGCATCATGCTGGGGGCGATCGCCCGCATCACGGTGATGGCAACGAATCTGGCGGGCGCGGTCATCGCCTTTCAGACCGGCCTGTCGAGCGCCATGGCGGCCGACCCGACCCAGACCGGGGTACAGGGCGCGGTATTCGGCAGCTTTTTGAGCTTTCTGGGCATGGTGCTGATCTTTGCCACCGACCTGCACCATGTGGCGCTGGCCGCCACCTATGACAGCTATATGGTGTTTCCGCTCGACGCGCCGATCATGTTTGAGGATGCGGCGCAACTGGCGCTGCGCACCGTGGCCAGTGCCTTTACCATCGGCATCCAGATGTCGGCGCCGTTCATCGTCTTCGGTCTGGTGTTCAATCTAGGCGCCGGCATTCTGGCGCGGCTGATGCCTGCCATGCAGGTCTATTTCGTGCTGATGCCGGCCAATATCATGGTGGGGCTGGTGCTGTTCGCGCTGCTGCTGACCATGATGATGGGCTGGTACCTGACCGCGTTCGAGAACCATCTCGCCATGTGGCGAGGCTAGATCATGTCAGACGAAGCCCCCGAGCAATCCTCCAAAACCGAAGACCCCTCGCAAAAGAAGCTGGACGATGCCCACAAGAAGGGCGATGTGGCCAAGAGCCAGGAGGTCGTCACCTGGTTCATGCTGATGGGCTCGGCCGCGATCTTTTCGATCATGGCGCCCGGCGCGGCCAAGGAGCTGATGGGCTCGCTCGAGCTGATCATGATGAATGCCGACCGGATTTCGCTCGAGGGGGCGGGCTTTGGCTCGTTTTTCAACAGTCTGGCGCTGGCGCTGCTGTTTCCGGTGATGATCCCGCTGGTGGTGCTGTCCTGCTGCGCCATCGTCGCCAACCTGATTCAGCATCGCTTCCTGTTTTCGGGGGAATCGCTCAAGCCCAAACTATCCAAGATTTCGCCGCTGGCCGGGGCCAAGCGGCTGTTTTCGAGCGAGTCGCTCGTCAATTTCGTCAAGGGTCTGCTCAAGATCGGCGTGGTGGGCGCCGTGGTGGTGGCCACGGTCTGGCCCGAGCGCGACCGGCTCGAGACCATGGTGACCTCCGATCCGCTGATCATCCTGGCCGACTTTGCGGAGATGGGCACCAAGATCTTTCTGGCGACGCTGATGATCGTCACGCTGATCGCCTTTGCCGATTATCTCTATGTCCGCCAGAAATGGTGGAAGAAGCAGATGATGACGCTGCAGGAGACCAAGGACGAATACAAGCAGATGGAGGGCGACCCGCATGTGAAGGGTCGGCTGCGCCAGTTGCGGCAGGAAAAATCGCGCCAGCGCATGATGCAGGCGGTGCCCGACGCCACTGTGGTGATCACCAACCCGACCCACTTTGCCGTGGCGCTGAAATATGACAAGGCCATGGGCGCGCCCAAATGCGTGGCCAAGGGCGCCGATGCGGTGGCGTTCCGCATCCGCGAAATGGCCAAGCAGCACGATGTGCCGATCGTGGAGAACCCGCCGCTGGCCCGGGCGCTCTATGCCAGCATGGAGATCGACGACACCATTCCCAATGAACATTTCAAGGCCGTGGCCGAGGTGATCGGCTTTGTCATGCGCCTCAAGCAGGGGGCGGGCTGGAAGTCGCGCTGATCTGGTGGGCAGCAGGTATCGGGAAGAGCCGGTCATAGGCCAGGTTATAGAAGAATGCATAGACCATGTAGAATAGGGCGAAGGCGATATCCATGATCAGCGCCTGCCAGAGGCTGATGCCCAGATACCAGGCAATCAGCGGCATCAGCATGACCAGCAGGCCAAGCTCGAAGGCCACGGCATGGACCACACGCAGGGGCAGGGTTTTTTCGGTATGGCCGCGCCAGTGCTGCATCAGCCGGTCAAAGCCGTAATTGTAGAGGTAGTTCCACGCCATGGCGACGGTGGCGCTGACGGCGCCGATAATACCGATATCATGCATGGGCATGGCAAAGGCAATTGATCCGAGCGGCACGATGAGCGCCAAGCCGATGACTTCAAAGCCGATAGCGTGCCGAATGCGGTCGCGAGTGGTGCGCATGAGAAGTTCCCGAAACGATCGGGACGTCCCGAAGTCGACTGCCAAGATGGGCGAGGCCGTCCTCGCAGCGCCCAGATATCGTGTCTGGCGCCCAAAAGACAAGGTCTGGACCGATGGCACGACTGGCTGGAACCCGACATAGGCAAAAATGCCGGCCGGTCTGCGCTAAAGCTGGCGCGGCGGCGCTTTGCCCCATAAACTGGGCGCTGCAGGCTGCGGTGTTGAAAACGCCGTGCGGCCTCCCTTAGCGGCAGGGCATTTGCTAGACCTTGTACAGCGCCTGATTCGGCCCGACTGACTGGCTACGGAGCAGATTGAACCATGGCATTGACGCCCCTCGGCGAGGACTCCTATCCCGACCCGCTCATTGCCGATGGTCGCAATAGCGCCGGCCTGTGGCGGGTTCAGCGAGCAGATTTCCCCCGACCTGATCATGACCTTTGTCGGCGTGCTGGCCGTGGTCGGGGTGTTCTGCCTGTTCGCGCTGGCGGCAGGTTTGTTCCGCTTCGCCAATGGCGAGGAGCGCCGGACCATTTCCAATGCGGTGGTCGACAGCCTGCCCTTTGGCGCGGTGGTGGCCGATCGCGACGGCAAGATCGCCTATGTGAATGCCCATTATGGCAGCTTTACCGGCGCCCTGAACAATGGCCTGCCGGTGGGCGTGCCGCGGCTGTTCGCCGGCCAGTCCGATGCCAGCGAAGCGATCTATCGGCTGTCGCGGGCGGCCAAGGACGGGCGGAGCGCCATCGAGGATATCAGGATCATCGGCGGGCTGGGCGGATCGCAGGCCCAGGCCAACAAGGCCTTCTGGTATCGCGTCATGGTGCGGCCGCTGCCGGAATCGGATGAGGCCACCAAGCCGTTGGTCATCTGGTCGGTGGAGGACATTACCCGCGACCGCGACAGCAATGAGAGCGCGTTCCGCGACCTGCAGCGGGCCATCGACTATCTCGACCATTCGCCGGCCGGCTTCTTCTCGGCCGATGCGCATGGCCGCATTCAATATCTCAATTCCACGCTGACCGACTGGCTGGGCTATGACCTGGCCGAGTTCAATTCGGGCCAATTGGGCATGTCGGATATCGTGCGGGGCGACGGCGCGACGCTGCTGATGCGCGGGCGCGGCGATGGCGAAATCCGCACCGAGATCATCGATATCGACCTGGTGCGCCGCAATGGCACCAGCCTGCCGGTGCGCCTGCTGCATCGGGCGGCGCGGCTGGCCGATGGCGAACTGGGCGAGACGCGCACCCTGGTGCTCGACAAATCCAATGCCCCGGATAATGAAGAAGAGCTGCGCGCCGCCGAAGTGCGGTTTTCGCGCTTTTTCAACGATACGCCCTTTGCCATTGCCACGCTCGAC
>CAXBHD010000066.1:0-13799 GCA_963975335.1 uncultured Devosia sp. | reverse complement strand
CTCCTCGCCAAACAGACCCGCCTCGGCATGGCGCTTGAGCAGCCGGGCCTCGACCAGGTCGCGCGGCACATCGATGAAAATGGCATAATCGAGCAGCGACCTGACCCCGGCAAAGGGGCCCTCGGTGAGCAGCAGATAATTGCCCTCGACGATCAGCACCCGCACATCGGGGCCGACGGTGAAGGCATCGTCGACCACGTCTTCGATGTCGCGCGAATAGCCGGGGCCACTGACCGCTGCCTTGGCGCCCTTGAGGTGATGCAGGAAACTGACGAAAGCGGCGCCCTCAAAGGTATGCGGCGCGCCCTTGAAATCGGTCTGGCCCATGGCTTCGAGCCTGGCATGGCGGATATGGAAGCCATCCATGGGGACCAGCTGGGCGCTGCCGGGCTTGGTGGCATTGAGCATGGCGACGATCTCGGCGGCGAGGGTGGATTTGCCGGTGCCCGGGCCGCCGGCAATGCCGATGGCGATGCGGGCATGGGCCTGGCTCTCCATTTCCAGGATATGCGGCACGAGGCGCTGCAGCGCCTGCTGCGGCGTGAGGCTGAGGCGGGTAGGCATCAGGGCCTCCGGGTCAGGCGCAGCAGCAGCCAGATCGGTACGACGAGCGCCGCACCGGTCAGGATATAGCCACCCAGGCTGCGGAACACGCCGGCACCATCGCGCAGCGTTTCGCGCACCAACTCGACCATGCCGCGGACGAGCTGCTGCACGTCGAGGCCAAATATGCTCATCAGGAAGCCGACCACCAGCGAGAGCAGCACCAGCTTGCTGACGACGTTGACGGGATGGCCGCCAAAGAAGCGCTCGAGCGCGGAACGCCGCGGCTCGACACGGGGTTGATCGGTCATGCTCGTTCTCCAGCGCCCTGTTGTGATGGCAGGACTATCATATAGGGTGAAATGTGATTTGATGAAGGTGTGACTTGCCAGTTTCGCGCGTAACCCTTCCCCCCGCCATTACCGACTGGTTCGCTGCCAAGCGCTGGGCGCCGCGGCAGCACCAGCTCGATGTGCTGGCGAGCTGGAACAGCGGCGCCTCGGCGCTGCTGATCGCGCCGACCGGGGCCGGCAAGACGCTGGCCGGGTTTCTGCCGACGCTGGCCGATCTGGCGGATGATGGCCATGAAGGCCTGCATACGCTCTATATCTCGCCGCTCAAGGCGCTGGCGGTGGACGTGCAGCGCAACCTGACCGCCCCGATCCTTGAAATGGGCCTCAAGATCACGGCGGAAACGCGGACCGGAGACACGCCGGCCAGCAAGCGGGCCCGGCAGCGTGCCAAGCCGCCGCATATCCTGCTCACCACGCCCGAGCAATTGGCGCTGCTGATCAGCCATCCGCATGCCGAGCTGTTTTTCGGCTCGCTCAAGCGCATCGTGCTGGACGAATTGCATGCGCTGGTGACTTCCAAGCGCGGCGAGCTGCTGTCGCTGGCCCTGGCCCGGATTGCCAGCCTGGCGCCGGACCTGCAGATCACCGCGCTGAGCGCCACCGTGGCGCGACCGGACCTGCTGCGCGACTGGATCGCCCAGCCCGTGCCCGGGCGGGTGACGCATCTGCTCGAGAGCAGCGGTGGGGCGGCGCCGGTGCTGGAAATCCTTGCGACCAAGGAGCGCCTGCCCTGGGCCGGGCATTCGGCCAATTATGCCCATCGCGATCTCTACGAGACCATCAAGCAGCACAGAACGACGCTGCTCTTCGTCAATACCCGCAGCCAGGCCGAGCTGCTGTTCCAGGGCCTCTGGGCCGTCAATGACGATATGCTGCCCATTGCCCTGCACCATGGCTCGCTCTCGGTGGAGCAGCGGCGCAAGGTGGAAACCGCCATGGTAGCGGGGGCGCTCAAGGCGGTGGTCTGTACCTCGACGCTCGATCTGGGCATTGACTGGGGCGATGTCGATCTGGTGGTCCAGGTCGGCGCACCCAAGGGCAGTTCGCGCATGCTGCAGCGTATTGGCCGGGCCAATCACCGGCTTGATGAGCCCTCCAAGGCGCTGCTGGTGCCATCCAACCGTTTCGAAGTGCTCGAATGCGAGGCGGCGCTGGAAGCGGTCGCCGAGCGGCACCAGGACAGCGAAGACCCGGTGAGCGGCGGCTATGACGTACTGGCCCAGCACATCATGGGCATGGCCTGCGCCGCGCCCTTTGCCGCCGATGCGCTTTATGACGAGGTCAGGCTGGCCTGGCCCTATCGCGACCTGCCGCGCAGCCAGTTCGACCGCGTGCTCGAATTCGTCGCGACCGGCGGCTATGCGCTCAAGGCCTATGAGCGCTATGCCAGGCTCAAGCTGACCGAAGCGGGCACATGGCGGGTGGCCAATCCGCAGGTTGCCCAGCAATATCGGCTCAATATCGGCACCATTATCGAGGAGCCGATGGTCAAGGTGCGGCTGGTGCGGACGCGCGGCCTCAAAAAAGGCCAGTCGCAAAGCCCGATCGGCGCGGGCGGGCGGGGACTGGGCGAGATGGAGGAGTATTTCTTCGGTACGCTGCTGCTGGGCGATACTTTCATGTTTGGCGGCGAGATCGTGGCCTTTGAGGGCATGCGAGACAATGAGGCCTTCGTGTCGCGGGCGCAGGCCACCAATCCGAAGATCCCGTCCTATATGGGCGGGAAGTTTCCGCTCTCCACCTATCTGGCCGAACGCGTGCGGCGGATCATGGACACGCCCGATGACTGGCACAAGCTGCCCGACCAGGTCAGCGACTGGCTCAGGCTGCAGCGCGACGTCTCCGTGCTGCCGCGGCGCGACAGCCTGCTCGTGGAGACCTTTCCGCGCGGCACACAGAATTATCTGGTCTGCTACCCCTTCGAGGGAAGGCTGGCGCATCAGACGCTAGGCATGCTGCTGACGCGGCGGCTGGAACGGGCCCGGGCGCGGCCACTGGGCTTTGTCGCCTCCGAATATGCGCTGGCAATCTGGGGGCTGGGCGATCTGTCGGGTCTCATCCGCACCGGCAGGCTGTCGCTGGACGAGCTGTTTTCCGAGGACATGCTGGGCGATGACCTCGAGGCCTGGCTGGACGAATCCGCCTTGATGAAACGCACCTTCCGCAATTGCGCAATCATTGCCGGGCTGATCGAGCGGCGCCATCCGGGGCGGGAGAAAAGCGGCAGACAGATCACCATGAGTTCCGACCTGATCTATGACGTGCTCTATCAGCATGAGCCCGATCATATCCTCATCCAGGCGACGCGCCGCGACGCGGCCCGCGGCCTGCTCGATATCGAGCGGCTGGGTGACATGCTGGCGCGCATTCGCGACCATATCGTGCACAAGCCGCTGAACCGGATCTCGCCGCTGGCCGTACCGGTGATGCTCGATATCGGCAAGGAACCGATTTTCGGGGAAGGCCGCGAATCGGCTATGGCTGATGCGGCAGACGAGCTGATGCGCGAGGCGCTGAGCGGCGAGGCGATCTAGCCTGTGTTTGCATTTTGCCTTAACGCAGATGGACCGGCCCGAAGGGTCCATACAGGGACGACTTTGAGCCAGGTCCAGATCGAAACAGCAGTAGAGCAGGCCGCGATACCGGAGGCACCGATCTTGCGCTTTGCCGGCCACAATTTTGAGCCCCTGCCCTCCGGCGCGCTCTATTGGCCAGCCCAGCAGACGCTATTGGTGGCAGACCTGCATCTCGACAAAATGGGCAGCTTTGCCCGGCGCGGCCAGATGCTGCCGCCCTATGATACCGGGTTGACGCTGAGCCGGCTCGAAATCGATCTGCGCCGGACCGGGGCAAAGCGGCTGGTGGCCTTGGGCGACAGCTTTCATCGCGCCGATGCCAGCGCGCATCTGAGCGCAGTTGACCGGGCGCGGCTCGACGGCATTGCCGAAACCACCGAGTGCATCTGGCTGTCCGGCAATCACGATCCCTTGCCCAATGGCCTCACGGGCACTGCCCTGACCGAGATGGCCCTGCTCGGGGTAACGCTGACCCATGAGCCACGGCGCGGCACTACGGGGCTGATTGCCGGACATCTGCATCCGGCAGCGCAGATCCGCGTGGATGGACGGTCTACCCGCCGCCCCTGCTTTGTGCATGACAGCCGGCTGCTGATCCTGCCCGCCTATGGCGCCTCGACGGGGTCGATCAATATCCTGTCGCCAGCCTTTGCCGGGCTGCTGCACTGGCCGGCGCTGGAAGTGACCATGCTGGGCAAGGACCGCACCTATGCGGTCAGCGCCAAACGGCTGGTGCGCTATTGATCAGCGCTTGAAAATGGCGCCACCGAGCCAGCCGGTAAACAGCGCCAGCACGACGCAGATCAGGCCATAGAGCAGCGGCTGCTGGACGGCGGACTGGGCGAGGAAGCGCTCAAAGCCGATCTTGCGCACCGAAAACCCTTCCGATTTGCGCGCGATCACCTGGCCATCCTTGAACACATAGGTCAGCGCGACATAGGGGCCGGGCGGGGCATTGCTGGGCAGGGACAGGCGGGCGGAATAGAAATTGTCGGACAGGAAATTGACACCATTGTCCTGGATGCCGAACAGGCCCTCTTCACCCATGAGCCGGATCAGTTCGCGGCTGAAGATCTCGGTCTTCCACCAATCGGCCGTGCTGGCCGCCAGCGTATAGGCTTCGGGCACAATGGCATTGGCGGTCAGGGTAGCGATATCGGTGATGTCGGTCAGCCGGCCGCTGGACAGAATGTGCAGGTAGCTGGGAAAATTGTCGAACTCGACCTGATCGGTATTGAGCCAGATACCGAAATTGTGGGTCTTCTCGCGCGCCACGCGGTTTTGTGTGGGGCCCTGGATGACGATCACCACGTGGAATGGGCCGGTGACGAACTTCTGCTCGGAGCCGGCATCGGGGGCGATCGAGCCAAAAAAGGTCATCCGCTCGCCATCATAGCTCGAGGTGATCTCGATGCTGTCATTGGACAGCTGGGAAACCAGCCGCTCGGCTTGTGCGGCCGGTGCCAGCAGCAGCGCCAGCAGGATGGAAAGCAGGAGGCGGATCAATTGCGCACCCCCAGCACTGCGGTGCTGAACATGTCGGCCGGGGTGAGGATCAGGGTGAGGCCAAAGCGGATGGCGACGGCCAGAACCAGCAGAGCCAGGAGACCCCGCAGCTGCTCGCCGCGTAGCTGCTTGCCGGCCGAGGCACCGAACTGGGCCCCAATCGTGCCGCCCACCATGAGGCAGAAGGCCAGCAGGATATCGACGCTCTGGCTCTGGACGGCATGCAGGATTGTCGTGGCCGCCATCATGGCCACGACCTGAGCAAGCGAGGTGCCAATGACGACACTGCCCGGCACGCGCAGCAGGTAGACCAGCGCCGGCACCATGATAAAGCCACCGCCAATGCCCAGCAGGGAGCCGACAAAGCCGATGAATATGCCGATCAGCAATACCGGCAGAACGCTGATATAGAGGCGGGACTTCTTGAAGCGCACGCGCCAGGGCAGGCCGTGAATCCAGTTGTGCTGGTTGGGCAGACGCTCACGCACCACGACGCCCTTGCGCGACTTGAGCAAGGCGCGACCGGATTCGATCAGCATGAGCGTGCCGACCGATCCCAGCAGCACCAGAAAGCCCAGCGAGATGACGAAGTCGAGCTGGCCGGCAGACCGCAACAGGTCGAAGGCGGCCACGCCGCCTACGGCGCCGACAATGCCCGAGACCACCAGATAGAGGGCCAGATGCAGATCGACGCCACCGCGGCGATAGTGGCTGAGCGCCCCCGATGTCGAGGCTGCCACAACCTGCCCGGTGACCGAGGCCACCGCGACCGAGGCCGGCACGCCCGAGAAGATCAGCAGCGGGGTCAGCAGGAAGCCACCGCCGACGCCGAACAGACCCGACAGGAAGCCGACGGCCCCTCCAATCCCCACGAGGAAAAAGAGGTTCATCGACAGCTCGGCGATCGGCAGATAGATCTGCAAGAGCCTGGTTCCGTTCGAAAAATGGGTGCAGCCGGACCACCCTACAGGATTGTCCGTCAACAATAAGTCAAAGCTTCTCGACTTTTGCCATCAGGCCCGGAAAATACTTGCGCTGCCGGCACGGGCAGCGCCCGGCCGAAGCAGGCCGCGATTGTCAGACCGGCTGGCTGCCCAGAACGGCCAGCAGGCGGGGATTGATGGCGCCGGTTTCGCTCATGCCGGTGGCCCGCTCAAAGGTGCGGATGGCGTCGGCGGTCTTGGGCCCGACCAGGCCGTCTGGCGTGCCGACATCGAAGCCCAGCTTGCCCAGGGCAAGCTGTACCTTGGCGATCACGTCGCGCTCGGTAATGGGCTCCCCGGTGACAAACTTGTCCGACCAGGTACCGATCGGGGCAAAATTGGCGGCCAGGTCGATTGGCGTCATCTTCCAGACGGCCACCTCGGCATTGATGCGGCTGACGGCGTCCGCGCTCAGGGATTTGGCGATGTCCTCGCTGGCCTTGCCGGCATCGGCATCGCCACCTTTGGCGGCCAGTGCGAACCATTTGTAGGACTGCTCGAAATCCTGCGGCACGCCCAGGCCTCGCGCATAGAGCATGCCCAGATTGAACTGGCTGTCGGTCATGCCGCGCGAGGCGGCCTGTTCAAACCATTCAGCCGCCGTTTCGAACGCCTGCTCGCCCAGCTGGCCGCCGGCATAGAGCGCCGCCAGATTGTGCATGGCCATGCGGTTGGCGGCCTCGGCCGCGCGCTGGTACCAGAGCTTGGCAATGGCCAGGTCCTTGTCGACGCCGGTGCCGGTCTCGTAGAGATTGCCCAGGCGATACTGGGCGGGAACAAAGCCCTGGGCCGCCGAGCGCTCATACCAGACGGCCGCTTCGGGATAATTCTGCTCGAGCGCGCGACCCTCACCGAAAATCGCCGCGACCTCAAACTGTGCCTTGGCGTCGCCATTGGCAGCGGCCTGGCGCAATTCTAGCGGCCCTATGGCCTCTGGCGGCAAGGCAAAGGTCTCGGTGCTGGCCGGTTGACTGGCAATGCTGCCGGTTACCGTCGGCTCGCTTTCGGGCAGGGCATCGCTCGCCGCGGCAGCGTCGGTCGGCCCCGTGCTGGCCAGAAGCGCTGGTGGCAAGGGTGTCGCCGGCATGCTGGAGCGGCCGAAGCTTGCGGCGTTGGGGTTGATGGAGCCCGTCGCGGTGCCATCGATCATGTCGATGACACGCGGTTCGGGCCGCACCAGGGATATTTCATCGCTCGCCGACGGCGTCTGCACGGGCGCTGCCGCGGGCGGAGGGACTTCGGCGGCGGCCTGCTGGGGCTGTTCAGGCGTCATGCGCTGCATGACCAGATTGAGCGCCAGCATGGAGACGGCGACCAGCGCGGTGGCCAGCAGCAATGCACGACGATGGCGGACCAGAAAACCGGGCTGTTTCTCGCCTACGTCCCCCAGGTCCGCCAGCGGCGGTGGCGCCACCACGGCTTCTGCCTTGGCGGAATTGCGGGATTGGGAGAGCCCTTCTGGTTTGGCGGCAGCGCCGGGCTGATCAGGGGCCGCGGCCGACCTGTCCGTCCGGAAGCGCGACAAGGCGCGGCCGATGGCCGAATTGGCCGCGGCCTCCGGCACGACTGCTTCGGCACGGGCTCGCTGGGCGCGGCGCGCGGCGGCCACGAAGGTGCTGGTGCTGTTCTGGCTGATCTGGGCCTCGACCTGGGAAACGGGCGGCGGCGCGGCGGCGAAGGCCTCGGCCGGGGCCGCTGCCAGGCTCGACTGCGGCCGGGGCGGACGTTCCACGCTAGCCGGATCAAACACTGGCCGCCCCGCTGGGGCTCCGGCCTCGGCTGGGGCGACGGCCGGCTTGGCCGGGGCAAAGGCTTTGGCGGTTGCTGCCGGTTCAGGCGCAATCGGCGGCGCGCCTTTGGGGCGCGGCGCGGCGCTGACCTTGGCTGCCAGCGCCGAGCGCACCGGGCTGGTGTCGCGGAAGCCAGGGTCGATCAGCGGCGCATCCTCGCCGGGATTGGTGGGCATGACATCGCTGTCGTCGGCCGGGATGTCCAGTGCTGCCAGCATGGCGTCCAGCCGCTCGCCACCACGATCCCCTTTGCCGCTTTGGGGGGCGCCGCGGTCAGCCAGCGGCGTGGCCCGCGCGGCGCTGGTGGCGCCCTGTGCTGCGGCGCGCTGGCTCAATACAGCTTCAAGGCGCATCAGGCGCTCGGCTGTATCCTGCCCGGCAGTATTGAACAGCGCGGTCATACGCTGCTCGAGCGCCTGCATGCCGTCATGGCCGGGGCCAGCCGGATGGACCGCCGATTTGGCGACGGCCTGGGAAGTCTTTTCGGCCACCAGATCGGCCAGCGTTTCATAATCGGGTGTCTTGCCGGCGCTCTTGATCAGCGTCGTCAGACGATCCTCGATGCTCTTGAGACTATCGGCGCCAAACATGGCAACCGGCGCCGGCGCCTTGCGCGTCACCGCTTCACTGGTGCGCTCGGCGACCAGGGTGGCGACCGCTTCGATACTGGCGGCGTCCTGGGGTGCATAGAGCTTGGTCAAGCCGTTGAGCTGGGCGCCGGTTTCATCCATGCGCTTGATCAGCAGCTTGAGTTGATCCTCCACCTGGGCGGTGTCGGCGGCAGGTCCCATGCGGTCCGACAGCGCTTCAAGCTGGCTCTCGATCCGGTCAAAGCGTGGCGCGAGGCCGCTCAGTACGGTCTGGCGCAATGCCAGAACATCCTGCTTGAGACCGGCGACGTCGCCATTGGCAGCCTCGAAATCGCCAATCCGCGCGGCCAGCGCGTCAACCTTGCTGACCAGCGCGCTCGGGGCGGTTTCGCCATCCTTCATGGCCTTGGTAAAGGCGGCCATTTCGGCTGTCAGGCGTTCGAAATCGCCCGAGGACAGCGTCACATTCTTTTCGATGGAGTCGATACGATCATAGACATTGCGCACACCGGCTTCGATGGCGGCCATGGCGGGGGCAATCGCGTCTGCGGATGGCGCGGCAGCGTGCCGGTCTTCCCGGACAATCTCGCGCTCCATCTGCTCAGCCTGCAATTCGGCGAGCTTTCCGACCGTGGCGGAGAGATCGTCAAGGCGCTTGTTGATGGCGCTCAAGCCCACTTTGGGGCCTTTTTCGATCAGAGATGCCAGGGCGGCAATCTGGGATTCGAGGCGCTTGACCTGACCGGTTTCGCCGACGGCGCCGGCGAGTAGTTCGACCACATGGGTCAGCTGCTCGACCTGGCTGGCCACCTCACGGACGCTGCCATTGCTGCCGCGCTGGGATTTCAGTTCGCCTTCAAGCGTTTCGAGCCGGCCAGACAGGCCGCCAACCAGGCCACTCAGTTCGCGGAATTCGGGCATGTCGACAACCCGGTGACCCAGTGCTGCCGCCGTGCCGGAGATCTGCCGGCCGCGGATTTCGGCAATGGCGCTGGCCAGGGAATCCTGCTCGTCCTGGAGCTGACTTGCCTCATCGCGATAGCTGAAACGGTCAACCGCCCGCTTGACGGTGCGCAGCGCCTCGCGCCGACGATCAACGGGCTCGGGACCGACCACCTGGTCGCGCAGGTTGCGGACACGCTGCGTCAGACCGTCCAGCGCCGGCTCGTCTGCCTCTACCCGGGCATAACGCCCCTCCACCTGATCCAGGAGAGCAACCAATTCACCGCGCAAGGCCTGCCACTCGCCCGGCTGGGGGTCTGCAACCCGGTCGGGACTTTCCTGGAATGAGTGCGCGCGGGCCATAAACGGTACCTGTCATGATAAGACGGCGCCCTCGCGATTCAACACGAAGGTATGAGCCTTACTCTTGGTAAAACATGGTAAAGAACCGGTTAAGCATTGCCCCATTAAGCCAACACGATTGCCCAAGAGGGCTGATTTCATCGGGGGTTATGGCTATAGGGTGACGGGAGACCTCAATTGTCCGCGCCTGGGGAGCTGACGCCAACATGACACGCCGTCGCATCATCATCGTGGATGACCATCCGCTGTTCCGGGCCGCATTGCGGCAGACCCTGTCGGGGGGCGACGCCACGGTGACGGTCGAGGAGGCCGGGGATCTGGCCGGGCTCAGCGCCGCGCTCGATGCCGACCGCGACTGCGATCTGGTGCTGCTGGATCTCAACATGCCGGGCGTACGCGGGTTTTCCGGGCTGCTGCTGCTGCGCGCGCAATATCCCGACATTCCGGTCATGATCATTTCGGCAGTGGAGGACAGCACCGTGGTGCGGCGGGCCTTCGAGCTAGGCGCAGCCGGCTATCTGCACAAATCGGTAGGCCCGACAGAAATTCGCCGGGCCATCGAGACGGTGCTGTCGGGCGAGGTTTTCGTGCCCGAGGGCACTATGCTGAGCGGGGATGACGACCACACCGCGCTGATGCGCCGCCTGTCGACGCTGACGCCGCAGCAGGTGCGCGTCTTGATGATGCTCAGCGACGGGCTGATGAACAAGCAGATTGCCTATGAGCTGACCATTTCGGAAGCCACGGTCAAGGCGCATGTCTCGGCCATTCTGCAAAAGCTCGATGTCGACAGCCGTACCCAGGCCGTGATCGCTGCGGCCCGCATCGAGGATGGTCAGTTCGAAGCCCTGTTTTCCACCGCGCCGGACAAGGCCTAAAGCGCTGCCTTGCCTGCCGCCCAGGCGTCGGCCCTGCTACCGACCAGCTGGGCGATATTGGTCTTTCCATGGGCCCGCACGGCCGCAACCAGGCCGCGCTTGATGGTATCGAGCAGGTCAAGGCCGCCAAAGACCATGGCCGAATAGAGCTGGACGGCATTGGCGCCGGCCTCGAATTTGGCCAAAGCCGATTGCGGCGAATGGATGCCGCCGACCCCGATAATGGGCAGATGGCCAACGCGCTGGCGCATCTGGGCCAGCTTCTGCGTCGACAGATCGAAAAGCGGTTTGCCGGAGAGGCCGCCGGTTTCGTCAGCATTTTCCTGCCCGGCCACGCTGTCGCGGCTGATGGTGGTGTTGGAGACGATCAAGCCGTCGAGATCGGTCGACAGCACCACCCTGGCAATGACGTCGAGTGCGGTCTCGTCGAGATCGGGCGCGATCTTGAGAAAGACCGGGACCCGGGTTTTGGCCTTGGCGCGCGCGGCCAGCAGTTCCCCGAGCAGGCGGCGCAGCGCCTCATCGGCCTGCAGGTTGCGTAGACCCGGCGTATTGGGCGAGGAAATATTGGCGGTCAGGTAGTCGGCAAGGTCGGCAAATTTGAGCACGCCCGCCACATAGTCAGCGACGAAATCCTCGCTATCCTTGTTGGCGCCGATATTGACGCCCAAGGCCGCCGGCACACGCAGGCCCTTGAGCCGGGCAAAGACGGCATCGTGGCCCTCATTGTTGAAGCCCATGCGATTGATGACGCCCTGGGCGGCAGCAATCCGGAACAGGCGCGGCTTGGGATTGCCGGTCTGCGGACGCGGCGTCACCGTGCCGATCTCGACCATGCCAAAGCCCAGCTGGGCCAGCGGGCGCGGCACTTCGGCATTCTTGTCAAAGCCGGCGGCCATGCCGATGGGGTTTTTCAGATCCAGCCCGCACAGGCTGGTATGCAGCTCGGCACCGTCGGCCTGCGCCTGCTGCGGAGCCAGGCCCAGGCGCAGGGCGGCAATAGTGGCGCCATGGGCCGTCTCGGCATCCATCTTGAGCAGGCCCTGCTGGGCAAGGCCGGACAGTGCCGGCACGCGCAGCAGCGGAGAAAGGGCAGAAAAGATCATCGTACAGCCTCGGGCAGTTTACAGCTGCCATCGGCAGCAACGCTTAGCGGCGCCTCCCAGGCAACCGCAGCGATGGGCATAGGCCCGCCATAGAAATGGGGAAACAGGGCACCGCCCCGCGAGGCTTCCCAGACCAGACCATCGCCCAGATCGGCAGTCCGCACCGCCAGCAGGACCAGGCCGGTCTGGCCGGCAAAATGCAGCCGCAAGGTCTCGCCCAGCTGCGCCGCACTGGAAAAATGGATGTAGCCATCGCTGGCGTCAATCGGCATGCCGGCAAAAGCGGCGGTGCCGCGCGCCGGTGCGAAAGCGGCTTCGGTGGCGATCTTATAAATGAAATCGGTGTTGGTCATGGGCGCGAACCTAAAGCGGCCAGCAGGCCGCGGCAAGCGGCAGGCCATGGCTCTTTACACGGGAAAGCGAGGGGAATATATCTAGGACTAAATTCCATTGCTAAGACACACTTCCTGTTCCTGGACACAGCATGCTTTCACACAGAGCCATCTGGGACGGCATTGACGCGCTGGCGCGGCGCCATGGCCATTCGGTATCGGCGCTGGCCAAGCTGGCCGGGCTCGACGCGACCGCGTTCAATGTGTCCAAACGCGTCAGCAAGGATGGCCGCGAGCGCTGGCCTTCAACCGAGAGCATTGCCAAGGTTCTCGAGGCGACCGGGGAAGGCTTTGACTCGTTCCTGGCGGGCAGCGGTGCCTTCATGCAGCTCGACAGTCATGGCCCCGGCGGTACGGTGCCCTTGCTTGGCCTGGCGCAGGCGGGTGGGGGCGGCTTTTTCGACAGCGCAGGCTTTCCCGCCGGACAGGGTTGGGACGAAATCGCCCTGCCTACCGCGGAGCAGAGCGGGATCTATGCCCTTGAAGTGCATGGGGATTCCATGGAGCCGCTGTATCGCGAGGGGGATCGCATCGTGGTTTCGCCCACCGAACAGGTACGGCGGGGCGACCGGGTGGTGGTCAAAACGCGCGAGGGCGAGGTGATGGCCAAAATCCTGGCCCGACAGACCGGGCGGCAGATCGAACTGCATTCGCTCAACCCGGCCTATGCACCGCGAATTTTTGAGCTGAGCGAGATCGAATGGGTGGCACGGATCATCTGGGCCAGCCAATGAACGAGGCGGTCGATCCCAAACGGATTGACAGGGTGGCACGCTGCTTTGACGACACCGGACGCCTGCTGCGCTGGCCGTCCAAACGGGCGGATCAATTGCTGGTGCTGTGGGTCGTGTGGTCCTATCTGCCCGCTGATGGGCAGATGAGCGAGGCCGAGGTCAGCTCGATGCTGCGCGACTGGCACGGTTACGAGGACTATGCCCTGCTGCGCCGCGAATTGTGCGACCTCGACATGCTGCGCCGCACGCCCAATGGGCGGGTGTACCGTCGCGTCGAGCATGAGATGCCGGCAGAGGCCGAAGCGCTGCTGGCGCGCTTCAGCCCTGCCAGCGCTTAGCGCGCCAGCATTTTGCCGGCCAGCGCGTCCGCGATCAGCTGGCGGGTATTGTCGATGCCGTAGAGCGCCGCGAAGGAGCCGAAACGGGGGCCTCGTTCCTGCCCGATCAGCACCTGATAAAGCATCTGGAAGAAGTCGCCAGAGACGCCGGGGCCGCCCGTCGGGCTTTTCTTGCTGTGATCCTGGTAGCGCTCGACCTGGCGCGCGACATCGAGCGCGGTATTCTGAATGGTCGCACTGTCTGCATCCGGCGGCAGCTCGGCGAAAGCGGCGGACAGGGCCTCGAGGGCAGCGCGCTCGACATCGTCGGGAGCGCGATAGGACTTCACCGCGAAATCGCGGAAGTAGCGCATGGCATAGCCGACCAGCGCGTCCAGCTGCGGATGCGTCTGTGGCGACACGCCCGGCGCATAGGCCGAGATATAGCCCCACATGACTTCAGGCGTTTCCGGATTCGAGGCCGTGGCCAGATTGAGCAGCAGGGCAAAGGTGACCGGCATGTCGATCTCAGGCACATTGCCGTAATGCACGTGGAAGACCGGGTTTTCCAGGCGCGTGGCCACGTCCTGGTCCTGATAGCCCGCGATGAAGCTGTAATATTCATCGACAGCGCGCGGAATGACGTCGAAATGCAGCCGCTTGGCGGTGCGCGGCTTCTGGAACATGTAGAGCCCCAGGCTCTCATTGCCGGCATAGGTCAGCCAT
>CAXBHD010000065.1:0-13831 GCA_963975335.1 uncultured Devosia sp. | reverse complement strand
GAGATCACCATGCGCGATCTGATCAAGAACTGCCTGCGCATGCGTCCCGAACGCATCATCGTCGGCGAAGTTCGTGGCCCCGAGAGCTTCGACCTGCTCCAGGCCATGAATACCGGCCATGACGGCTCCATGGGCACGCTGCATGCCAATAGCCCGCGCGAGGCACTGGCCCGTCTGGAATCGATGATCACCATGGGTGGCTATTCGCTGCCCAGCCGCACCATCCGTGAAATGATCACCTCATCCATCGACGTGGTGGTCCAGGCCGCCCGCCTGCGCGATGGCTCGCGCCGCATTACCCACATCACCGAGGTGCTGGGCATGGAAGGCGACGTGATCGTGACGCAGGATATTTTCCTCTACGACGTCCTGGGCGAGGACGCCAATGGCATGCTGGTGGGCCGGCATCGTTCCACCGGCATCACCAAGCCGCAATTTGCCGAACGCGCGCGCTACTTCAACGAGGAAGCCAATCTGGTCGAAGCGCTCGAGAAGTCCAATGTCGAACAGCACGAAATGATGGGCTCCTGACCATGGTGGCTCCCATCGCCATTGCCATACTGGCTATGATCGTCATCGGGGCGCTGGGCTTTGCACTGGTCCCCTCCGCCGCCGGTGGCAGGCGGGCGCAGCAGCGCCTCAAGACCTTCAAGGGCGACATCGCCGTCAATCGCCTTGAGGAAAACGCCTCGCGCAGCCGCGAGCAGCGCCGCAAGGAGCTGCAGCAGACCATCAAGAGCCAGACTGCCGCGCTCAACCAGAAGAAACGCATTACGCTCAAGCAGCTGCTGTTTCAGGCCGGCATGACCATCAAGCCGGCCGTCTTCATTCGCAACAGCGTGATCTTCGGCATTCTGGTATCCCTGCTATTGGTCGTGGCCCAGGTGCCGATCTATTTCGCGCCGGTCTTTGGCGTCGCTGCCGGCTATCTGCTGCCGCGCCTCTATGTCAGCCGCAAGCGCCGCAAATATCAGGACCAGTTCCTCGATGAATTGCCCAATGCGGTCGAAGCCATCGTGCGCGGCGTCAAGACCGGTCTGCCGCTCAACGATTCCATGCGCGTCGTCGCCAAGGATGCCAAGGAACCGGTCAAATCCGAATTCGCCCGGGTGCTCGATCAGCAGGCCGTCGGCATGGGCATGACCGATGCGGTCGCCGTCCTGCTCGACCGGGTGCCGCTGCCCGAGGTCAATTTCTTCGTGGTCGTCATCACCGTGCAGCAGCAGGCCGGCGGCAACCTCTCCGAGGCGCTGGGAAACCTGGCCAAGGTGCTGCGAAACCGCAAGCGAATGAAGCAGAAGATCAAGGCGATGTCGTCCGAGGCCAAGGCTTCGGCCGGCATTATCGGCTCGCTGCCCTTCGTTGTGGGTATTCTGGTCAGCCTGACCTCACCCACCTATCTGGCCCCGCTCTTCCTGACGCCGCTGGGCAATATCTGGCTGGGCATTGGCGTTATCATGCTCTGCGCCGGCGTTTTCGTGATGAGCAAGATGGTCAAGTTCGACTATTGATCGGGCAGGTATACAGCAATGATGATCTTTGAACTTCTCGGCCAGCGCGATTTCATGATTGCCGTGCTCGCCGCCATTTCCATGGCGGCAGTAGTATTCACCTTCGGCTCCAGCTTCATCGTCAAGACCGAGATGAAAGACCGCATCAAGCGCGTGGCGCTGGAGCGCGAGAAGATGCGTGCCCAGGAAATGGCGCGCCTGCGCGGCACGGGCGGCACCCTGGCCGAAGGCCGCGGCATTCGCCGGACCGGCGAAACCAAGACCTATATGAAGAGCGTGGTTGAAAAGCTCGACCTCAAAAAGGCCTTCCAGGACGATGCGACCATCGACAAGCTGGCCATGGCCGGGTTTCGCGGCCAGGGTCACCTCACCACTTTCCTGTTCATGCGCCTCTCTACGCCCATTGCGGTCTTTCTGGTCGCTGCAGTGTATCTGCTGGTCCTGGCGCCGGCCGGCCGCCCGCTTTATCTCAACCTGACCTATGCTATCGGTGCCGGCATAGTGGGCGCCTTCCTGCCCGTCCTCATGCTCAAAAATACCACCGACAAGCGCCAGTTCTCGATCCGCCGGGCCTGGCCCGATTGCCTTGATCTGATGCTGCTCTGCGTCGAAGCGGGCATGTCCATGGAGCACGCCTTCAAGCGCGTCAGCCGCGAAATCGGCCAGCAAAGCCCCGAACTGGCCGAGGAACTGGCGCTGACCACGGCCGAACTCGCCTTTCTGGAAGATCGCGGCCGGGCCTATGAAAATCTGGGCCGTCGTACCGGCCTTGACGGCGTCAAATCGGTGATGACAGCGCTGATCCAGGCCGACCGCTATGGCACCTCGGTCGGCCAGGCGCTGCGCGTCATGGCCGAGGAGGGGCGCGAGCAGCGCATGATGGATGCCGAAAAGAAGGCCGCCGCGCTGCCACCCAAGCTGACCGTGCCGCTGATCCTGTTCTTCCTGCCGGTGCTGTTCATCGTCATCATCTCGCCCGCCATGATCAAGGTATTCGGCCCCGGCGGCGTCGCCGGCGGCTAGAGCCGGCTTGCGGTTAGTCCGGCACGCGCGCAATCATTTCGATTTCCAGCTGCAGGTCCGGGCCGGCCAGTGCTGCCACGCCGATGCCGGTCAGACTCGGCCGGGCGCCGTCGAGCAGGTCGAGCAGCACGGGCATGACCCGTTGCAGACGCTCGGGCGTCAGCTCAACGACATAGACGCGCACCATCACCAGATGGGCCGGCGCCACGCCAGCGGCGGCCAGCGCTGCTCGTGCATTGTCGCGCACCAGCACGGCCTGCTCAGCCAGATCGCTGGGAACCGGCCGTCCGCCGGGCTGCCAGGCAACCTGCCCCGAGATAAAGGCCAGGGTGCCGGGCTGCATGATGGTGACCTGCGAATGGCCGAAGGCCGAGGCGTCTGGCAGGCTAGGCGGGTTCAAGTGGGTGATGGGCTGTGCTGTGGTCACCGATATTCTCCTTTGTCTCGCTCTGCGATATAGCCATTCCATTGGCGAATGGATTTCCCCATAGAGGGGTACAGCTTGCCCTTGCTTTCGCCCGGAGATCGACATGGCCGGTGCCAGTCTCGATGACATCGCCGTGTTTGTTGCTGTGGTTGATGCCGGCAGTTTTGCCGCCGGCGGCCAGAGCGTCGGCCTGTCGCGTTCGGCGGCCGGCAAGGCGATTGCCAGGCTGGAAAACCGGCTCGGCACCAGGCTGCTGCAGCGCACGACGCGGGCGCTCAGCCTGACGATCGAAGGCGAAACCTTCTGCGCGCATTGTCGTGACATCCTGGCCGCCGTTAATACGGCCGAGGCCAGCGTGGCCGGGCCTGATGGCGGCCTGCCCCGCGGTGTCTTGCGGGTGACCCTGCCTGACGCCTTTGGCCGGCTGAAAGTCCTGCCGCTGCTTGAGCGCTACCTGGCCGCCTGGCCGCACGTTCAGGTCGAGCTCAGCTTTTCCGACCGCGTCGATGACCTGCTCGAAGAGGGCTTTGATCTGGCCATCCGCATCGGCGTCACCCATGCCGATAGCAGCCTGATCTCGCGCGTCATTGCCCGCTATCCGGTCTTGCTGTGCGCCGCGCCCGGTTATCTTGCAAAAAGCGGTGAACCCCGCAGCGTCGCCGTTCTCGACAGCCATGACTGTCTGCTGTTTTCCAGTCGCCTGCACCGCCAGGGCTGGCACCTGCCAGCAGGTGACGGATCAACGGTCAGGGTCACGGGGCGCAGCCGGCTGCGGCTGGACAGTGGCGATGCCATCCGGCGCGCCGCCATTGCCGGGCTGGGTATCGCCTATTTACCGCATTTCTTGATCGCCGATGATCTGGCGTCGGGCCGGCTGCAACCGGTGCTGGGTAAAACGGTCAATACGGAGGTGGAGATCGTGGCGCTCTATCCCGACAGGCATCTGCTCGAGGCCCGGGTCCGGCGCTTCATCGATCTCTTGGTCGAGGGTCTTGCGCCGGCCAGGCCCTAGCTGTTGGCGATGGCGTCCCAGCGGTTCTGCTGGGTGAGCAAGGCCCGCACATAGGTCATGTTATTGTTGACCTGGTCAGGCGGCAACTCGGCCGCATAGAGCGCCCGGCTTTCGTCGAACCGCCCCTGCAGCCCCACGATCAGCGCCAGATTCTGTCTTATCTGGGTGCTGGCGCCGCGCATCTGCACGGCCCGGCGCAAATGCTGTTCGGCCGTGCCCAGCTCGTTGGTCATGGCATAGCTCAGGCCCATATTGGCCTCGATCGAGGCCTCGCCGGGGGCGATGGTCAGGGCCTGGATATAGAGCTGACGTGCCTCGCCATTGCGGCCCATCTGGTCCAGGGTTGCCCCCTTGACCAGCAGGGCATTCCAGTCGGGCGCATCGAGCCGGATCACATTGTCCAGCACGGCCAGCGACTGCTCGAACCGGCCATCGGCCGTCAGCGCCTTGGCATAGGCCACCGATATGTCGACATCGTCAGGATGGACCTGGATGCCCAGCTCGAGCACCGAGACAGCCTGTCCGGACTGTCCGGCGGCGCGCAGGGCGGCGGCATAGTGGATGATATTGCCCTTGTCGCGCGGCTTGGCTTTGTAGCGGCCGGTCAGCTCGCCCAGCGTCGCCTGGCTCTGCCCGGCCGACATGCCGGCATAATCGGGAGAGGGGGCGCTGCCGCGATTGGACGCGCAGGCACCGAGCGCCACGATCGCCACACCCGCCATCAGCAGGGATCGGGCAGTGCTGGCGCTGGCTGAAAGGAACGTCACGGGCGGCTCCCAAGGCGGGTCCAGGCTGGCAAGGCACAGCACCATGAACACGCGGTCATCTGTTGCGGGCCATTTGCCCATTCCCGAACAGCAATAAATCATTAACCCTAACAGCCGGTTAAGGCATGCCCTTCACAGGTTGCGGGACCCTCTGCCGGGGGCTACAAATTGCCAGCAAATCACCCTGGAGCGTGCTGATGTCCAACCCCATCCCCGTCATCTGCGTACAAGAGGGGGCGCTGGCCGCTGCGCGCATCACGCCCGCCCAGCACGTCTGGGCGCAAGCCAATGACTTTGCCGGCCAGCGGGGCCGGCTACTGCCCCTGCCGGACGGCGAAGCAGGGCTCTCGGCCTATCTTTTCGGCATGGGGGCCGCAGAGGATCGGCCGACGCTCGTGACGGGCCTGGCCGGCGCTGCCCTGCCCGCCGCCAGCTACAGCCTTGCCGGCGACTATGGCGATCCCACTCTTGCGGCCATCGGTTTTCGCCTGGGTGCCTATCGTTTTGACCGCTACCGCGCCGCCAAGCCCGTCCCGACACTCGAGATACCGCGCGGCGCCGATGCCGCCGAGGTCGAGCGTCTGGTGGTGGCAGCCGGCATTGCCCGCGACCTCATCAACACCCCGGCCAATGATCTGGGCCCCGATGCCTTCGAGGCGGCCATAAGAGCCTTTGCCACGGAGCGCCAGATGGCCGTGGCCGTCACTGCCGGCAATGACCTGCTGACCGCCAATTTCCCGCTGATCCACGCTGTCGGCCGCGCGGCCGCCGAGGCGCCGCGGCTGATCGACCTGACCTGGGGCGATCCGGCTCATCCCAGGGTCACCCTGGTCGGCAAGGGCGTGACCTTTGATACCGGCGGGCTCGATATCAAGCCCTCTTCCGGCATGCTGCTGATGAAAAAGGACATGGGCGGCGCCGCCAATGTGCTGGGCCTGGCCCATGCCATTGTCGCGGCCGGCCTCAAGCTGCGCCTGCGCGTGCTCATCCCGGTGGTCGAAAACGCCATCTCGGCGTCGTCCTTCCGGCCCGGCGATATCCTGACTTCACGCAAGGGTCTCACGGTGGAGATCGGCAATACCGATGCCGAAGGGCGGCTGATTCTGGCCGATGCGCTGGCGCTAGCCGACGAAGAAAGCCCCGATCTGCTGCTGGACATGGCGACGCTCACCGGCGCGGCGCGGGTTGCGCTCGGCCCCGAACTGCCCCCGCTCTATTCCAGCGATGCCGGGCTGGTCGGCGCGCTGACGGCAGCCGGACTGGCCATGGACGACCCGCTCTGGCACATGCCGCTCTGGGCGCCCTACAATGCCATGATGAGCAGCAAGCTGGCCGATGTGAACAATGCCGGGACGGGCGGCTTTGCCGGCTCGGTGACCGCGGCGCTGTTCCTGCAGCGCTTTGTCAGCAAGGCCAAGGCCTGGGCGCATCTGGATATCTATGGCTGGGCACCCGAGGCGCGCGCCGGCCGTTCCCAGGGCGGGACCGACCAGGGCATCCGTGCCGTCTATACAATGCTCAAGCAGCGCTATCCTAATAGTTGACTCTGACAACTAACTCGTTGACGATAGCAATGGTCAGCGGGGGTTTGGCTATGGGTGTTCAGTCTGCAGAAATCGCCCAGGTCCGGGCCTTCAACCGGTTCTATACCAGTGTCATCGGCCTATTGGCCGAAGGCATGCATGAAAGCGTGTTCAGCCTGGCTGAGGCCCGGGTGATCTATGAGCTGGGCAAGCGCCGCATACCGACGGCGGCCAGCGCGCTGGCCCGCGATCTGGGCATGGATCCAGGACAGTTGAGCCGGCTGGTGCGGCGGCTCGACAGCTATGGCCTGCTGTCGATGGCGCCCAGTCGCAGTGACAAACGCGTCAACAATCTGGCTCTCGCCCCGCGCGGCGAGGCGGTCTTTGAGGGCTTTGACAGTGCCAGCAATGCGGCTGTCGCTGCCCTGATCGGGCCGCTGGACGAATTCCAGCGCCGCGACCTGGTCGGCTCGATGCGCCGCATCCAGGCCATGCTGGCCAAGCCGGGCGACGAGGCCCTGATCCTGCGGCCATACCGGGTCGGCGAAATTGGCTGGCTGATCCACCGCCAGGGCCTGCTCTATCACCTCGAACAGGGCTGGAACGGCGAATTCGAAATGCTGATCGCCCAGCTCTATGGCGACTTCGTCCGCGCGGCGGAGGCACCGCCCAAATCGCTATGGGTCGCCGAGCGCGGCGGCGAGATTGCCGGGTCGGTCTATATCATTCCTGCCGCGGCGCCTGAGGCTGGGGGCACCGCGCAATTGCGCATGCTCTATGTCGAACCGGCCTTTCGCGGGCAGGGCGTGGGTCGCCTGCTGGTCGAAGAGGCGCTGCGCTTTTCGCGCGCCGCCGGCTATGACCGCGTCATCCTGTGGACCCAGGATTGCCTGAGCGCGGCGCGCCACATCTATCAGAAGGCCGGTTTCACCCTGCTGCGTGAGGAGCGGCACCATTCCTTCGGGGCCGATCTCAACGGGCAATATTGGGAACGTCGCTTCTGAGCCGGCCTGGCCTCAATAGCCCCGCTCGCGATCGACGACATTGATCAGCGCCGCGCCCTTCCGGTGCCGCGCAATGATCTCGCTGAAATAGCGCACACCGCTCTGCTCATTGCTGATCGCGGCGATATGGGGGGTGATATAGCAGTTCTCGATCGCCCAGAGCGGGCTATCGGCGGGCAGGGGCTCGGTCTCAAAGACATCGAGGCTGGCCGCGCCCAGCATGCCATCGGCCAGCGCCGACACAATGTCGGCCTCGCGCTGGTGGCCGCCCCGCGCGGCATTGATGATCACCGGGCCGCCGGCCAGCCGGTCCCGCCGCAGCTTGCTGAACGTATCCGTGTTCAAAATGCCGGCCGTCTCGGCGGTCAGCGGCAGCAGATTGACCAGGATATCGGTGCCGGACAGGAAGTCGTCAAAGCTGTCGGCGCCGGCAAAGCCCGTTACCCCCGCGATCGATTTGGGTGTGCGGCTCCAGCTGCGCAGCTCAAAGCCCAGCGGCAGCAGGCGCGAAACGGCATCCTGGCCCAGCACGCCCATGCCCATGATCCCGACCGTGGTTTCCGAGGCCGCCGGCGGGTAGAGCTGGCTCCAGCGCCGCGCCTTCTGGTCGGCCTGGAAGCGGGTATAGAGGCGATGATGCATGGTGACATGGGCCACCACATAGTCGCTCATGCGCTGGCTGAGATCGGTATCGACAAAGCGCACAATGGGGGCTGCCGGCAAAGCCGGGTGGCCGAGCAGGGCATCGACCCCGGCGCCCAGCGAGAGCACGGCGCGCAGGCCCGTGAGCCCGTCAAAGGCGTCGGGCTTGGGCTTCCAGACAAAAATATACTCAATGTCGGCCGGATCGAAATCGTCGCCGCGCCGCACCACCCGATAGGGGGCCAGCGCAGAGCGGAACTGTTCGGCCCAGCTGGCCTCATCGACATCGCTCAGGTGCAGCAGCAGCATTTCATCGCCTCCTCAAGCAGAAAGCCGCGCCGTTGACCGGGCGCGGCTTTCAAAATGGTCTGATCGTCCGGACTACTGAGCCGTCGTCGTCGGCGTCCCCTGAACCTCGGTCTCCATCGGCGCGGTCGTGGGCGTTTCGATCACCGATTCAGGCGCCAGGGCCGGGGCCTCTGCCGGCGCCGCCGCAGGCGCTTCGCCATCCGTGACGACGGGGCCGGGGGCGGGCGCAACCGGCTCACTGGCAGGCGCTGCCGCTTCTGCTGCAACCGGCTCAGCCGTCGGGAAGGGCACGGGCGATGCGCTCAGCGACTGCAGATAGGCCAGGATGTCGGCGCGCTCTTCGGCAGTGCGAATGCCGGCAAAGGCCATCTTGGTACCCGGTGCGTAATCGCTGGGCTTGGTCAGGAAGGCATTGAGATTTTCGTAGGTCCAGATATCGCCGGCAGCATTATGTGCCAGTAGCGCGTCCGAATAGGCAAAGTCCTCGACACTGCCTTCGGCACGGCCGACCACGTCATAAAGATGCGGCCCCTGCTTGTTGGGCTCGCCCTCGCCGAAATTGTGGCAGGACTGGCACTTGCGCACGGCGGCGGCGCCACGGGTAGCGTCGGCGCTGGCCAGCAGCGTGCCCAGCGGCACTTCTGGTGCCGCTTCCTCGACCGCGCCGCCGGCATCGGCGACGGGTTCGGGAAGGGCATAGCCCGGACCATTGTCCTCAATGGGATGGTAGACGGCTTCAGCGACAAAGCCTGCGCCCATCACGAACAACAACGTGCCCAGAACGGCGCCCATAATCTTGTTTAGCTCAAACGAATCCATTTGGTCTCTCTGCCAGTCCATCCCCTGCGGACGATGCTCACACCCGGCTCAACAATCGAACACCCCAAAGGGAATCCGCCTCAACGGAGGGGTACGATGCGGGCGGAAGATAGTCTGATGCCCGGCGGGGCGCAACCATGCAAACCCTTGATGCGACAATTCCCCCACCACAACGGCCATTTCACCGACCTGGATGCCTGAATTGACTCCTCCCGCCCCTGGGTTCAAAAGCCTCTGCGCCGACCAGTACGGGACAATAGAGATGACCATCAAGATCGCCTTTCAGGGTGAGCCGGGCGCTTTCAGCCACGCTGCCGCCAGCAATGTCTTTCCTGGAGAGGACGTGATCGGCTGCGTCACCTTCGAGGAGACCATCCTGGCGGTGCAGTCCGGCCGGGCCGACTATGCCGTCGTGCCGGTGGAAAATTCGCTCTATGGTCGCATCACCGACATTCATCACCTATTGCCCGAAAGTGGTCTATTCATCATCGGCGAGACCTTTCTGCGCGTTGAAATGACCTTGCTGGGCGTGCCCGGCACCACCCTGGCCGACATCAAGGCGGTGCAGTCGCTGTCGGTGGCGCTGGGGCAGTGCCGCAAGTTCATCACCGAACACGGCCTGCGCACCATCAATGCGGTCGATACTGCCGGTTCGGCCCGCGAAGTGGCCGAAAAGAGCGACAGGAGCGTCGCCGCCATTGCCTCGCGCTTTGCCGGCCAGATCTATGGTCTTGATGTCCTGGCTTCCAATATCGAGGATGCCGACCACAATACCACGCGCTTTCTGGTGCTCTCGCGCGACGACAAGCGCGCGCCCCAGGGCGGCAAGGTCAAGACGACTTTCGTTTTCCGTGTCCGCAACGTGCCGGCGGCGCTCTACAAGGCCATGGGCGGCTTTGCCACCAATGGCGTCAACATGACCAAGCTGGAAAGCTATATGGTGGGCGGCAATTTCACCGCTACCCAGTTCTATGCCGATATCGAGGGCCATCCCGCCGATCCCGGCGTGGTCCATGCCTTTGAGGAACTCGGCTTCTTCACCGACCACTTCCGCATCCTGGGTGTCTATCCCGCGGCGGCGGCTGGCGAATAGCTCAGCCGTCCATCAGGCCCGGGGGCAGGCTGCCAATGCGCAGGATCACGCGCGGCTCGTCATAGGCATCGGTTTCGACATCGACTTCCTGGGAGAAGACCAGCACGCCGGCGCGCATTGGTGCGAGGCGTTCGGCCGTGGCAATGGCCTTTTCTTCGCTCTTGGCCTGTTGCACCGGGTCGGCGATCAGCTTCTTGCCGTTCTGCTTAAAGGCTTGCACGAGATACATCGTCGCCATGGCGCTCTCCAGAGTTCGCGCCGGGCCTAGCACCTCGCCGGACAATTCCCTAGCCAATTGACACCCCTTGCTGTCCCGCTATGGTCCGCGCGCACTTTATCTGAGGAACTGCCATGTCGTTTGCCGATCTCGCCAAGACCATCGATGACGCCTTCGAGGCCCGCGCCACGATCGGTTTCAATACCAAGGGTCCGATCCGCGAGGCGGTGATCGAGGCGCTCCACCTGCTCGATACGGGCAAGGCCCGCGTCGCCGAAAAGGTCGATGGCGCCTGGCAGGTCAATCAATGGCTGAAAAAGGCCGTGCTGCTGTCGTTCCGGCTCAACGACAACCAGATGATCGAGGGGGCTCCAGGCGGCTCGTCCTATTGGGACAAGGTGCCCACCAAGTTTGAAGGCTGGAGCGAGAACAGCTTCCGCGAAGCGGGCTTTCGCGCCGTTCCCGGCGCCATTGTGCGTCACTCCGCCTTTATCGGCCGCAATGTCATCCTGATGCCCAGCTTCGTCAATCTGGGCGCCCATGTCGGTGAGGGCACCATGGTTGACACCTGGGTGACCGTCGGCTCCTGCGCCCAGATCGGCAAGAATGTGCATATTTCGGGTGGCGTCGGCATTGGCGGCGTGCTCGAGCCGCTGCAGGCCGGCCCGGTCATCATCGAGGACAATTGCTTTATCGGCGCGCGCTCCGAAGTGGTCGAAGGTGTCATCGTCGGTGAAGGCGCGGTGATTTCCATGGGCGTCTTCATCGGCGCTTCCACCAAGATCGTCGACCGCGCCACCGGCGAAATCCACATTGGCAAGGTGCCGCCCTATTCGGTGGTCGTGTCGGGCTCGCTGCCCGGCAAGCCCTTGCCCAATGGCCAGCCCGGCCCGAGCCTTTACTGCGCGGTGATCGTCAAGACCGTCGATGCCCAGACCCGTTCCAAAACCGGTATCAACGAACTCTTGCGGGATTGAGATGACCCTGGACCCGCTCGATCTGCTCAAGGCGCTGATTGCCTGTCCCTCGGTGACCCCGGCCGAGGCCGGTGCACTTGACCTGCTCGAGGCAAGGCTGAGCGGGATTGGCTTTACCGTCACCCGGCTGCGTTTTGATGGCGACGGCTCCTATCCGGTCGACAATCTCTTTGCCATGCGCGGCAGCGGTGGCCGCCGCCTGCTGTTTGCCGGCCATACCGATGTGGTGCCGCCGGGCGATCCGGCTATCTGGGCGGCCGACCCGTTCACGCCCCGGGTCGCCGACGGCAAGATCTATGGTCGGGGCGCCGCCGACATGAAGTCGGGCATCGCGGCATTCATCGCTGCGGCGGCGGCCATCCCCGCCGAGGCGGGCACTGTCATGCTGGCCATTACCAATGACGAGGAAGCCGATGCCATCAACGGCACGGCCAAGCTGATGGAATGGGCGCAGGAGCATCAGCACCATTTCGATTTCGCCCTGGTGGGCGAACCGAGTTCGGCCGCCACCCTGGGCGACAGTATCAAGATCGGTCGCCGCGGCTCGTTTTCGGGGACCATCACCGTCACCGGCATGCAAGGTCACGTGGCCTATCCCGACAAGGCCAACAATCCCCTGCCAGTCCTGGCCCGCGTGGTCACCGCGCTCGACACCGCCATCGATGATGGCACCGCGCACTTTCCGGCCAGCAATCTCGAGGTCACCTCGATCGATGTCGGCAATGCCGTGTCCAATGTCATTCCCGCATCCGGCACGATCCGCTTCAATATCCGCTACAATGACCTGTGGACGCCCGAAACGCTTGCCGACTGGGTCCGCCAGCGCCTGGCCAATGTCGATCCGGCCGGCACCACGATCACCTTTGCGCTGACCGGCGCGCCGTCGCGCGCCTTTCTGTCGCCTCTCAGCCAGGATGTGCAGCTCCTGTCGGCAACCATTGCCGAACTGACCGGCCAGAGCCCGGCGCTCTCCACCGGCGGCGGCACGTCGGATGCACGCTTCATCGCGCCCTACGGCCCCGTGGTGGAATGCGGCCTTGTCGGGCCTTCCATGCACAAGGCCGACGAGCATATTGCGCTCAGCGATCTCACCGGGCTGACAGAAATTTACCGCAGCTTCATGCTGCGCTTCTTTGGCGCGCCGGCATGAGACTCTGGACAGTCCTCAGGCAGGCCCTGGCGGGCTGGCAGATGATCCTGCGGGGCGAACCGGACTGGCGCACCCAGTTCAGCCTCACACCGGCCGGCCTTGCCACCGCCCTGTCCATTTATGCCTTTGTTGCATTTCTTGCCGTGGCCATTGCGGCCACGAGCATTGGCATGCCGGGGGCCTTTGGCGTCCTGGCGGCCATGGTGGTACTGGCGTTGCCGGTCATTGCCTTGGCGCTATCGCTGTTGCTGACGCGCAATTTTCTCAAGAGTCCGGCCCCGCTGCTGCCCGTGCTGGTCCCGGGCATCTATGCCCTCACCGCTTTCCTGCTGATCGAGGGCCTGCTCGCCATGATTGGCGGCCCCATCGTCATGCTGGCCTGGATCGGCATCGGCTATCTGTTGTTCCGCCTGGCGCGCCATGTCCAAGCATGGAGCCGCGGCATAGCCGCCGGCTTTGCGGTTTTGACCGTGCTCATGCTTGTGGCAATGCGTCTGGCGCTCTACATGGTTTCCACCGCACCCCTCTGACCGATCGAGACCGCTTTGGCCCAGTCGCCCCCCACTTTCATCGAGGAAATGACAGCCGCGGCCCGCGGGTGCCTTGCCCTGCTCACCGGCAACCGCCAGGCGCCGTCGTTTTTCGATTTCAGCCAGCGCGGCCTTGTCAGCAGCCTGATCGCCGTCCTGCTCGGCGTCGCCCTGGCCGGTTTCGGCCCCTTGCTTGCCGGGGCGCCGTTCCCACCCGGCACGGCCAGCCAGTCGATCATCATCAACCTGGTGCTGTTTGTTGCCCAGGCGGGCACGGCCTGGGTGGCTCTGCGCCAGATGGGACGGCTGGACGGCTACGTGCCTTACCTGGTGGCGTCCAACTGGGTCACGCTGGCTACGGCCGTGCTGATGCTGCTATCCACGCTGCTGGGGCCGCTGGGCCTCGTCATGCTCGTCCTGGTGGTGATCCTGGCCATTACCAGCTTCATCAATATCGGCCGCTTCGTGGTGACGCTGGCGCCATTGCAGATCGGCATCCTGTTTCTGTCCCAGGCCGTTGGCGTGTTTCTGGCTCTCGCCGTCGTGGCGCTGCTGGTCGGCGTGCCGGCCGCCGCCTAATAGTCCACGCGGACCAGAAAGAGCCCATCCGACGGCGCCATGGCGCGGCAGGCACTGCGACTTCTGGCGTCCAGCGCGGCGCGGAATTCGTCAGGCGTCCACTTGCCCTCGCCCACCAGCTTGAGGCACCCCACCATCGAGCGCACCTGATGGTGCAGGAAGCTGCGAGCGCTCGCCCTGATCACGATATGGTCGGCTATGCGCTCCACATCGAACACGTCGAGCGTGCGCAGGGGCGACTTGGCCTG
>CAXBHD010000064.1:0-13857 GCA_963975335.1 uncultured Devosia sp. | reverse complement strand
CCTTTCAAAGGTTTCTTCGCTCGGGTCTTCGCCCAGCGCTGCTTCGGCTGCTTTGAGCTCCCTATTTAGCTGAACTTTCTTGTTATGCAAGGCCAGGGCGTGACTCAATCCTGTCTGGGCGTCGGCCAGGGCGATCTCGCTGGCGATTTGCCACACCCCCTGGCGCAGCAATACATCGGCCATCCGGGCTATCGCGGCGCCATGGCCGCGGGCGCCCAGCGCCGCCCGCAGGTCGTCCGCCGAGATATCGTGATGCCGCACCACCAGGCTCAATATCTCGCTCATCACTTTTTGCGCCGCCGGCGTTTCGAAGTCCAGATTGGCCAGTGCCTCGAAGCTGTCTTCCACCAGAGCGGGGTGGTTGACGAGGCTGAGAATGATGGCAGCCTCGCGCGGCGTCGCATCAGCCAGCGCGCCCGGCTTGAGCAGCCGCGAATTGCGCAGCGTGTCCGACACTACCAGCCGCGGCGTGCCCCCGCGCGGATAGCCATAGGCCCCGCTCTGGCCATAGCGCTGCTGGCCATTGCGCGGCTCGAACCGGTTCTGCCGCACCGGCGCGAGAAAGGCCCGCAGCTTCTCGTCAAAGGCTTGGCTATAGTGAAACTTCACCGAGCTATCCTGGATCGAATTGCTGCGCTCGCGCAGCCGTGCCTGCAATGCTGCCCGCGCCTCAGGCGTTTCAGGCACCAGCCCGCCGGTCTCCATGCTCCAGATCACGTCCGACAGGCTCCGCGCCCGGTCCAGCACATCGGCAAAGGCCGCCCGCCCCTGCGCCTTGATCAGGTCGTCCGGGTCCTGCCCCTCGGGCAGCGTGGCGATGCGCACGGTATAGCCCGGCTTGAGATGGGGCAGCACCAGGTCGGCCGAGCGTTCGGCCGCCTTGAGCCCCGCCTTGTCGCCGTCAAAGCACAGGATCGGGTCCGGGCTCATCCGCCACAGCAATTGCAGATGCTCCTCGGTCAGCGCCGTGCCCAGCGGCGCCACCGTGCCCTCAAAGCCCGCCGCCCCCGCCGCGATCACGTCGAGATAGCCTTCCACCACGACGATCGTGCTGCCATCGCGCGCCGCCTGCCGTGCTGCCTGCCCGTTATAGAGCGTCTGCCGTTTATGGAAGAGTTCGGTCTCGGGCGAGTTGAGATACTTGGCCGGCACATCGGCCGATAGCGCCCGCCCGCCAAAGGCGATCACCTTGCCGCGGAAATCCATGATCGGGAACATCACGCGGTTGCGGAAGCGGTCATAGGGCAGCGGGTCATTCTCGCGCACCGCCACCATGCCGGTATCGATCATGTCCTGCGCCGAAACCCCATTGGCCGCCAGATGCTCCTTGAGCCCGTTGCGGCTATCCGGGGCAAAGCCGATGCGGAACCGCGCCTGGCTCTGGGCAGATACCCCCCGCTCCAGCAGATAGCCGCGCGCCCGCGCCCCGATATTGTGGCTCAGCGCCGCCTCGAAATATTTGGTTGCCAGTTCCATGACATCGGTCAGGCTCTTGCGCTCGGCCGCCCGCTGTTCCTGCCGCTCGTCACGCGCCGGCATCGGCACGCCGGCCATCTCGGCCAGCCGTTCCACCGCCTCGGGAAAGCTCATCCCGGCCTTTTCGGTCAGAAACTTGAAATGGTCTCCCGACACCCCGCAGCCGAAGCAGTGATAGATGCCGCGCCGGTCATCGGCGTGAAAGCTCGGGCTCTTTTCGCCATGGAACGGGCAGCAGGCCCACATGTCCCCCTTGGCCGGCTGGCTCTTGCGCTTGTCCCACATGACGTGCTGACCCACCACCTGCGTAATCGGCAGGCGTTGGCGGATCTCGTCCAGAAACTGATCGGAAAAGCGCATGATCTGCTAGATAAGCATTCCCGGGGCCCGAGTCACGGGCGATCAGCTTATCCACAGCACGGACCCGTTTGTGAACGCCACCGGCAAATTCCGCCTCCGCAACCTGCTCATGCTGACCACGCTTCCCGCTTTGGCCATTGGCGGCCTGCTCTGGGCTCTGACCGGTCTTTTGCCATCCTGCAGCACTACCGAGCAGGCGCGCCTCACCGCCCCGGACCAGCGCTTTGACCTGGTGGTCTTCGCACGCAGCTGTGGGCCCGAGACCGGTCCCAACACCCAGGCCGCCCTGCTGCCGGTGGGCGATACCGTCCCCGAGGATGCCGCCAGCTTTGTCTCCATCGGCGCCGACGCCGATCTGGCGCCGCGCTGGGATGGCTTTGGCAATATCGAACTGACCATCCCGGACGGCGCCGAAATCTATCGCCAGGACGACGCCGTGGCTGGCGTCGCCGTCATCTATCGCTGATCAGCGCCGCTCGGTGATCTGCCTGAGGAATGCCGCCTCATCCGCCCGATAGGGCTGTCCATCGGCGTGGAACACGTCATGGAACCACGGATCGGGCAGCGCATCGGCATAGGACTTGCTCCAGCTGTCCCACGGATAAAGCGTCTGCGACCGCCCGGCGACCAGCCCCCAGCAATAGCTGGCAATGCGCTCGCGCTTTGCAATCGGCATTATGCCCTCGAAGGTACTGCCGGGCGTGCGGGCCATGAACTCGGTCAGGAACAATGGCCGATCCCGTGGCAGCTCCAGCAGCTTGGCCTCGAAGCGCTCCGGCGTCTGGTAGTCATGAAAGCTGATGACGTCGGAATTCTCGATCTGGATCCGGGCATGCGGATCGTCATAGAGCGTTTTGCCCGCCCAGACCCCTGACGTCAGCGGCTGGCTCGGACCGGCATTGCGCGTCCAGGCAAAGACCTGCGGCAACAGCGCGCTGACCAGCTCGACCTTGTTCTCCAGCTCCTTGAACCGGGCGCCATTGAGGTTGCTCGGCTCGTTCCACACATCCCAGACCAATACGCGCTCGTCCCGGGCAAACGCGCCGACCACGCCTTCGACATAGTCCTGCAGCCGGCCATGCTGGCCAGGGTCGGCCAGGGCCCGTCCCGGCCCCTGCACCCATTGCGAATTATGCACGCCTGGCCGGGGCTCGGGTTGCGGCCCCAGGGCCACATCGGGGTTCCACACCGAATCGAACAGCACCAGCATGGTGCTGATCCCCTTGCCGGCGGCGATATCGAGATAGCGCTCGATCCGCTCCCGGAAACCCGCCGGATCATCGGCCCAGAGCAGGTCATGTAGGAATACCCTCATGCTGTTCATCCCCAGATCGGCCGCCCAGCCCAGCTCGCGTTCGATCACATCCGGGCTGAACGTTTCGCTCTGCCACATTTCGAGCTGGTTGGAGGCCGTCGAGGGCACATAATTGGCGCCCACCAGCCAGGGCAGGCGCGCATACCATTCTCGCGCCCGCGCGGCAGTCCAGCGGCCGGGAGCCGAAAGGTCGGTCATGTCAGTTAGCCTTGCAGATAAGTTTCGTCAGGCTGCCTTGCTGCGCTGATACAGCCGCCAGGCCCAGCCAAACAGGCCGAACGAGAACATGATCAGCAGCACGCCGCCAAAAATGACGCCGATCGATGCCGTCAGCAGCGGAAAGAACAGGAACAGCAGGCCGAGCAGCACATAGGAAATGCCCGACAGCACCACCGGCCAGATCCGCGCATAATGCTCGCGCTCGCGGGTAATCACCACGATCTGCATCACCCCCACGACCAGCGCCACAATGCCCACCAGCGTGGCCATGAAGGTCACCGTGAAAATCGTTGCCAGCAGCGGGCTGATCAGGATCAGCACGCCCAGCAGCAGCGACAATGCGTTGCTTGCCACGTCGAACCAGTAATTGCCGCTCTTGCCCCCACCAAAGGTCAGGCTCCACAGGCCCAGCGCGCCGTCGATGACCAGCAGGATCCCACCCGCCAGCACCAATATGGTGAGCGCTTCGGCGGGCCAGATCACCGCATAAAGCCCCGCTAGCAGCATGAATGCCCCGCGCAACGCCGTCGCCAGCGCAAAGCGGCGTTTCGTTTCCCCCGATACCGACATCTGTCACTCCTGAATTGCTGACAGGCCGCAGGACGGCCCGCACCTTCGACCGGGCCTCGCCCGCCGCGCCTATCGTTACAGCTTTTCTATAGCCATACGAGCAATTTGTTGATTGCTGCCCCGACATGGCTGTGGTTTGAACAGGCCGTTCATTGAGGCCCGCTTCTGGCGGTTTGTGCCATGTCCCTGCCGCTGCTCGCCCTGTTTCTTGCCGCCTTCGCCTTTGGCACGGCCGAATTCGTCATTGCCGGCGTCCTGCCCGAAGTTGCGGACGGCTTGGGCATCTCTATCCCCACCGCGGGCTATCTGGTCACCGGCTATGCCATCGGCATCGCCATTGGCGGTCCCATCGTCGCGGTTGCCACCAAGAAGCTCTCCCGCAAGGCCCTGATTCTCGCCCTCGGCGCCGTTTTCACCCTGGGCCAGGCTTTGTGCGCTTTGGCGCCGAGCTTTGAATGGCTGATGGTCGCCCGCGTCATTGTCTCGATCGCCCATGGCACCTATTTCGGCATTGCCGCCGTGGTGGCCTTCAACCTGGTGCCGCAGGACAAGCGTGGCTTTGCTGTCGCGCTGATCCTGTCCGGCCTCACCGTCTCCAATATCCTGGGCGTCCCGGGCGGCACGGCCATCGGCAATGCCTTTGGCTGGCGCGCCACCTTCTGGGCCGTCGGCGCCCTGGGCCTGCTGTCGACCCTCATCATTGCCGTCGCCCTGCCCCCCACGGCCGGCGCCGCCACGACCAGCGGCAGCTTCCTGCGCGAATTCAAGGCCCTGGCGCGCCAGCAGATCATCACCTCGCTCTTCATCGTCATGCTGGTAATGATCGGTCAGTATAGCCTCTTCACCTATATCGCGCCGCTGCTGCGTGACGTAACCGGGCTCGGCGCCAATACGGTGCCCTGGATATTGCTGCTCTACGGGGTGGGCGCCACCATCGGCGTCTTCATTGGCGGTCGGCTCGCCGACTGGCGGCTCATGCCCTCGCTCATCGTCATTCTGTGCCTGCAGGCGCTGACCTATACCGGCCTCTATCTGGTCGCCCCGCAGCCCATTGCCATGGCCGTCATGGTCGTGCTCTGGGGCGGCATCAACTTCGCCTTCGGTTCGCCGGTGCAGTCGCGCATCCTGGCCTGGGCGGCCGATGC
This sequence comes from uncultured Devosia sp., assembly GCA_963975335.1. Lineage (GTDB taxonomy): Bacteria > Pseudomonadota > Alphaproteobacteria > Rhizobiales > Devosiaceae > Devosia. The sequence continues at coordinate 8,772 of CAXBHD010000064.1, read as the reverse complement.
GCCCAATCTGGCCTCTTCGCTCATTCCCACCGGCTTCAATATCGGCATCGCCGTCGGCGCCGTGCTGGGCGGCAGCATCGTCGCCTCCGGCCTGGGCTACCGCGCTTTGCCCCTGATCGGCACCGTGACGGTGATCCTGGCGACCCTGATCGCGCTGCTCTCCCATTGGCTGGAACGGCGTTCCAGCGGTCAAGTCCCCCTAAACGCTTCGTAGCTATGAAGGAATGGAGGGCCAAGCTAACGATTTGGTCACTCCCTCGTGCTTTTTCTCAGATGGTCTCGCGTGTCCGCCCCCGCCACGCCTGGCGCCTGAGGAGGACGTGCAGTGATCGACAATGCCACATTGCTCATCGCCATTGCTTTCTCGAGCGCCACATTGGCGATCACCTTGCTGATCAGCTGGCTCAGCGCACGGCAGGATCGCTATCTCATCAATTGGGCCATCGGCATGGCTTTGGTCGTGCTCGCGCTTGCCACAATGGGCCTGCGCAATGGCCTCTATGATAACGCCCTGCAGATGGCCGCCTTTTCCGCGCTCATCAGCGGCGTGGCGCTGATCTATCTGGGCACCTACGAATTCTCCACCGGCATACGGCGCCATAGACCGGCTTTGTGGCTGTGGCTTGCCGCCCTGGCCAGCATTGACGGCGCCTTCCTTCTGGGTCTGTCAGGACCGGGCACGCTGCTGCTCAATCTGTGGTGCGCGCTCTTTCTGGGATTGTCGGGCAGCCACTATTGGCGCGCCCGCGGTGAGGCGCCGCCGCAAATGGTGGCCTCGGCAATCCTGTTTGCGCTTACCAGCTTCTCCTTTTTTTGTTGCGCCGTCATGCTGGGCATCGAAGGCCCGCTGGTGCTTGAGGCGCCACCCAGCAACTGGGCCGAGGAGTTCAATTCGATCATGGCCCTGATCGGCCTTACCGGTCTGGGCGCCCTGGCGCTGACGCTCAACCAGTTGCGCGTGTCGCGCCGGCACCGCCAGGAAGCGCACACCGATGCCCTGACGGGTCTACTCAATCGCCGCGCCCTGTTTGAGCGCTTTGACCGGGTCGAGCTGGCAGCGGGGACCGCCGTGCTGATGTTCGACATCGATCATTTCAAACAGATCAATGACCGGCTGGGTCATGGCACCGGCGATGCCGTCATTCGCCATTTCGGTACCATCTTGACCCGCAATATGCGCGACAGCGACATCACCGCCCGCATTGGCGGCGAGGAGTTCTGCGCCATTCTGCCAGGGGTCGCGCTCGACGGGGCCGTTGCCGTCGCCGAGCGCATTCGCCAGGATTTCCAGAACAATATCGTGCATCTGCTGTTGCAGAAGGTGCCCGCAACCGTCAGCGCCGGGGTGGCTGTCAGCATTAGCGGCGAGGCCTTTTCGGCTGCCCTCAACCGGGCCGATGCCGCCCTCTATGAGGCCAAGCGCGGCGGCCGCAACCGCGTTACCAGAAGCCCTCCCTGCCAGGCGGCGTGATCAGCCGGCCAGCGCCGCCCGCACCTTGCCGCTGGCCTTGCCGAAATCGATCCGCCCCGGATAGTCGGCCTTGAGCTGGGCAATCACCTTGCCCATGTCCTTGGCGCCTTCGGCCCCGGTCGTGGCAATGGCGGCCTGGATGGCGGCCTCCACTTCTGCCTCGGTCAGCCCCTTGGGCAGGAACTCGTTGAGAATGTCGATCTCTTCCTTTTCCACGGTGGCCAGATCGGCGCGACCGGCCTGCGCATAGATGGCAAAGCTCTCTTCGCGCTGTTTGACCATCTTCTGCACGATGGCGAGAATTTCCTCATTGGTCGCCGGCCCGCGATTCTCCTGGCGAATGGCAATATCCTTGTCCTGGATCGCCGCGGTAATGGCCCGCAGCGTGGCTGTACGCCGCTGGTCGCGGGCTTTGAGCGCCGTCTTGAGGCCTTCGCTGAACTGTTCGCGCATCGGGCTTCATCCTCTTGTTGTGCGGTTTTCTGCTCCCATATAGGCACAATCAACCTGCGCCGCCACTTGCGCCCTGACGTTCCGCCTTCTAATAGGAGGCCTCAATCGACATCGTCGGATGCGTGGGTCAGGAAAAGCTGCACAGCTTTTCGGTGGCCGCGCGAACACCTGAAACCAACTTTGGAGGCCCACCGTGACCGGCTGGCAGCAATCCCCCGCGACCGCAGTGCTCATTCTTGCCGACGGTACGCGCCTGGAAGGCCGCGGCATCGGGGCTATCGGCCACGCCGCCGGCGAAGTGTGCTTTAACACCGCCATGACCGGCTATCAGGAGGTCCTCACCGACCCTTCCTATGCCGGCCAGATCATCACCTTTACCTTCCCTCATATCGGCAATGTCGGCGCCAATGACGAAGACATCGAGACGGTCAATATGGCCGCCCTTTCCGGCGTCCGCGGCGTCGTGCTCAAGGCCGACATCACCAACCCGTCCAACTATCGTGCCGCCGAAAAGCTCGATGCCTGGCTCAAGAAGCGCAACATCATCGGCATTACCGGCATCGACACCCGCGCTTTGACCGCGCTGATCCGCGAGCACGGCATGCCCAATGGCGTCATCGCCCATGCCGAGGACGGCCAGTTCGACGAGCCGTCGATCCAGGCCGAACTCAAGGCCTTTCCCGGCCTTGAAGGCCTCGATCTCGCCAGGGAAGTCACCACCGCCCAGACCTATAAGTGGGACCAGACCGGCTGGGTCTGGAACGAGGGTTATGGCACGCTGGACAATCCCGAATTCCACGTCGTCGCCATCGACTACGGCGCCAAGCGCAATATCCTGCGCTGCCTGGCCGATCAGGGCGCCCGCGTCACCGTCGTGCCGGCCACCGCCACGGCCGAAGAGATCATGGCCCACAATCCCGACGGCATCTTCCTGTCCAATGGCCCCGGCGATCCGGCGGCGACTGGCGTTTATGCCGTGCCCACCATCAAATCCCTGATGGCAACCGGCAAGCCGGTCTTCGGCATCTGCCTGGGCCACCAGCTGCTCGGCCTGGCGCTGGGCGGCACCACGTCCAAAATGCATCAGGGCCATCACGGCGCCAATCACCCGGTCAAGGACCTGACCACCGGCAAGGTCGAGATCACCTCGATGAACCATGGCTTTGCCGTGGACAAGGCGAGCCTCCCCGCCGGCGTCACCGAGACCCATATCTCGCTGTTCGACCAGACCAATGCCGGCCTCAGCGTCGATGGCAAGCCGATCTTTTCGGTGCAATACCACCCCGAGGCCAGCCCCGGACCGCGCGACAGCCACTATCTGTTCACGCGCTTCCTCAACCATGTCCGCACCCAGAAGGGTGTGCCGACACGGCCCGAATATGTGGCCCCCACGGCCATGGCCGATTGATCCGAAAAGGCGCCGCAAGGCGCCTTTTCTTTAGGCTGGGCGCACCACTTCAAGCTGCGGCAGGCCAGCAACCTCAAACCCGTGGTCACGCGCCATGATGCCCAGCGCCTCGCCGCCGCTATGCAGCTTGTAGGGCGCCTCGGCAAAGCCCACCCCCGCCGCCAGCACGTCGCGATGGATCAGCACGAAACTCTCCCCCACCCCGTCCAGCGGCAAGACGGTGAAGACTCTTTGCTCGGTGAGATAGACGCGATGCGCCGGGTCGCGCCGCAGCGCCCCTTGGGCAGCGCCATCCTTGTAGAGCACCTTGAAGCTGCCGCCATGCCGGTAGCGGAACAGCCCCGCATCGGCATTATTGCCCAATGAATCGACACAGCTGGCCGCCACCACCGGCCGCCGGGCTTCCAGCAGCCGCAGCAGCGCATCGCTCGGCACCGCGCGCACCCGCCCATCCACCACCAGCACATAATCGGCCTCGGCCGGCCGCGCCGCCAGCATGCCATTGAGTCCGCCCGCCCCCGCCGCACCGGCATGATAGCTCAATGTCAGCCGGTCCTGCGGATAGTCCAGTCCCGCCAATGCCTGCGCCAGCCCCGGATCGGGCTCGGCCGCTCCCAGCCGCACGGCGATATGCACCTTCGGAAACTCATGCAGCGGCGCCGGCGCCTGGTCCAGATAGGGCGCAATCGGATCGGCAATCACCAGGGCCGCCAGCGCGGGATGCTGCAGCCGTCGCCACCACCACTTGATCACCGTGGGCACCTGCAGCACCGCGACCCACTGATTGGCCCTTTTATGCCAGGGCACCCAGGTGGTCATCCACTTGTGTGACACCAAAGGCCCGACCGCTGCCGCATCGAGCACCTGCCCCACCGGCGCCAGCATCTCCCGCACCGTCACATCGCTGCGCGTGCGTTTCCCATTGGACAGCAGCGGCGACCACACTTCGGGCAGCAGCAGCGCCGGCCGCTGCGCCATCGGCAGCTGCAGCACCATGGCGGTGATCATCGACGGCCCGGTAGCGTAGAAGGTCTCCTGCCCCACCAGCCCTGGCAGCACGGCGATCACTTCCTGCCATAGCGGATGGTTGGGCACCGACCCCATAAAGGCATTGGTCAAAAGGAAGGGCACGCCCTGATGAATGCGGTCGGGAAAGATATGCTCGAGCGGCTCCACGCCCAAAAACGCCGCATGCCCCAATAGGGGCGTCATCGCCGCGAAGGGCTCGACGTCGAGATCGGCATAGATGCCACCCAGCCTGCCCAGTACCAGATAGCGGAAGGCATCGGCCCGCTGGATCATCTTGGGATAGCTGTCATAAACGGCAAGAAAATCCGGATAGGCTTCCGCCACGAATGTCCGCATGCTTTCGTCGGTCCACAGCCGGATGTCCCAGCCCGGATGCAGCCGCTGCCACTTGCCGTAATAGTCCGCCATGTCGCGCGGCAGCTCGGTGGTTTTCCAGGTGAAATGCAGAATTTGCGGGATCATCGACAGTCAGCTCGGGCTTGGACCAAAGGCATGCGCGCTATGGCCCGCCTTGTCAGCCTTGTCCAGCCATGGTCGGACTGGTTAGGCCCATTTCTCCAGCACGGCGCCACCCGCGCCACCCACGGGATCAGTCTGCGGCAGCGGCACCTTGGCAATAGCCTCGTCCGCCGCTGGCCGTTCGCCGGGCTCGCCCACCAGCAGGTCCCAGTCCTGTCCTGGCGGATAGGCGCCCACAACCAGCAAGTCCTCGTCCGCCGACAGCAGCTTGTGCGCCGTCCCCGCCGGCAGCACCACGACATCGCCGGCACTGACGGCAAATTCGCGCCCCGCCGGCCCGCCCAGCATCAGCCGGGCGCTGCCGCGCGCTATGCCCAGCGCCTCATGGGCGGTGGAATGATAATGGTGAAAATCATGCACGCCCGAGCGCCATTGGCTGGGCCAGCCATTGCCATCGAACAGCGCTTCCATCGCTTCCGCTGAAGCAGTGTCCGGCGCCAGGGCCTGGGCATAGATGACGACCGGCTGCACACTATTGGCAAAGCGTCCATCATCGACGAAAAATTCCAGGGAAACGTGACGTAGATTGCCGAACATGACGGGGCTCCTTTGTTGCTGCAACAACGCGGAGCACGCCGATCCGTTCAGATTTCCGCGGCCGGCGCTGCCGCCGGGACGCGCCCCGGCGGACGTCACCGACGGCTAGACAACGCCCGAAAACGTGTCGCAATCACCCGGGTCGCCGGATTGAAAGCCCCTCTCGAACCAGGCCTTGCGCTGCGCCGAGGTGCCATGGTTGAACGTCTTGGGCACGGCAAAACCCTGCATCCGCTCCTGCAGCGTATCGTCGCCGATCTGGTTGGCCGCATTCAGTGCCTCTTCGATATCGCCGTTCTCGAGAAGGTCTTCCTGGCCCGCATAATTGGCCCACACACCGGCATAGCAATCGGCCTGCAGCTCGACCCGCACCGAATAGGCATTGGCCTCCTCCGCGCTCATACTGGCGCGGCGCTCGTTGAAATCGGGCAGCACGCCGGTAATGTTCTGGATATGGTGGCCCACTTCATGGGCCAATACATAGGCTTGGGCGAAATCGCCCGGCGCGCCGAACTGCTGGCGCAGTTCCTCGTAAAAGCTCAGGTCGATATAGACCTTGGCATCGCCCGGGCAATAAAACGGTCCTGTCGCCGCGTCGGCCGCGCCGCAGCCCGTATTGGTCTGGCCGCTGAACAGCACCACGGCCGGCTCGGGATAGTCCCGGTTCTGCGCAGCGAAAACCGCGCTCCACATATCCTCGGTTTCCTTGACCACCACGCCGACAAAGTCGACCAGTTCCTCTTCCGCGGCGCTGGCCGGCACCTGGCTTGCTGAACTGCCAGCGGGGCTGCTGGACGTCCCGCCGCTGCCCCCCGACAGCATGTCGATGGGGTTCTGCCCCGTCACCAGCCAGATCAGGCCCAGCACGACGACAATGCCGATCAGGCTGCCCATGCCGCCGCGGCGTCCACCCCCGCCCGAGGGCATGCGAAAGCCGCCGCCACTGCCAAAGGGGCTGCCGCCCATGCGGCCGCCGCCCTGGCTGCGCCGGTCTTCAATATTCGAGCTCTGCTGCCGACCGCGCCATTTCATGCTGTGCAATTCTCCGTGGAGCTATGTTCCTACCAACAAGGCCCGCCAAAGCAAACCGTTCCGGCACACGCGACCGCTCAGCGCGATTATCTTTCCAACTTGTCGTCGCCCGCGAAACCGCGCGCATGCTCTTGCACATCATCCCGTATGGGCGGCCTGCAGGCGAACAGTGATGGGGTGCGCTGGGTGTGGTTTTGCCTGCCGCACAGGTTCCGAGACGGCATCACGGGGGGCGAGCGTTCCCCGCGCCGCCGAACATTGCCAATAACGTCGAACCGGCCGCAGGCAAAATCGCGCCAGTGGAGCGATTTTGGGCGAAAAGGCCATGAGCGCTGCGCATGAATGGCAAGCCCCGAGGCGGTCATCGTCTCACTATTTTTACCAAACCAGAGGCGATTGCCGCCTCGGATCTGCCCACCCGCACCCGTCCGGTCTCACGACCGTGCGGCGCCTTTGCCTGTCCGCTGTCACAAATTGACCAGTCGATCAAAACTTCCTAGCCTCCTCTCGCGCCGTCATCCGCGCGTCACGTGGCGACGGCATGAGCATATAGTCGCCCCAGTGGCGTCACAGGCCGGGCTGCGCTTCGGCAGTTTGGGAGCTCATGCCCCCAACACCCCATTCATGCATTGCAGTTTCAGGGAGACGATCAATGAATTTCCTGCCCAAAATGTCGCGGCGCACTTTCCTTGCCGGTTCAGCCAGCATCGGAGCCATGGCCGCCATGCACCCCTTTGCCGCCATGGCCCAGGCCAATCAGGCCCATCTGCGCATCCTTGAGACCACCGATCTGCACGTCGCGGTCTTTGCCTATGACTATTATGCCGATGCCCCCAATGACACGATGGGCCTGGCTCGCACCGCCACCATCATTGAAGAGATCCGCGCCGAGGCCGGCAATTCCATGCTGGTCGACAATGGCGACATCATCCAGGGCAACCCCATGGGCGATTACATGGCCTATGAAAAGGGCCTCGATGGCAATGTCCATCCCATCATCGCCGCCATGAACACGCTGGGCTACGATGCCGCCACCCTGGGCAATCACGAGTTCAATTACGGCCTCGACTACCTCGATCAGGCCCTGGCCGGCGCCGAATTCCCCTTCGTCTCGGCCAATCTGGTGCGCGGTGAGCTCGCCGCCGAACCGCTGGCCGATGCCACCTATATCAAGCCCTATCTGATCGTTGAAAAGCAGCTGGTCGACGGCTCGGGCACGACCCGCACCATCAAGGTCGGGCTGATCGGCTTCCTGCCGCCCCAGATCATGACCTGGGATGCCACCCACCTCACCGGCAAGGTCACGACCCGCGACATCGTCGAAACCGCCGAGGCCTATGTGCCCCGCATGCGTGAAGAAGGCGCCGATATCATCGTCGCCCTGTCCCATTCCGGCATTGCTGCCGACCAGGGCGCCGGCGCCGAGAACGCCTCGCTGCAGCTGGCCGCCGTCGAGGGCGTGGACGTCGTCCTGACCGGCCACCAGCATCTGGTCTTTCCCGGTCCTGATTATGAAGGCGTCGAGGGCGCCGATGTCGCCGCGGGCACCCTCAATGGCAAGCCTGCCGTCATGGCCGGCTTCTGGGGCAGCCATATGGGCCTGATCGATCTGCTGCTTGAGCAGGATGCCGAGGGCAAGTGGACCATTGCCAGCCATACATCCGAAGCCCGGCCCATTTCCCAGCGCGTCGAGGGCAAGGTCTCCCCGCTCGTCAAGGACGAAGCCGAGGTGACTGCCGCCGCCCAGATCGAGCATGACGAGACCCTCGACTATATCCGTCGTGCCGTCGGCGAAACCGCCGCCCCGCTCTACTCCTATTTCGCTCTGGTCGCCGATGATCCATCCGTGCAGATCGTCAGCCAGGCCCAGACCTGGTATATCAGCCAGATGATGGCCGGCACTGAATGGGAAGGCCTGCCCATCCTGTCGGCCGCCGCCCCCTTCAAGGCGGGTGGCCGTGGCGGCCCGGACTATTATACCGACGTCCCGGTCGGCCCGGTCGCCATCAAGAACGTCGCCGACCTCTACCTCTATCCCAATACGATCCAGGCCGTGGTCATTACCGGCGCCGATGTGAAGAACTGGCTCGAGCGTTCGGCCGGCATCTTCAACCAGATCGAGGCTGGCGCCACCGATGCCGAGCTGATCAACCCCGATTTCCCCTCCTACAACTATGATGTCATCGACGGCGTCACCTACAAGATCGACCTGACCCAGCCGTCGAAATATTCCTCGGACGGCAAGGAAACTCTCAATCCCGATGCCAACCGCATCATCGACCTGATGCATGATGGCCAGCCGATCGATCCGGCTGCCAAGTTT
>CAXBHD010000063.1:0-13927 GCA_963975335.1 uncultured Devosia sp. | reverse complement strand
CGAAGCGCCCACGATCGAGACGCCCTGCATGATGGCCATGCCCTGCATCATCTGTTGCTGCGCCATTTCGTCGGTCATCTCGCCCTCGACAGGTATACCGGCCTGCATGGCATTGATCTGCTCGAGCACTTCGGGCGTGAAGCCGGTAATCTCCGCTGTGAGGTTGAGGGCGCCCTGGTCGGCAAAATCGAACAGGAATTCGCTGATATTCAGATGGCCATCGGCCATCGACCAGGTCATTTCCTGGGTGATGTCGCCCGAAATAGTGGTCAAGCCCAGTGCCTCGATATTGGCGCCGGCTTCCGGATCCTCCTCGCTGACGCTCGACAGATCGGCGACGATGCCGCTGACGATCATGTATGAGGACAGGTCCACCAGATCGGGCCCCTGCGCCGGGTTGAAGCTGGTAAGGGCTTCCAGGCTGTCATAGGCGACCACTTCGGCGCCGTCGCGCAGCACCGATAGCGGACCGGTAGTGATGCCGCCGATCAGCTGCAGCGACGCCAGGGCCGGGACGGTGTCGCCACCGGGCAGGTAAAGATCGGTGACCTCGATATCGCTGAGGCTGACATGGCCGGTCGGCTCGCTGGCAAAGTCGGTATCGATATCGGGAATGGTCAGGCTCTCGACCTGATAGCCACCATCCTCAAGCGCGCTGACGCCCGAAAAGGTCAGCTCGGTGTCAAACTGCATCGGCTCGTCATCAAGGCCCTCGATGCTGACCGTGGCGCCATCCACGGTAATGGTGTCACCATCGAGCGTGGCCGCGCCAAATTCGATAGTGTAGCCGACGCTGCCATAGACGGCGACGACGCGATCAACAAAGGCCTGGGCCTCAAGCGCGCTGGCCTGCCCGACAAGGGCGGCGCTGGCAATGCCGCTCATGAGCAATAGGGTAAGGGTCTGGGTAGTCCGCATGGATCGTCTCCGGCTGTTTCTTGGTTTGTTGTGTCGGTCAGGCGAGGTCGGCAGGCTGTCGGCGGTCTGAGGCAAGTGGCGTTTGGGCGGTCCGATTGCAATAGTCACTGGTGCAATACAAACGGGTCGCAATTGGGACAGGTTGCAGGGGAGCTGACACGCTATTGTCGCTTCATTTCATCCTGACGACGCCGCACGCGGCTAGAGAAATGCGCGGTAGGCGGGATTGTCGGTTTCCTCCCAATAGGGAAAGCCGACAGCATCGATATGGGCGATGAAGTCGGCGCGGGTATCTGGCGGCACCTGCACTCCCACCAGGACACGACCATAGTCGGCGCCATGGTTGCGGTAGTGGAAGAGCGAAATATTCCACGCGTCGTTGAGCCCTTCAAGAAATTTCAGCAGCGCTCCGGGCCGCTCGGGAAACTGGAAGCGGTAGACAACCTCGTCGGCCAGATCCTGCACCCTGCCGCCCACCATGTAGCGCACATGCAGCTTGGCGACTTCATTGTCGGTCATGTCGGTGACCGCCAGGCCATGGCTGGCCAAGAGGGCGATGATGGCGTGCTTTTCCGTCTCGCCACCGGTCAGCTTCACCCCGACAAAGATCGTGGCCTTGCTGCCATGGGCAAAGCGATAGTTGAACTCGGTGATCGAGCGCGGGCCCAGCAGGCGCATGAAGGCGCGATAGCTGCCTGGCCGCTCGGGGATTTCCACGGCCAGCAGCGCCTCGGCGCGCTCGCCGATCTCGGCCCGCTCGGCCACATAGCGCAGGCGGTCGAAATTGACATTGGCGCCCGAATTGATGGCGATCAGCGCGCCGGCCGGCGCCACGCCCCGCTCGACCTGGCGGCGCAGCCCGGCCAAAGCCAGCGCCCCGGCCGGTTCGGCAATGGCGCGGTGGTCGTCAAAGATATCCTTGATCGCCGCGCAGATCTCGTCGGCAGTGACGGTGACGATGTCGTCGAGCAGCTCGCGGCAGATGCGGAAGGTCTCTGTCCCCACCTGGCGCACGGCCACGCCATCGGCAAACAGCCCCACCTGGTCGAGCGCCACCGGATGGCCGGCAGCAATGGCCGCCTGCATGCTGGCGGCCTCTTCCGGCTCGACGCCGATGACGCGGATGTCGGGCCGCAGGAACTTGACGAAGGCGGCAATGCCGGCGGCCAGGCCGCCCCCGCCGATCGGCACATAGATCGCCCCGATCGGGCCGGGATGCTGGCGCAGCAATTCCATGCCGATCGTGCCCTGTCCGGCAATCACATCGGGATCGTCGAAGGGATGCACCACCACATAGCCATGCTTGTCGGCCAGGTTTGCCGCATGGGCGCGCGCCGCATCAAAGCCGTCGCCGAACAGCACCACCTCGCCGCCGCGCTTGCGCACCGCATTGATCTTGATCGCCGGGGTCGTTGTCGGCATGACGACAATGGCGCGAATGCCCAGCCGGCTGGCCGACAGCGCCACGCCCTGGGCATGGTTGCCGGCCGAGGCGCAGATCACCCCGCGCGCCCGCTCCTCGGGATTGAGCTGGGCGATGCGGTTATGCGCGCCGCGGATCTTGAAGGAGAAGACCGGCTGCATGTCCTCGCGCTTGAGCAGCACGTCGACGCCCAGCCTTGCCGACAGCATGGGCATGGCGTCGAGCGGGGTTTCCTCGGCAACTTCGTAGACCGACGAGGTCAGGATGCGGCGGACATAGTCCTGCATGGGCGGGCACTCCAGATGGTGACCGCGACACACGCCGCGCCGATGGATTTGTCAACACCTGCCCATGTCAAGATGCCGCCTGCAGATGCGGTTGTCGCAAACGAGCGGGCGCCGAGGGCGCTAACTGCCTCTGGTGCAATTAAATAGTGAGACGATAACCGCCCTGTCGCAACCGAGGCGTCGAACCTGTGGAGGAGGCACCCTCCACCCGGCTCACCCACCACTATTCGCCTACAGGCCAGCTCGCTGGGGTGATGGGCAAAGCATAGGCATGGTTCGGCGGGGCGCGGGCCAAGCAGGATAGCGGGGGGCGAGGAGGGCGGGCGCCCCCGCCCGATTAGCCCAGCAATTGCCAGGTCTGGTAGCCGGCCAGCGCGATAACCAGGCACCCTACGATGATCATCAGCAGCCGCGCCGGCATCTTGCGCACGATGAGCCCGGCAAAGGGGGCAGCCACGAGCCCCCCAACGATCAGCCCGGCTACGGCCATGGCATGGTCGAGCAGGCCGGCAGCCTCTTCCCAGTGGCCGGTCAGCAGGCTGACCAGGAAGGCGGCCGAAATGGCGGTGGTGAGAAAGAACTCCACCGTATTGACCGTGCCCACCACATAGCGCGGTGCCGAGCCCGAGCCCACCAGCGTCGAGGTCACCACCGGGCCCCAGCCGCGTCGACAAAGCCGCCCACCATGCCCAGCGGCACCAGAGCCGCCGCCGTCGGCTCGATCTGGGTCCGGCGCTGGCGGAAGGCGCGAAACAGGATATAGCAGCCCATCAGGGTCAGATAGGCCGTCACATAGGGGCGCAGCACCGCGCCATCGATCGAGGTCAGCACATAGGCACCCAGCATGCCGCCCAGCACGCCGGCCGGCGCCAGCCGCCAGAACAGCTTCCAGTCGACATTCCTGTGGCTGACATGGCTGGTGGCCGAGGCCGCGGTGGTAAAGACTTCGGCCGCATGCGCGCTGGCCGAGGCATAGGCCGGCGATACCCCGAAGGCGAGCAGCATGGTGGAGCTGACCACGCCATAGGCCATGCCCAGGGCCCCATCGACGATCTGCGCCAGAAAGCCGACCGCCGCGAAAATGAAGAACTCCGAACCCATGCCAATTCCCCCCATTGCCGAGCGGAGGTTAATCTATACCAAACAGGTCGTGTAGAGAGCGGCCGATAGGCGCTTGGCGAAAAATCCCTGCTTTTGAGTTTTTTGTCCTCACTTCGCCGGATGCACGCGCGCCGCGCCACCCTGACGCGGTTTGGCCGTGCCGGCAATGTCCCGGGCTCTCGGTCTCGGTCCCGCGAAAATGCATGGCAGCTTCTCAATCAAACGATTGATTGAAGGCGGGAACAGGTTTAAGCAGCGCCGGCCATGAGGTGACGATGACGCAAGACCTATCCCATACCAGGCGTGAAAGCGGCGATGACCGCCGGCTGGCCATTGCGGCGGCCGCGCGCGCCATCATCCTTGAAAAGGGTCTCGAGGGCCTGCGCACCCGCGACATTGCCGCCCGCGTCGGCATCAATATTGCCACGCTGCACTATCACGTCCCCTCTAAGGAAGCGCTGGTGGCCCTGGTGGCCGAGAGCATCCGCCACGACTTTCGGCTTCAGGCGCTGCGCCATCCGCGCGACGGCAAGACCGCGCTGCAAAAGCTGCATCTCGAATTCGACGACTTCCGCGAAACCATGCGCGACATGCCCGACCTCGTCATCATCCTGACAGAACTTGTCGCGCGCTCCCGGCGTGATCCGGCCATAGCCGGGATCATGACCCCGATCTACGATTTCTGGCGCAGCCAGTTTGCCGACATTTTCCGCCTTGGCGTCGCCGATGGCTCCTTCCGGGCCGACACCGATGCCGAGGCGGCTGCCCTCATCATTACCGGCGCTCTCTCCGACAGCTGGCGCCGCGTCGATACCAGCTCTGCTCGGATCGAGCAGATGCTTGCCGAGCTCGAACGCGCCTTCATCCGCACACCCTCTTAATCCCAAGGAAACCCCTGATGTCCGCCCACCCCGCTCCCCCGTCCGGCGCCCCGGCGGCGCCCGATCCGCGCCGCTGGCCAGCCCTGTTCGTGCTGCTCATCGCCAATTTCATGAATCTGATCGACGTCACCATCGTCAATGTGGCTTTGCCCTCGATGCGTACCGGCCTCAACGCCAGCGACAATCAGATCGAATGGGTCGTTGCCGCCTATATCCTGGCCTTTGCCCTGGGCCTGCTGCCCTTTGGCCGGCTCGGCGATATCCTGGGCCGGACCAAGCTGTTCTTGTGGGGCGTGGCCGGTTTCACCGCCGCCTCCGCCCTGTGTGGCATGGCGCCCAATATCGAATTCCTGATCATTGCCCGCATCATCCAGGGCCTGGCCGGCGCCATGATGACCCCCCAGGTGCTCGCCATTGCCACGGTGACCTTCCCGCCCCATGAGCGCGGCCAGGCCTTCTCCCTGTTTGGCCTCTCGGCCGGCCTGGCTTCGGTCTGCGGCCCCATTCTGGGCGGCATCCTCGTCTCGGCCAATCTCTTCGGCATGGAATGGCAGCCCATCTTTCTGGTCAATATTCCCATCGGCATCGCCACCATCATTGCCGGCTGGTTCCTGATCCCGCGCCTGCCGGGCCATGCCAGCCTGCGCAATGACTATGTCGGCATCACCCTGTTCGGCTTGGGCATCCTGGCCGTTGTCTTCCCGATCATCGAGGGCCGCGTCTATGGCTGGCCGCTCTGGGCCTTTGCCATGATCGCCGCCGGCTTCGGCCTGCTGACCGCCTTCGTGCTGTGGACGCGTGGCCGTGCCGCAGCCGGTCGCTCGCAACTGCTCAATTTCGACCTCATCACCAACCGCCAGTTCATGTTCGGCGCCTTCGTGACCACGGTCTTTGCTTCGGGCATTCCGGGCATGTTCATGGTGATTTCCCTGTTGCTGCAGGGCGGCTTTGCCTTCACCCCGCTCGAATCGGGCCTGGCCAATACACCCTTCTCCGTGGGCGTGCTGGTTGCCTCGGCCATTGCCGGCCGCTTCGGCAGCCACTTCCTGCGGGCCCGGCTGGCCACGTCCGGCGGCTTGCTGGTCGCCGGCATCAGCTGGCTGCATTTCTACATTGCCGGGGTCAGCGACAGCATCGATCACTGGGCCCTGTTGCCGCCCCTGCTGATCGCCGGCATCGGTCTGGGGCTGGGCTTCTCGGCGCTGTTCCAGCTGGTACTGTCCAATGTGCCGCCGCGCGATGCCGGGGCCGGCTCGGGCGCGCTGCAGGCCTTCCAGCAGGTGGGTGGCGCCCTCGGTGTCGCCATTATCGGCGAGCTGTTCTTTGGCAATCTGGGCGCCAGCCTTGCTGCCGGCACGCTGCCGCATGCCGCCTTTGCCAATGCCGCCAGCACGGCGCTCTACTATGTCATGGCCAGCTTTGCCCTGGTGCTGCTGCTCTCGCCGCTGTTCCGGCGCAATCCTGGCCATGGCCAGCGCCCCGGCGCGCCCGTTGCCCCTGCCGTGGTGCTGGAGCACTAGGTCTGCCAAGGCCATCTCAAATGCAAAAGGCCGCCAGTAATGGCGGCCTTTTCTGTTGCTGTGATGGCAGAGCCTAGCGCACGATCAGCGTGCCGGCACCGAATTCGGTGAACAGTTCCACCAGTACCACATGGGGCTGCTTGCCATTGAGGATCACCACGCCTTCAACGCCGTCTTCAAGCGCGGCAAAGCAGGTTTCCACCTTGGGGATCATGCCGCCCGAAATGGTGCCATCGGCGATCAGCTCCTTGGCCTCGCGCACGCTGAGCTCGGGAATGAGCGTGCCGGACTTGTCGAGAACGCCGGGCACGTCCGTCAGGAACAGCAGGCGCTTGGCACCCAGCGAGCCCGCAATGGCGCCGGCAAAGGTATCGGCATTGATATTATAGGTATTACCGTCGCGCCCGGGCGCCACCGGCGCGATCACCGGGATCAGCTCGGAACGGGCCAGCAGGTCCAGCAGCGTGCGGTCGACTTCCACGGGCTCGCCGACATAGCCCAGATCGAGCACGCGCTCGATATTGGAGCCGGGATCCTTGACGGTCTTTTCCGCCCGCTTGGCAAAGACCATGTTGCCGTCCTTGCCGCAGAGGCCAATGGCCCATTCGCCTTCGGCATTGATCAGCGCCACGATTTCCTTGTTGATCGAGCCGGCCAGCACCATCTCGACCACTTCCATGGTCCGCTTGTCGGTGACGCGCAGCCCGCCTTCGAACTTGGATTCAATGCCCAGATTCTTCAGCATCAGCGCGATCTGCGGCCCGCCGCCATGCACCACGATCGGATTGACCTTGGATTGCTTGAGCAGGGCGATATCGCGGGCAAAGGCCTGGCCCAGCGTGGCATCGCCCATGGCATGGCCACCATATTTCACCACGACAGTCTTGCCCTCGTAGCGCTGCATATAGGGCAGTGCCTGGGCGAGAATGCCGGCATCATGGCTGAACCGGTCGGTCTCGGTAGCTTTATCGGACATAGGCAGACCCAATCGGTTGGTCAAACGGCGTGAAAATGTCCGCACCGGGAATAGAGCATCAGGGCGCAAAGGAAAAGCCGCTTCTGCGCTTTTGGCACTGATCCGTTTGCACTGTCGCCGCGTTACCGCAATGGCTTATCATGTGATCCGGCACGGGCAGGGATAGGCACAACGGGGGAGGCAGGGTAGAGCTATGCCCATGATTGACACACCGTCCCAGGACATCGCCGATTTGATCGCCCGCTGCGCCCTGCGCGATCGCGCCGCTTTCCGGCTGCTCTATGATCGCACCAGCGCGAAACTCTTTGGCGTCACCCTGCGTATCTTGAAAGACCGTTCGGAGGCCGAAGAGGCGCTCCAGGAAGTTTTCGTGAAGGTCTGGCAGCGTGCCGATCGGTACGTCGCCGGCTCCACCAGTCCCATCAGCTGGCTGGTTGCCGTCGCCCGCAACCATTCACTCGACATTCTGAGGGCCCGCCGGCCACCGTCCGACGATATCGATGTGGCGCTTGAAATTCCTGACGCCGGCCCCTCCCCGGAGCGCGCGACCCAGGACAGTCAGGAGCGACGCCAGATCGATGACTGTCTCGGCACGCTCGAACCCGATCGTGCCGACGCGGTGCGCGGCGCCTATCTCGATGGCTATAGCTACGAGGAACTGGCGGGCCGCTATACCGTGCCTTTGAACACGATGCGGACCTGGCTGCGCCGGAGCCTCATCAAACTGAAAGACTGCCTGAGCGCATGAGCACCAGTGATCAATTCGGCGAAGACTTTGAGGGCCGCAACGCCTTGGTGGCCGAGTATGTCCTGGGCCTGCTCTCCACCAGCGAGCATGAGCGTGTCGGCCGCCTGATCGAGAACGACCAGGATTTGCGGGCTGAACGCGACTTCTGGGTATCCCGCTTTGCCGCCCTCAATGCCGAATATGAAGAGACCCCGGTGCCGCGCCATCTCTATGCGGCCATCGAAGCCCGCGCCTTTGGCGATGTCGTCCGGAACCGGCCGCTGGCAGGCTTTTGGGAGAATCTGATGGTCTGGCGCGCCATTGCCGCCGGTGCCATGGCCGTGGCCGTCGTCGCGGTCGGCGCCAACCTGATCCGTCCCGCCACCGACGTCTCGAGCCTGACCACCCAATTGGTGGCCGCCCTCGAGGAAGAGGGCAGCCCGGTCAAGTTCGTCGCCCTCTATGATGGCAGCGGCAATGTCCGGCTCACCGCTTTGTCGGGCGAGGCCGTGCCCGACAAGGATTTCGAACTCTGGGCCATCCAGGGCGGCAATAACCCGATCTCGATGGGCATTATCCCGGTCAATGAGCGCAGTGCCGTCTCGATCGCGCCCGAAGTCATGCAGGGCTGGGGCGAGGGCTCCGTGCTCGCCATTACGCTCGAGCAAAAGGGCGGCTCGCCCGATGGCAACCCGCATGGCCCCATTGTCGCCAAGGGCGCCGTTACGAAGATCTAGCGCTGCCGGATCACTGCATCTGCAAATATAAAACAGCTGCAAAAAATACTGCCGTCACCCGCATCCGGGCGGCGGCAGTTTTCATAAGGCACTGTCAAACATCAGGTTTTCACGCAGCGCGAATTAGTTCGAAGTTTTTTCGCCTGGCCGAAACAATCTGAAACTTAAGCTGAAAGCCTCCCGTTCCTTCCTATGTCCCAGCCGAACAACGGGAACAAGATACAGGAAGGAACGACCCCATGAACTTCTCTCTCCGTGCACTCACCGTCGCTGCCATGATCTCTGCTGCCTCGATCGGCGGCGCTATGGCCCAGGACAATCCGATGGTCGGCGGCGCCGCCATGTTTGCCGACAAGAACATTGTCGAAAACGCCGTCAACTCGGCCGACCACACCACCCTGGTTGCCGCTGTCCAGGCTGCCGGCCTGGTCGAGACGCTGTCGGGCGAAGGTCCGTTCACCGTTCTGGCCCCCGTCAATGCCGCTTTTGACGCCCTGCCAGCCGGCACCGTCGACACCCTGCTGCTGCCCGAAAACAAGGACACGCTGGCCACCATCCTGGCCTGCCACGTGATCCCGGCCAAGGCGCTTTCCACCGACATCGTCGGCATGGTTGAAGCCGATGGCGGCGAGCATGTCGTGAACACCGTGGGCGGCTGCAAGCTGACCCTCAAGGCCGCTGACGGCAAGGTCACCGTGACCGACGAAAACGGCACCGTTGCCAATGTCACCATTGCCGACGTGATCCAGTCCAATGGCGTCATCCACGTCATCGACGCCGTGCTGACGCCCAAGTCGGCTATGTAACCAACGGGGCGGCCATTGCGAATGGTCCCCTGAGAGAGGCGGCGGGTTGTCGCCTCTCACCACAACTTGACGTGCCAATCCCCTGCCCGGGTCCCTATATTGGCCGTCAACCACGCCCCGCGCCGCCGCCCGCAATCCCTCCTGCGGTTCCGGGCGCGGGGCCTCTTGGCTCAAGGAGAACGCAAATGGCTATGAACCGTCGCAATCTGCTGCTGGGTGGCTCGGCCATCGCCGCCTTCGCTGCCTTTGTCGGCCTGCGCCCCATGGGCACGCTCGAGGCGGCCGAGGGCGATTTCCCGTTCAAGCTGACCGATGAAGAGTGGCAGGCCCGCCTGGAGCCCGCCGCCTATGACGTGCTGCGGCACGAAGGTACGGAGCGCCCCTATACGTCGCCGCTCAATGACGAGAAGCGCGCGGGCACCTTTGTCTGCGCTGGCTGCGCCCAGCCCCTGTTTGCCTCCGAAACCAAATATGACAGCGGCACCGGCTGGCCGAGCTTTTATACCTTTATCGATGGCGCCCTGGGCACGAGCGAGGACAATTCCCTGTTCATGAGCCGTACCGAAGTGCACTGCTCCAATTGCGGCGGCCACCAGGGCCATGTCTTCAACGACGGTCCCCAGCCCACTGGCCTGCGCTACTGCATCAATGGCGTCGCGCTGAACTTCATCGCCGCCTGACGGAACATAAGCGCCGCTCACCGGTTGGTCCCTCAGCAAGAGGAGACAACCGATGAGCAAGAATGTAGACGAGCAGATTGCCGACGATCTGGCAAAGGTCGACAAGACCAGCGGTGGCGGTCATCTGGGCGGCACCGAATTCGGTCAGTCGCCCGGTGAGGCCAAGGTCAAGCATCCGGGTGACGACAAGACCCGTCCGGCCAAGCCAGACGCGAAATAGACAAGCCTGCTTTGACCGGGCAGGCATTGCCTTGCCCCGGTCAAAGGCGTTTAAGGGGCCATTCCGTTCAGATGGCCACACATGAAACTCACCATTCTCCAGACCGGCGAAGTGCCGCTCCCCCTGCGCAATCGCTTCGTGCCCTATCGCAAGATGTTCGAAGCCATGTTCGACAGGACGGGACAGGGCTTTTCCTACCAGACCGTCAATGTCGCCGAGGGCGAGCCCTTTCCTGATCTCGCATCGCTTGAGGGTGTGGTGATCACCGGCTCGGCGGCCGGCGTCTATGACGACCTGCCCTGGATGGAGCCGCTGCGCGACTTCATCCGCCAGGGCTATCAGCAGCGCACGCCGCTGCTGGGCATCTGCTTTGGCCACCAGATCATGGCCGATGCGCTGGGCGGCGATGTCCGCAAGTCCCCCAAGGGCTGGGGCCTGGGACGCCATAGCTATTCGGTAAAGGGCCGGCCCGATTTCATGCCGCAGGCGCCGGCCATGCTGGCGGTCGCCTGCTCGCATCAGGACCAGGTGCTGGTGCCGCCGGCCGAGGCCGAGGTGATTCTGGCCTCCGACTTCACGCCCAATGCCGGCCTGGCCTATCGCAATGGCGCGGCGCTGAGTTTCCAGCCGCATCCCGAATTTGCCGATGACTATGCCCTGGCCCTGGCCGAACTGCGCCGCGGCAAGGCGCCGGACGCGGTGGTGGAAACTGCCGTGGCATCGCTTGCCAAGCCATCCAATAGCGGCGACGTTGCCGGCTATATCGGGCAGTTCTTCAAGGGGCGCTGACATGGCCGTGGCCGAGAAAAGTTCGGCGGTCGATCTCTATCTCGAGGGGCTGCAGCATGCGCGCAAGGCCGAGATTGAACGGCTGCGCGCGCTGATCCTGGCCACGCTGCCCGACCTGGTGGAAACCATCAAGTGGAATGCCCCCAGCTTCGGCAATGGCGAGGATGATCGCATCACCATGCGGCTGCATCCGGGCGACCGGTTGCAGCTGATCCTGCACCGTGGCGCCAAGGCCGGCGCGGATGACCTGTTCCGCTTCGAGGACCCTGACCGCCTGATCGCCTGGGCGGCGCCGGACCGTGGCGTGGTGACATTCAGCAATGCCCAAGACCTGGCGGCCAAGTCGACGCCACTGGCTGCCGTGCTGAAGCGGTGGGTGGCCTGCACGACGCGCTAGCGGCTTCGGCCTCGGGCGCCTTGATCTATGTCAATGCATTGCAGCGCTTGGGCGGCTAAACTGCTGCGGTTCTCCCATTGCGTCAGGGTCCCCCGTGTTCAATTTTGCCAAGCTGTCCATCACCCACAAGCTGGTGGCAGCCTTTCTCGGCTTCGGCGCCCTGGTCGTCGTCTTTGGTAGCCTGGCCATCGCCCCCTTGCTGGCGCAGAACAATATGGGGGTCCTCGTGCCCCTGATCCTGGCCGGCATGGCGGCGGCCGCGGGCTGTCTGGCGGTCTTCGTGCTGTTCCAGCGCGTAGTGTCGATGCGTCTCAAAACGCTGGTTGCCCTGACCGCCGACCTGGCGGCCGGCCGCACCGATGTCGCCATCCCCGCCCAAAGGGACAGCGATGAGCTCACCGTGATGTTCGAGGCGCTGGAGGGTTTTCGCGCCGCATTGGTGCAACAGGCAATGCTGCAGGCCAGCGAGCGCCAGCACGATGCCGAGAGTGGTCAGCGCCAGCAGGCTGCCGACCGGCTGACCGAGGACTTGCGGACCACGCTGCGCGCCGTCATGGCCGGCGAGCTCGGCCGGCGCGTCGAGGTCGGCTATGCGCAGGCCGAGCTCGAGCAATTGGCTACCGAGGTCAATGCCCTGCTCGAGGCCGTCGATCTCGGCCTGACCAGCACCGGTCGCGTCCTGTCGGCGCTGGCCCGGGCAGATCTCACCGAGCGCGTCAGCGGCGCCTTTACCGGCGCCTTTGCCGATCTGCGCGACAATACCAATGCCGTGGCCGAAAAGCTCACCAGCGTCGTCACCGACCTGCGGGTCACCTCGCGCGCCCTCAGGACCGCCACCGGCGAGATCCTGGCCGGCGCCAATGACCTGTCCGATCGCACCACCCGCCAGGCGGCGACGGTGGAAGAGACCTCGGCCACGATCGAGGAGCTGGCGCGCACGGTGGGCGCCAATGCCAGCCGCGCCCGCGAGGCCAATAGCGCCGTTTCGGCCGCCTCGGTCATTGCGGTGGAAAGCGGCAGGGCGATGGAAACGGCGACGGCCGCCATGACGGCCATTTCCCTTTCCTCGGGCAAGATTTCCAGTATTATCGGCCTGATCGACGATATTGCCTTCCAGACCAATCTGCTGGCGCTCAATGCCTCGGTCGAGGCAGCCCGGGCCGGTGATGCCGGCAAGGGCTTTGCCGTGGTAGCGGTGGAAGTGCGGCGCCTGGCCCAGTCGGCGGCAGGCGCCTCGGCTGAAATCAAGCAGCTCATCGACGCCTCGGCGGGGGAAGTGGCCGGCGGCACCAGGCTGGTCATGGACATTGCCCAGCGCATCGTCGCGCTCAATGGGTCGGTGACCCAGAGCGCCACCCTGATCGGTGAAATTGCCAGTGCCAGCCAGAGTCAGGCCTCGGCCATCGAGGAGGTCGCCGTCGCCGTCCGGCAGATGGATGAGATCACCCAGCACAATGCGGCGCTGGTGGAAGAGACCAATGCGGCCATCGAGCAGACCGAGGCGCAGGCGGCCGAACTGGACCGTATCGTTGACGTCTTCACCCTGGCCGACGCAAAGCCCCGATCGGGGCGACAGGCGGCCTGACGGCTAGCTCTCCAGCAGCATCGCGATTTCGGTGCGCAGCTCACGCAGGCCGTCGCCCTTGACCGAGGAGGTCAGGATCACATGCGGATGGGCGGCGGGGCGCTTGGCGATGACCGCCTTGGTCGCGGCCACGACCTTGTCGAGTTCTTCCTTGCTGGGCTTGTCCGCCTTGGTCAGCACTACCTGATAGCTGACCGCAGCATGGTCGAGCTCGTTCATCACCGTCAGGTCGGTATCCTTGGGGCCATGCCGGCCATCGACCAGCACATAGACCCGGCGCAGCGTGGCCCGACCCACCAGATAGCGGTGGATGAGCTTGGTCCATTGCCGCACCTTGTCCTCGGGCGCCCGGGCATAGCCATAGCCGGGCATGTCGACAATGCGCAGATTCTCGCTCTGGCTCTCGAAGATGTTGAGCTCCTGCGTGCGGCCCGGCGTATTGGAGGTGCGCGCCAGCCCGGACATGCCGACCAGGGCATTGATCAGGCTCGACTTGCCCACATTGGAGCGGCCGGCAAAGGAGATTTCCACCCGGTCCATTTCGGGCAGGTCGGCAATGCTGACGCAACCTTTGACGAACAGGAAGGGTCGGGCGAACAGCAGGCGGCCGCGTTCGATCATGTCAGGGGCGTAATCGATAGTGCTCATCGTCTGCTGGCCTTCATAAACAATGTGCCCGCCGGAGGGTCCCGGCGGGCATGTAACATGCTTGATCGGTTGTGGCGATCAGGACTTGGTGGGCAGGTCTGCCTTTGGCTTGCGCCGGAAGGCGTCCATGATATTGCCGATCAGGTTCACTTCCACGCCATGCCGCTTCATGATGAACCACTGCTGGGTCACCGAGAGCGTATTGTTCCAGGCCCAGTAGATCACCAGACCG
>CAXBHD010000062.1:0-13953 GCA_963975335.1 uncultured Devosia sp. | reverse complement strand
TCAGGATGCGGAACATGGCCTGGCCGGGAATGGCGGCATTGAGCAGGGTGGCGCCCATCGTGCCGATCACCATTTTGGTGGCGACCGAAAAGAAGGTCCAGATGAAGGTGCGGATGATGACTTCGGTGAAATTGCCGGCGCCAAAAATGCGTTCGTAATTGGCCCAGCCGACAAAGTCCGATGTTGGCCGCAGCGAGGCATTGGTGAAGGAGAGCACCACCGTATCAAACAGCGGATAGGCGACGATGATCAGGATATAGATGAGGGCCGGCGCAAGCAGGGCCAAAGCGAAGAGGGAAGCGCTACGATTGCCGGTCATCCTGCTCTCCTCTAGCCCGCTCGCCCGAGGGCGGCATCGAATTCTTGCCAGATCGGGGTCATGTCGATGACCGATTTGGTGCGCATGGCCTGGTCCATGGTCAGCGCCAGCAGCCCTGCCTCGAGCGCGTCGGTGATGGAGACCGGCAGCGGATCGCCATCCAGCACATGCTTGAGAATGTCCTCGGCCATCTGCTCGTCGGCACCATAGTGCTGGCTGAGCTCGCTCATCTTGTAGGTGGTGTCGATCAGACGATCCGACGTGCGGCTATCGGTGACACGCAGGAAATTGCGGATGAAATCGCCTTCCGCCATGCCCTTGGCGCCCATGACGGCGAAGCGGCGGAAATCATCGGGGACGTTGCACCATGGCAGTCTGGAAATCGATGATGTCGCCATCGCTGTCGAAGACCTTGTCGCTGCCCTGCCAGCCGCTGGGCTTGCGGTGATAGACTTCCATGTCGTTGATGCCGACAGCGGCGGGCGCATTGGCGGGGATGAAGGTGCGGCGACCGCCAAAGCTCGAGACATAATGCGGCCGGCAGCCCATGACGCCATTGTAGAGATCGAGGTCATGGCAGCATTTTTCGAGCATGAAACTGCCCGAATAGCGCTCGTAGCGCCGCCAGTCGCGCATGAAAAACGCACCATGATAGGGCGGGATATGCTCGGAGGCCTCGATGGAGGTGATGTCGCCCAGGTGACCTTCGGCTTGGGCGCGGCGCAGATCGACATAGAGCGGCGCGTAGCGCAGCACCAGGCCAACCATCAGATTGTCCGAGCCATAGCGGGCAATCAGCCTGGCGATTTCCATCGTGTCCTCGACCGAGGTCACCACCGGCTTTTCGGTGAAGATCTTGAGGCCGCGCTCAAGGCCGATGCGGATATGCTCAAGATGCAGGTGATTGGGCGAGCCGACCATCAACAGGTCCAGCGGCTCGCTGTCGAGCAGGGCCTCTAGACTGTCAAACTGGGTGCCGAGCGCAACACCATGTTCGGTGGCATAGGGCAGCCCGGCCGGCGCCGGATCGACATAGCCGGCAATGGAGAAGTCATCACGGGCGGCGGAAAAGACCCGCGCCAGATAGCCCAAACGATAGCCGAGGCGGATGATGCCTACCCGCATAGTGTGCCTGTTATCCCTGCTTCATACCCGCCAATCTCTGCCGGATCGGTCGAGCTTTCTGTAAACTATTTTCAAGATTAGGATCGTTCTGAAAGCAATGTCAACACGAATCCGTCACAATGACAATACCAATATAAGCCACCCCGGCGATTTGCTTAAACGGGCGGCATTTTGGCGAATTTCTGGGCGTTTTGCATGGATTTTGCGCCCGGCACGGTGTGGACAAGCCACACAAAAACCCGCAGATTGTCCAAATTGGTATTCATCTGGCTTCACTGCCCTGTTCATGGTTACAAGTCATCTTTGAAAATTTGAAACACGCCCGCCCATGATGCCGTCACCCCCCTGAATGCCGATGGGTGAAGTCTGAACGCCATACCCGCCACTCCAGCCAAGAGACCAATGATGACTCGTGCCAACCCCTTTGCCGACGACGCCGACCGCAGTGCCATCTGGACCATGCTGGTCGAGCGCGACATTGCCGCCTTTGTCGCTGCCGACTGGAGCCAGGTCGATGGCGACTTCGTCAAAGAGGGCTTTCTGGGCATCAATGGCGGCAAGTCGGGCAATCCCGATGACTGGCGGATCAGCTTTCCCACGCTCGAAGCCTATCGCGATGACTGGATCCGCCAGGCAAAGGACAGCCAGAAGCTCGATTATGCCGAGGATGTGCTCGAAGGCATTCACCGTGCCACCAGCCTTGCCGAGATCGAGATCAATGGCGACATCGCCATCGCGCATAAAAAGTTCGACGGCGAAATCGCGCTCAAGGACGGGAGCAAGGATGTGCTCAACTGGCAGACGCTCTATTTCTGCCGCAAGGTGGATGGGGTGTGGAAGCTGACCGGCTTTGCCGGCTATCTGCCCTATCCCATGGGCGCGGCGGCCGCCCGCTAGGGTGCATCCCATGCTCAGCCCCCAGCGCCTGACCATGCTGATCTTTTTCCTGCAGCCGATCGCCTTCGGCTCGTGGCTGCCGCGCATTCCCGATGTGCAGCAGGCTTTGGGTCTGGGGCCGCAGGGCCTGGCCATTGCGCTGCTCGGTCTGCCCTGCGGCACGCTGCTGACGCTGCCCTTTGCCGGGCCGCTGGTGGGCCGGATCGGGCCGCGCCGGGCGATCGTGATCGGCATGGTGCTCTATTCGCTCGCCACCTGTCTGCCGGCGCTGGCGCCGAACCCGAGCTTGCTCTTCGTGGCGCTGATGCTGGCCGGCTCGTCGCTGTCCTTTGTCGAACTCGGGCTCAATGTACAGGCGGACCTGGTGGAAAAATCCAGCGGCGCCGTGATCATGACCACGTCGCATGGCTTCTGGTCGGTCGGCATCATGCTGGGGAGCCTGCTCGGTTCGGGCCTGGCCGGGCTCGGCCTGACGGCAAGCCTGGCCATTGCGCTGGTGGCCGCTATGGTGCTGCCGCTGGCCCTGCTGGTGGCAACCGCCCTTCCCGTCATCCAGGCTGCAATCCCCGGGGACGAAAAGCAGCGCTCCGCCTGGGCCTTTCCCAGCTGGGCGCTGCTGGGCATCTGCTGCTTTGTCTTCGGCATTACCATGACCGAGGGCGCCATGGCCGACTGGTCGGCGATTTTCCTGCGTGACGCATTGGGCGCCCAGGCCGGCACGGTGGGGCTGGGCTACGCGGTATTTGCCATGATGGTGGCGGCCGGCCGCTTTGGCGGCGACAGGCTGAAGCGCCGCTTCGGGGCGGTGACCACGGCGCGGATCTGCGGCAGCCTGGCGCTGTGCGGCGCTGCGATCCTCTTCATCGCACCCAGCACGCCGATCGCCCTGGTCGGCTTTGGCATTATCGGGCTGGGCGTCTCGGTAGGCTTCCCGCTGGCCGTGACAGCCGCGGCGAGTCTGACCGATCGCACGGCCTCGGCCAATGTCGCCATTCTGAGCTTTGTGGCGCTGCTGGGCTTTCTGGTGGGCCCGCCGGTGATCGGCTTTGTCGCCGAGCATGCCGATATGCGGCTGGCCATTGCCTGCCTGGTGCCAGTGCTGCTGGCCAGCCTCTTGCTGAGCGGGCGGCTGGCCACAAGCAAGCCATCCCCATCCACCCATCCTGAAGCCGACATCCCTGGAGTGCTCTGATGCGCATCGCTGTTGCCGGGCTGCATACCGAATGCAGTACCTATAACCCCGTCCTCGCCCGCGAAGCCGATTTCCGCGTGCTGCGCGGCCCGAGCATGCTCAAGGACGCCTATTTCGATTTCCTGACGCATTTCCCGGCCGAATTCGTCACCGTGCTGCATGCGCGGGCGATTGCCGGCGGGCCGGTGGAAGGCGCGCTCTATGCGCGCTGGAAGGCGGAAATCCTCGATGGGATCAAGGCGGCGCTGCCGCTCGACGGGGTTTACCTCGCCATGCATGGCGCCATGTTTGTCGAGGGCCTGTTCGATGCCGAGGGCGACTTCATCGCCGCGGTGCGGGCGCTGGTGGGTCCCGACGTGCTGATCGCGGCCAGCTATGACCTGCATGGCAATGTCAGCCAGCCGATCATCGACAGCCTCGACATTTTTTCCACCTATCGCACGGCGCCCCATATCGACGTGCAGGACACGATGCGCCGCGCCGTGACCATGCTGGTGCGGGCGCTGCGCTCCGGCCAACGCCCCGTCGTGGCTTGGGCGCCCGTACCGGTGCTGCTGCCGGGCGAACGCACGTCCACACAGGACGAGCCGGCGCGCAGTTTTTACAGCCAGCTGCAGGCAGCCGAGGACCCGACCGGGATCTGGGATGCCTCTTTCCAGGTCGGCTATGTGTGGGCCGACGAGCCGCGCGCCACTGCCTGCGCGGTGGTAACCGGCACGGACCGGCTGGCCATGACGGCCGCGGCGCGCACGCTGGCGCAGGACTATTGGGACATTCGGAGCCAATTCGTCTTCGGCACCAAGACCGGCAGTATCGAGGAATGCGTCGGCTGGGCGCTTGAAGCGACCACCGGGCCGGTGGTGCTGGCCGAATCGGGCGACAACCCGACGGGCGGCGGCGTCGGCGACCGCGCCGAGGTGCTGGCCGAACTGATGGCCAATGATGCGCAGGGCGTGATCTTTGCCGGCATTGCCGACAAGGCGGCGACCGAGGCCGCCTATGCGGCAGGCGTCGGCGCGACGATCCAGGTGCGGATCGGGGCCAGCCTTGACCCTTCGAGCGCCGCCGTGGATGCCGAGGCCGAAGTGAGGTTGCTTGTGGAAACCAGCGAGGCCCATCTGCGCGAGGCCGTGCTGCGGATCGGCGGCATTGACCTGGTGGTGACCGCGCGGCGCCGGCCTTTCCACAATATCGTCGATTTCACCCGGCTGGGGCTTGATCCGCGCATGGCCAGGATCGTCGTGGTCAAGTCGGGCTATCTGTCGCCCGAGCTGGGGCCGATCGCCAATCCGAGCCTGATGGCGCTGTCGCCGGGCGTGGTGGACCAGTTCGTCGAGCGGCTGGCGCGCAAGCATAAAAGCGTGCCGCAATATCCCTTCGATACGGACTGTGCCTGGGCCCCCGAGGTCAGATGGTCAAAGCTGGCCGAGCCGCGCTGAGGCGCCTCGGCCAGCAGGCCCGTCTAGGCCATTTCACCGTTTCTCGAACGGCCCAATGGCTCTAGATCTTTGAATTGTCGCGTTTTCGAACCGCAAACGTGGAGCCGCTTTTGCTGCAGACGCTCTAGCGGTTGCGACGCCGCAGCTGGTCGAAGAAGACGATGACGATGATCAGCACGCCGGTGATGATGCGCTGCCAGAAGGAATTGACGTTGAGCAGGTTGGCGCCATTGGCAATGGTGGCCAGAATGAAGGCGCCGATCAGCGGGCCATGCACCGAGCCGACCGCGCCGAACAGCGAGGTGCCGCCGATCACCGTCGAGGCAATGGCCTGCAGCTCCCAGCCGTCGCCCTGGGTGGCATTGCCGACGCCGAGACGCGCCGCCAGCATGACGCCGACAAAAGCGGCAAACATCGAGGACAGGCCATAGGCGATATAGATCATCTTGGGCACCGAAACGCCCGAGAGCCGCGCCGCCTCGGCATTGGAGCCCACCGCATAAAGATAGCGGCCCCATTTGGAGAGATGGAGGAAAATGAAGGACGGGATGGCGACAATCACCACCATCCAGAACAGGTTGGGCACGCCGATGAAGCTCTCGCGCGAAAACTGGGTGAAGGCTTCATTGGTGATGTTGATGGTCGAGCCATTGGTCATCAGCAGGCCGATGCCGCGTAGCGAGGTCAGCGTGGCCAGGGTCATGATGAAGGGCGGCAGGCCCATTTTGACGATGCCGAAGGCATGAAAGCAGCCGATCAGCAGGCCCACGACCAGGGTGATGAGAATGGCCAGGGGAATGGGCATGCCGGACTGGATGAGGCCGGCCACCACGACGGTGGAAAAGCCCACCACCGCGCCCACCGACAGATCGATGCCGCCGGTAATGATGACGAAGGTTTGCCCGATGGCGAGGATCGCGATCATCGAGCCCTGGCGCAGCAGGTTGGAAATATTGTTGCCGGTGGCAAAGCTGGGCGTGGCGATGGAGAGCGCGACGCAGAGCAGGACCAAAAGGCCCAGCAGGGTCAGCGCGAAGAGAAAACTGAAATTGCGTTTGGTCGGCTCGGTCGGGGTCACTTCGGTGGTCACTGTCGTCTTCTCCAGTCTGGGGCGTCAGACGCCGATGGCCTCGGCCAGAACTTCTTCATGGGTGCGTTGGCGATAGGCCTGGCTGCCTACCAGGTGGCCATCGCGGAACACGTGCAATGTATCGGCCAGCTCATAGACCTCGGGCAGGTAGGACGAGATCAGGATGATGCCGGCGCCATTCTTGAGCAGGCGGGCGAAAAGGCGATAGATTTCGGCCTTGGTGCCGACATCGACGCCGACGGTGGGCTCGTCGAAGATGAACAGCTCGGCGCCGTGATTGAGCCATTTGCCGATGACGATCTTCTGCTGATTGCCGCCCGACATGGAGGAGGCCAGCGTGTGGCGTGACGGGGTCTTGATGCCCAGATCGCGGATCTGCTGGTCGGCCCGCTTCTTTTCCTCGCCGACATTGACGACGATGCCGGCATTGATGCGGTCATAGACCGGCAGGTTGATATTGAGGCCGATGGGCAGATTGAGGTTGAGGCCCTGATCGCGCCGGCTTTCGGGTGCCAGGGCGATGCCCAGATCGATGGCGGTGCGCTCATTGCGCATGTCGACGACCTGGCCCTGCCAGACGATCTCGCCTGACGTGATGGGATTGCGGCCAAAGACGCTGAGGGCAAATTCGCTGCGGCCGGCGCCGATCAGGCCATAAAGCCCGACAATCTCGCCGGCCCGCACGCTGAGCGAGACGTCGTTGAAGCCCTTGCCGGAAAGGCCACGCGTCTCGAGCAGCAGCTTGCCAAAGGGGATGGTCTCCTTGTGATAGATTTGGTCGAGCGTGCGATTGATCATCAGCGCCACCAGCTCGGTATCATTGGTCTCGGCAATGTCGCGCGTGCCCACCATGGTGCCGTCGCGCAGCACCGAGACGCGATCGGCCAGCTCGAAGACTTCCTCCATGCGGTGGCTGATATAGACGATGGTAACGCCCTCCTCCTTGAGGCGGCGGATCAGCGCGAAAAGCTGGGCAGCCTCCGAGCGGGTGAGATAGGCGGTGGGCTCGTCGAAAATGATGAATTTGGTGCCGCGCAGCGAGGCGCGCGCCGTGGCCACCAATTGCTGCTGGCCGATGGTGAGCGAGCCGAGCAGGGCGTCGGCGGGCAGGTGGAAACCGATATCGTCGAGAATTTTCTGCGCGGCGCGCGTCATCTCGCGCTTTTGCAGCATGCCAAAGCGGGTGGTTTCGTCGCCGAGGAAAATATTGGCCGCCACGGTCAGGTGGCGGCAGAGCACAACTTCCTGGTGTACGGCATTGATGCCATGGGCAATGGCCTCGTTGGGGGTGGCGAGCTCGACCTCCCTGCCGTTCCACAGCACCGTGCCGCCGGTGCGGCGAATGACGCCGGTCAGCAGCTTGATCAGCGTGGACTTGCCGGCGCCATTCTCGCCGACAATGGCGTGGATCTCGCCGCGCCGGAAGGCCAGGTTGGCCGGCTTGAGGGCCTGGATGAAGCCGTAGCGCTTTTCGAGCGCCCGCAATTCCAGGATCAGGTCCGCGTCAGCATGGGGCAGCGCGCCGGGATCGATCCCCGGCGTTGCTGCTCCCGATGAGAGCTCAGTCACAATGGTTCTCCGCCGCTCCTCGGTGCGCGGCCCTTGTCCCGGGCCGTCGTCACCCCATGATTGAAGCCGGGGGAAATGGCGGAGTCAATCCGCCCTCCCCCCGGCCGGCAAGGTCAGTCGACCTTGGGATTGAGCAGCGCCTGGCTGCGCTCGTCATTCATGTTGGCAGTGGTGATCAGGTTGGCGCCGGTATCGACAAAGGCCTCGACAGCCTCGCCCTTGGAGGCGGCCAGGGCAGTCTTGATGCCATCGTAACCCATGCGGTAGGGGTCCTGCACGACGAGGGCGTCGATGGTGCCGTCGGTGAGGAAGCCAACCAGCTTGTCGTCGCTGTCAAAGCCGATCAGCGATACCTTGTCGGCAACGCCGTTTTCAGCCAGGGCCTGGCCAGCGCCCTGGGCCATGATCAGGTTGGAGGCAAAGATGCCGACCAGGTTGGGATTGGCGGTCAGCAGATCGGTGGTGATGTTGAGGCCGGTAGCGGCCTGGCCATCGGCATATTTGTCGGCGACCAGCTTGAGACCGGGATATTTGGCCAGCTGCTCGATAAAGCCCTGCTTGCGCTCTTCGAGCGAGCCGGCATTGGGCACCGAGGTAATCAGAGCGACCTCGCCCTCTTCCTTGCCGGTGGCAGCCATGATGGCGGCAGCCAGACCATCGGCGGCGATGCGGCCACCCTGGACGTTGTCGGTGGTGAGGAAAGAGGTGAAGGCGGTCGAGTCAGCCGAGGAGTCGATGCCCACGATCGGCACGGAATTGGCGGCTTCGGTGATCGGTGCCCCCAAAGCAGACTTTTCGGTGGGCGCGATCACCACGGCGGCCGGGCTGCCGGCCACGGCATTTTCTAGGATCGAAATCTGGCCGTTGATGTCGGTTTCGGCCTGGGCGCCCAGTTCTGGCACATTGACGCCCAGATCCTTGCCGGCAGCGCGGGCGCCGGCGAGCACGATCTGCCAATAGAAGGAGGTCGTGTCCTTGACGATGATCGGAATGGTCACGTCCTGCGCGATGGTCGGGGTGGCGCTCAGCATGCCGGCGGCCAGTGCGACAGCAGAGATGGACAGAACCGCGCGGCGGTTCAGCTTGCTCAAGATCATAATTCTACTCTCCCATGATGTGCTCGACACGGACATTCGAGGCCCGGCGGCGCCCGCTTATCTATGCACGTCTAGGACGGCCTGCAAAATGTTTTTTATGCAGAGTAAACTGAACAAGAACAAATGTTCTGCATATCTCTGTAGCGACCCATTTATTCCAAATTGCGCGCGGGATGGGCGATGGCACTGGAAGCGAGGTTCAATCCGGTGCGAAAGCGGCCAGCATAGTGTGCTTGGCGGAGGCCAGATGCCGGCTGCAGGCGTCGCGGGCGCGCTGCGGATCGCCGCTCAACAGCGCCTCGATATAGGCCAGGTGTTCGCGGATGGCCACCTCGTTGCGCTGGCGTTCGTCCCGCTTGTTCCACTGGTAGTGGTAGTGAAAGATAACGCTGATGATATCGTAGAAATCGTCGATGAAACGGTTGGGCACAGCCGCGTTGATCAGCCGGTGAAAGCGGTTGTCGAGGTCGGAAAAATCGTGGAAGCGGCCATCAATGTCGCCCAGCAGGGCATGATGTTCGCGCTCGAGCTTGCGCAACCCGGTCCAGACCGGCGCCGTGGGCGGT
This sequence comes from uncultured Devosia sp., assembly GCA_963975335.1. GTDB lineage: Bacteria > Pseudomonadota > Alphaproteobacteria > Rhizobiales > Devosiaceae > Devosia. The sequence goes on along the minus strand of CAXBHD010000062.1, from coordinate 4,659 downwards.
AGCGCGGCCATGGCCTGGGCCGAGCGCAGCTCGAACATTTCGCGGATTTCGAACAGTTCCATGGCGAAATCCTGGGTGAAACCCTTGAACAGCCAGCCGGCATTGGGGCGTTTTTCGATCAGCCCGAAGCGGCGAAAGCGGTTGAGGAATTCGCGGATGCCGGTGGTGCCGACGCCAAAGGCGCGCGCCATTTCGAGCTCGTTGATCTGGGCGCCCGGCTTGGTATCGCCGCGCAGCATCCATTCCATGAAGCTCTTTTCCACCTGCTGGGAGGTGGGCACCGTCTCGATCTGGGGGAAATGCGCATCGCTGGGAACGGCGCCCTGTACCAGGCGGTTGCTGCCCTGACCGCTGACATAGCCGCGCGCCTCGAGCTGGGCGAGCACTTTGCGCACCGTGGTCCGGCTGACGCCCAGGCGGGCACTGAGGTCATTCTCGGAGGGCAGGATGGCGCCAATGCCCTGGGCGCCGACCAGGGTGAGCATGTCGTTGAATGCCCGTTTGAAAACCGTATCGCTCTTCACCGGAGCCGAACCTCGTTTTTTCTATTATCGATAAAAAACATATTGACGCTGCCTTGGACAGCAGATTTTGATCGCGCCGATGATCCCAGGGCGTTCCGCCGCCGTCGGCAAGGCGGCCAGGCCGCCCAGCACTGTCCCTACCTAACCGCTTGTCAGGAAACAATGATGGACGCCATGGAAGCGCTGCTCTGTTCGGCCCCCGGCACCCTTGACGTGGTGCAGCGCCCCGCTGCCAGAAGAGGCGCCGGCGAGGTACTGGTGCGGCCGCGGCGGGGCGGCATTTGCGGCACCGATTACCACATCTATGAAGGCAAGCACCCATTCCTGGCCTATCCCAGGGTGATGGGCCATGAGCTGGCGGTGGAAGTGGTGGATGGCGGCGACAGCGACTTCCGCCCCGGCGAGATCGTGGTGGTCAATCCCTATCTCTCCTGCGGCAGCTGCATTGCCTGCCGCAAGGGCAAGCCCAATTGCTGCACGAAAATTGCCGTACTGGGCGTGCATCGCGATGGCGGCATGACCGGATTGCTGTCGCTGCCGCCGCAGAACCTGGTGCGGGCTGCGGGCCTGTCGGTCGATGCCTGCGCTAGCGTGGAGTTTCTGGCCATCGGGGCGCATGCGGTGCGGCGGGCGGCGCTGGAGCGGGACGAGCGCGTGCTGGTGATCGGCGCCGGGCCGATCGGCTTTGGCGCGATCTTGTTCGCGACGCTTGCGGGCGCCCAGGTCACCGTGCTCGATCGCGATGCCGAGCGGCTGGCCGTGGCGGCGGAGCTGTTCGACATTGCCGGCACGATCCTGGCGGACGAGCAGGTGGATGCGGCCGTCGGCGGCGTCACCGATGGCGAGGGCTTTGACGTGGTCTTCGACGCCACCGGCAACCAGGCCTCGATCGAAAAGGGCTTCGACTTCGTGGCGCATGGCGGCCGCTATGTGCTGGTCAGCGTGGTCAAGGGCGATATCGCCTTTGCCGATAGCGATTTCCACCGCAAGGAAATGAGCCTCATGGGCAGCCGCAATGCCACGGCGGTGGATTTAGAGCGCGTCATTGCCGCCATTGCCGCCGGCCAGGTGCCGGTCGAGCGGCTGATCACCCATCGCACAACGCTGGCCGGCGCGGTGGCCGACCTGCCCCGCTGGGCCAGCCAGAAGAGCGGGCTGATCAAGGCGGTGATCGAGATCGATTAGCGCCCGGCCGGGCGCCGTGGCGCCCTAGTTCTCGCTGATGCGGCGGCCGCTGGCGGCGTCAAACACATAGACCTGCTCGGGCTGGGTGAAGAGCGTCAGGCTGGCGCCCAGATTGACCATGTCGTCGCCGCTGATGGTGACGACGGTGGGCTGGCCGGCAAGCTGCACGGTGACGAAGGTCAGCCCGCCCGTGGGCTCGACGATGCCGATGGGGCCGGTCAGGCCGGCGCCCTCGCCGCTGCGCTGGAAATGTTCGGGCCGCACCCCGACGGTCACCGCCTGCCCTTCGGCCAGCGGCTCACGCGGATTGAAGGGAAAGGCTTCGCCGGTCGCCAGCTGCGCCACGCCCCCGACGATAGTGGCGGTAAAGAAATTCATGGCCGGCGAGCCGATAAAGCCGGCAACGAAGGTATTGGCCGGCTGGCGATAGAGCTCCATGGGGGAGCCGGCCTGCTGGATGATGCCCTTGTCGAGCACCACGACGCGATCGGCCAGGGTCATGGCCTCGACCTGGTCATGGGTGACATAGACCGAGGTGACGCCGACCTTTTTGTGCAGCAGCTTGATCTCGGCGCGCATCTGCACGCGCAGCTTGGCATCGAGATTGGACAGCGGTTCGTCAAACAGGAAGACGGAGGGATTGCGCACCACGGCGCGCCCCATGGCGACGCGCTGGCGCTGGCCGCCCGAGAGCTGGCTGGGCTTGCGGTCGAGCAGCGGCTCGAGCTCGAGCATTTTGGCGGCGACGCCCACGCGCTGATCGATTTCCGCCCTGGGGCGACCGGCCAGTTCGAGATTGAAGGCCATATTGCGATAGACCGTCATATGCGGGTAGAGCGCATAGCTCTGGAACACCATGGCAATATTGCGCTGCTTGGGCGTGAGCTCGTTGACCACCTCGCCGCCGATGAAGATATCGCCCTCGGTGATGTCCTCCAGGCCGGCGATCATGCGCAGGATGGTGGACTTGCCACAGCCCGAGGGGCCGACAAGCGCGACGAATTCGCCGTCCTCGACGTCGAGGTTGATGCCCTCGATGACCGAGACCATGCCATAGCTCTTGGCAATGTTGCGCAGTTCCAGACCGGCCATGCTATTCTCCGATTACTTGACGGCGCCGGCGGTAAGACCGGCAATGATGTGCTTTTGCGCAGCAAAGAAGACGATGATGGTGGGAGCGATGGTCAGGGTGATGAAGGCCAGGATCAGCTGCCAGTCGGTACTGAACTCGCCGCGATAGACCATGATGCCCAGCGGCCAGGGATATTTGGATTCCGAATTGAGCATGATCAGCGGCAGGATATAGCTGTTCCAGCTGCCCACGAAGGTGATGATGCCCACCGTGGCGATGATGGGCCGGCTCAGCGGCAGGGTAATGTGCCAGAAGAAGCGGAAATAGCCGGCGCCATCGACAAAGGCGGCGTCGAAGAGTTCGGACGGCATGCCGCGGAAATAGTTGCGGAACAGCAGGATGCTCATGCCCAGGCCAAAGGCGACCTGGGGCAGGACCACACCCCAATAGGTATCGAGCAGGCCCAGATCGCGGATGCGGATGAAGAGCGGCAGGATGGCCGTGGCTGCCGGGAACATCAGGCCGATGAGGAAATAGTTGAGCAGGTGATCCGAGCCGAAAAAGCGGATATGGGCGAAGACGAAGGCGGCCATGGCCGCCAGGGTCAGCACCAGAAAGACGGTGAGCCCGGCAATCAGCAGGGAATTGCCCATCTGCAGCCAGTAGCGCTGGCTGAATAGGATATCGGTATAGTTCGAGATCATCCAGGTCTGCGGCAGGCCGAAGGCATTGCCGCGCAGATCGCCCAGCGTCTTGAAGCCGCCTAGGGCGGTGGTGATGAGCGGGACCAGCACGACCGCGGCAACGATCAGCAGCGCCGCATAGAGATAGGTCTTGGTCCTGATGCCGAGACTGCGGCCGTTGGAGGGGGCGATGGCGGCGTCGATAGGGGTGGCGGTATCAGTCATTTTTCATGAATACCCGCTTGTAGCTGAATGCCAGCGTGACGCAGATGACAAAGAGCACCACGCCGACAGCGGAGCCGAAGCCCACCTGCATGCGCATGACGCCGAAACTGTAGAGGAAGGTGACCAGGGTCTGGGTCGAATTGGACGGCCCGCCCCCGGTCAGCGGCATGATCATATCGAACAGCTGCAGCGACCCGACCACGGCAAAGAATACCGACAGGCGGACCGTCGAGCCGAGCAGCGGCAGGGTGACACGGGTGAATTTCTGCCAGCCGGTGGCGCCATCGATATCGGCGGCCTCGAGCACGCTCTTGTCGATGGCCTGCAGACCGGCAATGAACAGCATCATGTGGAAGCCGAAATATTTCCAGACGATGACGGCCAGCACGGCGTAGAAGGCCACGTCCTTGTCGGCTAGCCAGAAGGGCGGGTCCTGGCCGAAAAAGCGCGCCACATTGGCGACCAGGCCGAATTCGCCATCATAGACGAAGCGCCAGATCATGCCCGCAGCGACATCGGCCAGCACATAGGGCAGGAAAAACACCAGCCGGAAGACCAGGGCGCCCTTGATATGCTTGGTGACCATGGTGGCCAGCCACAGGGCCAGCGGGATCTGGATGCAGATCGAGACCAGAATGATCAGGCCATTATTGACCAGCGCATTGCGAAAGGCGCTCTGGCGGAAGATCAGCTCGTAATTCTTCCAGCCGACCCATTGGTCGGGCAGGCCATAGCCATTCCAGTTGAAGAAGGAATACCAGGCCGCCTCGCCCATGGGCAGGATGACGAAGAGGGTGAACAGCAGCAAAGCGGGCGGCAGAAACAGCACAATGACGGGCCATTTGCCCCGATTGCCGACACCGCGCCGGCGCGTGCGCGTTTTGCCTGTCGGCAGGCTCAATGCGGATGAAGCAAGCTGGCTCATGAGACACGTCCTTCACGCCGGAGACAGGAGCGGGCGGCCCGATCG
>CAXBHD010000061.1:0-13960 GCA_963975335.1 uncultured Devosia sp. | reverse complement strand
CCGAGCCAGAGGATGAACATGCCCAGCGTGGCCAGCGGCATGGAGGAACCGGGCATGGCATTGACCGTGCCATCGGCATTGAACTTGCCGCGACGCGCGCCAAGCAGGATGGCGCCGGCCAGAGCGGCCCAGCCGCCAACCGAATGCACCACGGTGGAACCGGCAAAGTCGAGGAAGCCGAACTGGCTGTCGAGGAAGCCGCCGCCCCATTTCCAGGAGCCCGAGATCGGGTAGATCAGGCCGGTCAGGATGACGGTGAAGACCAGGAAGGGGGCCAGCTTGATGCGTTCGGCCAGCGTGCCCGAGACGATCGAGGCGGCGGTGGCGCAGAACATCACCTGGAAGAAGAAGTCCGAGCTGGTGGCGGCATAGGAGAAATCATCGGCGGTATCAGCCGTGATGCCCACGGCCTCGAGGATGGCGATGCCAAAGGCGCCGAGATAGCCGCCGGTCTCGTCGCTCCCCATGATCCAGTTGCCCAGCGGATACATCAGGTTGTAACCGATGAGGTAATACATCAAGCAGGCAATGCCGAAGAGCGAAATGTTCTTGAGCAACTGCATCGACACGTTCTTGGTGCGCACCATGCCCGCTTCGACCATGGCGAAGCCGGCCGCCATGAAGAAGACCAGAATGCCGCCCAGCAGCATCAACAGCGAGTTGAGGATGAAGACGACGTCGGCAGAGACGCCCTGACTGACCGTTGCCGCGGCTTCAGCGACCTCAGCGGTGGCCTCCTGGCTGAGCGCCGGAAGGGTGAGCAGCATGCCCGTCAGCGCAATGCCCCCAAGCAGGCGCCATGGTGTTTTCTGACCTGTCATTATTGTTGTTCTCCACATTATCGTTAAAGCGCGGCGGAGCCGGTCTCACCGGTGCGAATGCGCGTAATGGCCAAGAGGTCGATCACGAAAATCTTGCCGTCGCCGATGCGCCCGGTCTGGGCACTGTCGCGAATGGCGGTGCTCACCGGATCGGCGAGCTGGTCATCAACGGCAATTTCGACTTTGAGCTTGGGCAGGAAGTGCACCGCATATTCGGTGCCGCGATAGATTTCAGAATGGCCCTTCTGGCGCCCGTAACCCTTGACCTCGGTGACAGTCATGCCATGGACGTCAAGCGAGTTAAGGGACTGTCTGACCTCTTCCAGACGTGATGGCTTGATGATCGCAACAATCAGCTTCATGTAATCTCCCCGCAGCGCTGCAATGTATTTACGCGGAGATAGACTCAAGACCCGTGCCAGAATTGGCATCGACGCTCTAGACAACTGAAATCATTGCCGGAATTTTCGTGGAGACTGGCCATAGGGGCGGACTATCCAGGCCGCACGACAAACAGGCGCACAAAATATTGGCACAAAGAGAATTTTATGCCTAATTTGTCGCCAGCTTGGCAGGCTGGTGAGATGGGCGTAGGAATCTGGTCAGCAAATGGAGACCAGGATGCAGGACCAGCAACGCTTTGACGTCATCATCGTGGGTGGCGGCCATGTCGGCTTGACGCTGGCTTTGGCCCTGACGCAATCGGCGCGCGGCATGCGCGTGGCGCTGGTGGATCGGCGGCCCCTGGCGGTGCCGCGCGACAACCGGGCTTCGGCCATTGCGGCGGGTGTACGCCGGATATTCGAGGCCCTGGGCGTCTGGCCGTCCATGCTGGCGGAAGCCCAGCCCATCAATGCGATGAAAATCACCGATTCGGGCGCGGGTGACATTGCCCGGCCGCTGTTTCTGTCTTTTGAAGGCGCGGTGGCGCCGGGCGAGGCTTTTGCCCATATGGTGCCCAACCGGGTCAGTGCCCAAGCCCTGCTGGAGGCGCTGGGCGACAGCGTCAGCGTCATCGCGCCGGCCGAGGTCACCAGCTATGCCGTCAATGGCGATCTGGCACAGCTGATGCTGGCCGATGGACGCGTGCTGCGCGCGCCGCTGCTGGTGGCCGCCGATGGCAGCCAGTCGGCTTTGCGCAATATGGCCGGCATTGGCGTCACCGGGCATGATTATGGCCAGACGGGCCTGGTCACCACCATCAGCCATGCTTTGCCCCATGAAGGGGTCGCCTATGAGCATTTTCGCCCGGCCGGCCCCTTTGCCAGCCTGCCCCTGCCCGGCAACCGCTCGTCGCTGGTCTGGACCGAGACGCGTGCTGCTGCGCAGCATTATCTGGGTCTCGACAATGCCGCCCTGGCCCGCGAGATCGAGGCGGGCATGGGCGCCAGCCTTGGCGCCGTCACGGTGGAAGAGAAGCTGACAGGCTTTCCGCTGCGGCTGCAGCTGGCCCGTGCCTTTGTGGCGCCGCGCCTGGCGCTGGTGGGTGATGCCGCCCATGTCGTGCATCCCATTTCCGGCCAGGGGCTCAATCTGGGACTCAAGGACGTCGCAGCGCTGGCCGAGGTGGTGATCGAGGCGATCCGGCTCGGGCTCGACCATGGCAGCGACGATGTCCTGCAGCGCTACCAGGCCTGGCGGCGGCTCGATACGGCCAGCATGGCAGCGGTCACTGACGGGCTCAACCGGCTGTTTTCCAATGATATCGCCCCGGTACGGGCGCTGCGCGATTTCGGGCTGGGGCTGGTTGATCGGGCAAGTCCGGTCAAATCGGCCCTGATTCGCGCTGCCGCCGGCGTGGCCCCGGGCGGACCACGCTTGCTGAGCGGGCTGCCGCTCTAGCGCGCCGGGCTGCTGCCGAGCGCCAGCAGCGCCGCCACCGCGTCAGCGCGGCGGTCCCATGGCACGAAGAGATGATCGTGATGGATGGCCGCCACGACATTGGCGGGAATGCCCGCCTGGGCGAGCGCGGCAGCCATGGCGGCGGTCATGCCGACCGCTTCGAGGGCGGAATGCACCAGCATGGTGATGCGCGCCCACTGGCTGATCGCGGCGATGCCGCTGGCGGCGAGCTCGTCGAGCGTGGCGATCACCGTCATGCCCTCGGCCTCCCGCACCAGGGCAAAGGGCGCCAGGCCGTCAGGCAGCGCCTGCCCGAGCGGGATCAGCGCGAAGCCATAGGGAAGCGCCTGCAGCTCCGGGCTCAGCCCGGACAGCAGGGCATCCAGATCGGTCTCACCGGTCACTGCGGGTCCCCACAAAATCGGGCAGGCGGCGCAGCGCGTCGGGATCGACGCTGCTGGCTTCATCAAGGCTCAGCAAGGGCACGCCGCGCACAATGGGAAAAGCCAGGCGCGCCGCCACCGAAATCAGGGTCTGGCGATCCGATGACAGCGTCAGCCGCGTCTTGGTCAGCGGACAGACCAGCATTTCGAGCGTCTTGACGTCGAGCACGTGGCGCGGGTCAGGCTGGGGGGATGGCGCCGGCGTGGTCATCAATTGAGCGGCGGCGCACTGCCACCGCTGCCCCGGGCCATTTCATATTCCGTCATGGCAATGAGGGTTTCGGCGCGCTGTTCCAGCGTCGGCGCTTCGAGCAAAGCCTGCTTGTCGGCCGGGTCATAGGGCCCCACCATGCAGCAGAAATTGACCAGTTCGGCCGTGCCGGTGCGCTCGATCTCCTCCCAGTTGAGCTCGATATTGGCGAAGTCGGCATAGTCGCGCATCAGCTTGACGAAGCGCTCGCGATCCACCGCGTCCTCGCCGAAGTCGCGGGTGAAATCGGTGGCATAGGCGGACGCGTCGATCATGCCCTGGCGATAGGGCGTCATTACCGTCAGTTCATGCAGCAGGCGGAAGCGCGTCACCCCTTCAAGGATGATGAAATAGCGGCCTTCGGCGCTGTCTTCGAAATGGGTGATGCGGCCAAGACAGCCCACGGCCTGCAGCGGGTCGCGGCCGCGCGGGCTTTCCTCTGTCGTATCCTCGGGCTGGATCAGGCCGATCAGCCGGTCGCCGCGCAAAGCCGCGTCGACCATGTCGACATAGCGCGGCTCAAAGACGTTGAGCGGCCGATGCGAGAAGGGCAGCAGCAGCGCACCCGAGAGCGGGAATAGCGGCACCGATTTGGGCAGGTCGGCGGGAGTGGCGGGACGCCTCAGCATGCGGGATGACCCTCACGAAAACAGGGCGGCCGACAGCAGGCGGCGCCCTTTGGCGGTGGCGGGATCCTTGGGACCCCAGGCGGCAAAGAATTCAAGCAGCTTGGCACGGGCGCCATCCTCGTTCCAGCTGCGGTCGCGCTTGACGATGGCGACCAGCGCCTCGGCGGCCTCGAGACGGCGCCCATCGGCATTGAGCGCCAGCGCCAGGTCAAAGCGGGCCTGGTGGTCATCGGGATTGGCCAGCAGTGCCGCTTGCAGCGCGGACGTGTCGCCCAGGCTGGCGGCCTCGGCCAGAAGCTTAATGGAATTGAGCGCACTGAGATAGGCGTCGCCCTGGCGCTCGGCCTCGGGCACCAGATCAAGCGTCGCCTGGGCCTGTTCAGTCTCGCCGGCTGCCAGATAGACCTGAGTGAGGCCGACCAGGGCGCCGACATGGTCAGGCTGGTGCTGGATGACCATGCCAAAGACCTGGGCGGCGGTATTGAGGTCGCCGGCGGCGAGCGCGGCGGTGGCGCCGGCAATGGCCTCGGCGATCTGGGCCTCGATCGAGCCGGCGCCCGGCGCGCGGGCCGGGGCGGCGGCGATCACCTTGTCGGCGAAGCGGCGCACTTCGGCCTCAGGCATGGCGCCCATGAAACCATCGACCGGGCGACCGCCGGCAAAGGCAAAGACGGCCGGGATGGACTGCACGCCCAATTGACCGGCAATCTGGGGGTGCTCGTCGATATTGATCTTGATCAGCTTGATGGCGCCAGCCTTTTCGGTGACGACTTTTTCGAGTGCCGGGGTGAGCTGGCGGCAGGGGCCGCACCAGGGCGCCCAGAAATCAACCAGCACGGGCTGGTCCAGCGAGGCGTCAATCACGTCGGCCTTGAAGGCGGCGTCGCTGGATTCCCTGATCAGGGCAGCGGAAGGGGCGGCATTGGCAGGTGCAGCAGCGAGGTCGATCATTGGGGTGGACATGCAAAAGGCCCTTGCAGCTTGGCGAAATCTGAAAGTTCGGGGCCCTTCTTGCGCCCGCGAACCGGGATGTGACAAGCCCTTCTATCCACAAGGCGACATCAAGATGACGCCACTGTCAAAATGTGGGTTGCAATCGGGGTCACCTTTAGGCATATAGGCCCGCGTCGGCGGCGCACAAGACCAGTCGCAGACAATGGAGTGCGGGTGTAGCTCAGGGGTAGAGCATAACCTTGCCAAGGTTAGGGTCGTGGGTTCGAATCCCATCGCCCGCTCCAATCTTCCCCCTCGCAAGGGAAGACACGATGAAAAGGCCGGACAGCAATGTCCGGCCTTTCGTTTTTCCGCGATGCCTTTACGAGCGCCATGTCAAATGACATGTCTTTGTGATCGGCCGATTGTGGCAAAACTACGCAGCCCTTTGGGCGCCAACCAGTCAAACCATTCAAAACAAAGCATATTCCGTGGCTCTTTCGGCCCGCTGCATGCGGCTCGGTCATAGCTCGCCCTGCAGAAAAACTATTGCTCGCCGCAGAACTTATTAATAGAAGCTTATCCATGTCGTTTGGGTTTGAGTTTTGACGCTTACGTTAATTCTCGGCTCATTTTGAGAATGCTGGCGGTTGGCCTGCATGGGCAATCGGGGTAGCGGGCGTTGCCGCAGCTCCCCGTCCATGGACCGGGAGAATCGCGGACCAAGCCACGCGCCGCCAGCATCTCGATTTTTTCTAATTCGGCACGGGACATTGCGCTGCATCTTCAGGTGCCGGGCTGGCCTGTGTCGGGATAGCGGCGGGGCCCTTCGGCCTGCGCCTATCCACTTTTGAGATGCAAGCTGATTTCCATGAGCAAGACTATTATTGTACTGGGCGGCGACGGCTTTTGCGGCTGGCCAACGGCCCTGCGCCTTTCGGCCGAAGGCCACCGAGTCACCATTATCGATAACCTGTCGCGCCGCCGCATCGACACCGAGCTTGGCGCCGACAGCCTGACCCCGATCACCGACATGCCGACGCGGCTGGCAGCCTGGCAGCGCGTCACCGGTCGCCATATCGATTTCCTGTCCACCGACATTGCCCGAGACGCGGCCGGCCTGCACGCCGCCATCGAGGCAATCCAGCCCGACACGGTTGTTCACTTTGCCGAACAGCGCGCCGCGCCCTATTCGATGCGCGATGCCGCACACAAGCGGTACACGGTCGACAACAATATCGGCGCCACCCACAATGTGCTGGCGGCGCTGGCGGCGATCAAGCCGGATACCCATCTCGTCCATCTGGGCACGATGGGCGTCTATGGCTATGACGGGGATGGGCTGGAACTGCCCGAGGGCTATCTCGATGTCACGGTCAAAGGGCCGGACGAGGCGGAATATGCGCGCTCCATCCTTTATCCGACCCAGCCGGGCAGCGTTTACCACCTGACCAAGTCGATGGATCAGCTGCTGTTCCAGTTCTATGCCCGCAATGACGGCCTGCCGATCACCGACCTGCATCAGGGCATTGTCTGGGGCACCCAGACGGCCGATACCCGGCTCGACCATGCGCTGATCAACCGGTTCGACTATGACGGCGATTATGGAACGGTGCTCAACCGCTTCCTCATGCAGGCCGCCATCGGCCACCCGCTGACCGTGCATGGCACGGGCGGGCAGACGCGGGCCTTCATCAATATCCAGGATACCGTCCGTTGCGTCTCGCTGGCCGTGGCCAATCCGCCGCAGCGTGGCGAGCGCGTCAAGATTCTCAATCAGGTGGCCGAGACCCATCGCATCCGCGATCTGGCTGCGCTGGTGGCCGAGGTGACAGGCTGCGAAGTGGCGCTGGTGGACAATCCGCGCAAGGAAGCGCCGGAAAACACGCTCAAAGTATCCAATCAGGGTTTTCGCGCCCTGGGGCTGGAGCCAGTGCTGCTGCGTGAAGCCCTGCTGGCAGAGACGCTCGAAATCGTCCAGCGCTTCAAGGCCCGGGCCAATATCGATGTCGTGCCCGCCACCGCGCTGTGGACCCCAAACAATCGTCCCGGCCTCGTCCCCGTCAGGACCGCGGCGGCCTGATGCGCGATCTGTTTCGCCTGATTGCCCTGGCATTGATCAGTTGCGCCGTCGTTGGTGCGGCCATGGTCTATTCGCGCGAGGGCGACATGGCGACCGGCATGCGCGCGGCGGCCAGCAGCGTCGGCCAGCAAATCAGCGGGATTGGCCAGCAGATCGCCGGCTCGGCAACCGATGCCCTTGCCGGCCCGAGCGAGCCGACGGGCTATCCGATCACCATTGGCCGCGCCCATGCGGCGCAGTGGGTAGGACTGGCGGGGTTTCCCGACCAGACCGAGCTGACCTTCCCCATTCCGGCGGGCGGACGCTATCTCAGTGGCGCCCTGCTGCTGGGCCTGGACACGCAGCTGACCGATGCCGGCGATGGCCTGCTGACCATTCTGGTGAATGGCACACCGCGCCAGCAGCTCGTTCTCAATGGCGGCCATGACAGCCAGCAGGTGCGGATCGCGCTGACCAGTGCCGAACTGGCCCAGGATCATATCGTGCTGGGCCTGGCCGGTCGGGGCACGACCAGTGCGGGGCAGCTCTGCCCCGCCGATGACGTCAATTCGGGCAGCGCGGTGACCCTTTCGGCCGATAGCCGGCTCGAACTGATCGCCGAGCAGCCCCTGAGCGACGCCATTGGCGCGCTGATTGCCGCGCCTGCGCCCCTGGTGCTCGATCCAGGGCGCTCGACCAGCGAGGCCGCCATGGTGGTCTGGGCGCATCAGCAGTTGACCCGTAACGGCATTGACGCGCGCATCGGCGTGGCGGGCCCGGACGAAACGCCGGTGGCGCTGCTCGATCACGCGGCCAGCGCCGCCGGCATGGCCAGTCGCAATCAGCTGATCGGCCAGCAGGCCATTGCCCAGCTCGTCACGGCTGCGGGCACGACAATGGCGCGCCCCCTCGCCTGGCCGGTGACAGTGGCCGATCTCGGCGCCGAGACGAGCGTGCGATCCTTTCGCGGCTCCCGGCGCTGGACCATTGCCTTCGCCGCGGCCGATCTGCCGGGCGGGCATTTGCCGGACCAGTTCAAGCTCGGCCTCAAGACGACGCCGCTTGAGGGCACCAATGACTGGGTCGTGCGGGTGACGCTGAACGGCAATCTGCTGGAATCGCGCCGGATTGCCGGCAATGCCGATCAGATTGAGTTCGCCGTGGACCTGCCCGCGGCGCGACTGCTGCCTGCCAATAGCCTCATCGTGGAACTGGTCGATACCAGCAGTGCCGAAGGCGTATGCAACCGGGTTGCCGATGCGCAGGCGCAATTGCTGCCCGAATCGGTCTTGACCGACAGGACCCCCGCCCCGGCAGGCTGGGCCGCGCTGGTCGAACAGCTGGCCTTGCTGCCCGACATTGCCATTTCCAGCAGCCTGAGCATGACCGCGGCACAGGGCACAGAGGCCAGTGCCCTGCTGGGCATGATCCTGCCGGCGGCGGCAAAGGTGCGCTTTGACGGCACCGGCGCCGCGACGCTGCATGTGGTGGATCGGGCTGGCCTTGCCGCAATGCTGGCCGATCAGGAGCCCGGCCAATCCCTGGTGGCGATACTGCCCGGCGCCGGGATCGCGCCGCCCGACGTGGTTGCCGTGCCGAGCCCGGAACTGGGGGCGGCCCTGGCGCGGCTGGAGGCCGATGATGTCTTTGTCACCATTGCCGGTCTCTGAGGCGGAGCCGACCGAGGTTGCCCACCAATATTGGTCGGTGGACAGCGCCCCGGCCAGGCTGACACAGAGCCTCTCCATCTGGGTGGCGCCGGCCGTGCTGATGCTGTTCACCGCGGTGGCGACGCTGCTGCTGCTGGCCGTCAACAGCGTGCCGGCGCTGGTAAGGCTGTTTCCCCAGCACGACTTCGTCTTTTCCCCCTATGAGGGCACCCATTCGGTGCCGCTGCGCATTTTCATGCTCTCCTTCTACATTGCCTTTGCCGCCGTGGTCGGCGCCAGCGGCCCGGCGCGGCTGCGCTTTCTGAGCGAGTTGATCGTCACCTTTGTGCTGGTCTGCGGCCTGTTCGACCTGGGCAATATCCTGGCCTTTCGCCTCTTTGGCCTCGTCTATTCGCTGCATATCGTGGAGATCATTTCCGGCCTGCTCGGCTATTTCATCTTTTCCCTGAAACTGCTCGAGCATGGCAGCATGCCGGCCCGCGCCGCGGTGCCGAAACGCCAGTTCAAACGACGCCTGTCCTGGACGCCGCTGGGTCTGGCGGCCGTTACTGCCCTGGGCCTGTCGGTACTGATAAACGGGCTGGACCTGCCCTTGATCGGCGATCTGCGCGGGGTTTCCCTGCTGGGCGGGATCGGGCCGGGCGTGTTCCTGTTCCTGCCCCTGACATTTTTTCTCCTCTATCTGCTGGGCACGCTGCGCAATCTGGTTCGGCCGCCCAAGCCATTGGCGCCGCCGGTCACCATCATCATTCCCGCGCATAATGAGTCCCATGTCATTGCCCGCACGCTTAAGGCGGTCGATGCCGCGGCCGGGCGCTATGCCGGCGCGGTCAATATCCTGGTGCTCAACAATAATTCCAGCGATGATACGGCAAGCATCGCCCAAGGCGCCCTGGCGGGGATGGAGCACGCCACCGGGCGGGTCGTGGATGTGCCCATGCCGGGCAAGGCCATTGCCCTCAATCGCGGCGTGATGGCGACCAATTCGAGCTTTCTCGTGCGCATCGACGCCGACACCCAGGTGCTGCCCGATGCCTTGCAGCGGGCGATGCGGCATTTTTCCGATGCCAGGGTCGGCGTGGTGGGCGGGCTGCCGCTGCCGCCGGGGGACGGCCCCTTCGATCGGGCGCGCCTGCTCGAAGTGCTGCTCAAACATGGCTATTACCAGACCGCCTATGGCGCCGTTAACGGCATTGTCGGGGTGCCGGGCATGTTCGCCGCCTATCGCACCGAGGCGGTGCGGGCAGCCGGCGGCTTCGTGCAGGGCATGAATGGGGAAGATACCGATGTGTCGCTGCGCATCGGCGAAATGGGCTATCGGGTGGTTGGCGATCCGACCGTGCAATATGTCTCTGAAGTCCCCCGGACCTATCCGCATATGCGCGAACAGCGCATGCGCTGGTTCCGCTCGGTCTATCATGTCACCGCGCGCAACCGGGACTATCTCGATGTCAGCACGCCATCGATCCGCGGCAAGCTGATCGTGCCCTTCATGCTGCTCAATTCGGCACGGCGCGCCATGAATGTGCCGCTGGCGATCTTCGGCCTGCTGCATCTGACGCTGGCGCTCGATCCGAGCTCGCCACTGACCGGGCAGGCCGTGCTGGCCGTGATGCTGGGATCGCCCCTGCTGATGGGCGCCTTTGCCGCGCTCGCCAATGGCCGCCCCGATGCCCTGGTGGGCCTGCCCGAATATGTGGCGTTCCGGCTGCTGCGCTCCTATCTGACGCTGGAATCGGTGCTGAGCATCGCCTTTGCGCCGAGCCGCAGGCCGGTCAGCGCGCCCAGCGGCCGCTAGGCCGAGCGGCGCAGCGGCTCGGCGGCGCGCAGCGGCGCGGGCAGACGCAGAGCGGCGACGAGGCTGCGATATTCCTGGCGCGCATTGACATGGCTCATCGAGGGCGCGCCGCCGAGCAGATCGGCCTCGAGCGGATCGAATACCGTCATGCCGTAGGGAAACAGCGAGCGGAAGATGACCCGTTCGGCAATGCCGTCCGCGAGACGGCAGCCCAGCTTTGCCCCCACGCGTTCGAGCGTATTCTGCACCTGGCTGGCATTGCGCGAGCCCAGATTGGAAATGCGGTTGCGCACCAGCACCCAGTCAATGCCGCTGCCGGTGGTGGCGAGCCGCTCGGCCCGGGCCTTCTGCACATTGCGCGAATAGGGGCTGGTTTCGATCGGCTCGCCAGTTGCCGGATCGACGCGGGCCAGCACGTCGAGATCGATCATGCTGTCATTGACCGGGGTCACCAGCGTATCGGCAAAGCCATGCGCCAGGCGCGCCAGATTGCCGTCAAAGCCGGGCGTGTCGATGACGATGAAATCGACCTCGTCGCGCAGGCCGGTCACGGCCTTGGTGAAGATGTCGCGCTCGATGACCTGGTTTTCGCGGATGGAATCGCCCCAGGCGGTGGGCAGGTGCACATGCTTGGGCATGGGGATGGACCGGCCGCTGGTTTCAAGCGTGGTGCGGCGGTTGCGGATATAGCGGGTCAGCGTCTGCTGCCGGCTGTCAACGTCCATGGTGGCGACGCGGTGGCCCTGATGCAGCAGGTAGACGGCCAGGTGCAGCGCCGTGGTCGACTTGCCCGAGCCACCCTTTTCATTGCCCACTGCAATTATGTGCGCGCCGGTCTGGCCCATGCCGTCTCTCCAAATCAGGGACT
The DNA here is from genome assembly GCA_963975335.1 of uncultured Devosia sp. Taxonomy (GTDB): domain Bacteria; phylum Pseudomonadota; class Alphaproteobacteria; order Rhizobiales; family Devosiaceae; genus Devosia. The sequence continues at coordinate 2,644 of CAXBHD010000061.1, read as the reverse complement.
GATCCTCTAGCCCCCATCAAGTGGCGTCGTGGTTAACAAAGCCCTAAGACCGGGCAAGCCACGCGGCGCGCCGACGGGTTTTACCCCAATGCATCAGGCAGGGGCGGCTTGCTGCGCCAGAAGAGCCAGCAATTCCTTGGCCGCCGCGGCGCCGGCGCGGTTGGCGCCAATGGTGGAGGCGGAGGGACCGTAGCCGACCAGGTGGATGCGCGGATCGGCCGCCACCTGCGTCGCGAGGCGCCCGGTCATGGTAATGCCGCCCGAGGGCTCGCGCAGCTGCAGCGGCGCCAGATGGTCGAGCGCACTGCGGAAGCCGGTGCACCAGAGGATGACATCGACATCGAGCTCGCGCCCATCGGCCCAGCGTATGCCCGTGGGGGTGATGGACTCGAACATGGGCTGGTTATGCAGCACGCCGCGCGCCTGCATGGCCTCGATCGCCGGGCTGCGCGGCAGGCCGGTGACCGACACCACCGAGCCGGGCGGCAGGCCCTGGCGCACGCGGTCCTCGACCAGCTTGACCGCGGCGCGGCCGTCTTCTGGCGTAAAATGCCCATCGCGAAAATGCGGCGGCGTGCGGCTGACCCAGCTGGTGGTGGTGACCCGGGAGATTTCATCGAGCAGCTGGATGGCCGAAATGCCGGCGCCGACCACCAGCACATGCTGGCCGGCAAAGTCGCTGGCCGATTTGTAGTCGCGGGTATGCAGCTGACGGCCGGCAAAGCTCTCGGCGCCGGGATAGGCAGGAATGAAGGGCTTTTCCCAGGTGCCCGTGGCATTGACGAGGCCGCGGGCGGAAAACAGGCCGCGATCGGTCTCGATGCGCAGACGCTCCCCCCGACTGCAGACCACGCTGACGTTGACCGGCCGCAGCACCTGCAGGTCGAAACGCTCCTCATAGGCGGCAAAGTAGCGGGGCACGGCAAGGGCGGCCTGCACGCTGGCATCGCCGCCGGCGCTCGCTTCAAAGCTCAGGCCGGGCAGGTCATGCACGCGGTTGACCGTGGACAGGGTCAGCGAGGGCCAGCGATATTGCCAGGCGCCGCCCGGCTGGGGCGCGGCATCGAGCACGAGGAAATCGCGCCCGGGCACCAGGCCGGTCTGCCGGAGGTGATAGGCGGTGCTGAGCCCTGCCTGGCCGGCGCCGATGACCACGATGTCGAGCTTGAGCGCCATGCGGCTGGCGGGACTGGCTGATGGCACGCACTTGCTCCTTGTCGATCGCTTCCCATGTAGGCAATGGCGGCCGATACACAAGCGGAGGCAACTTCTTTGCCGCGACCGGGTTGCTTGCTCACAAGGAGATACCAATGGCACATGTAACCTATGACATCGTCGAGCATGATGGCGGCTTTGCCTATAAGGTGGGCGCGGTTTTTTCGGAGACCTTTCCCACCCACGAGCAGGCCCATGCAGCCGCCGCCGCGGCGGCGCAGCGCCAGCAGCTGGGCGGAACCACCGAGGCCATCCAGTATCAGGACCGCAACGGCGCCTGGCATGAGGAACTGGCCGAAGGCGGCGACCGGCCGGAAACCGATGTCGAAGACGATTTGAAGGACTAAGCGTTACATGCGACGTGACAAAGGGGAAGCCAGCTGGCTTCCCCTTTTGTCGTCTGCAGCGGCACGGCGAAGCCTAAAGGGTGTCGCCGGCAGCGTTGAACAGGTGCAGTCGCGCCGGATCGATATGGGCCGAAACCGTCGATCCCAAGGTCACCGGGCTCTGGCCTTCGAGCACGATATTGACGGGCTGGTTGTCGGTGGTAGTGGCATAGACCACCGTCTGGCCGCCCAGATTTTCCACCAGGTCGACGCGCAGATCGGCCAGCTTGGTGCCGCTGCCGGGGGTGAGCGTGATATGCTCCGGGCGGATGCCCAGGGTGGTAGCGCCGCTCACCTGGCGGTCAAGCGTCAGGCTGCCGCCGGCCACGTTCACCGTGTTGCCCTGCGCTGTCGCCGTCAGAAAATTCATCTTGGGCGAGCCGATAAAGCCGGCCACGAAGAGGTTTTTGGGATTGTTGTAGAGTTCGAGCGGCGCCCCGGTCTGCTCGATGACGCCGGCGCGCAGCACGACGATCTTGTCGGCCATGGTCATGGCCTCGACCTGGTCATGCGTCACATAGATCATGGTATTACCCAGATCCTTGTGCAGCTTGGCGATTTCCACCCGCATCTGTACGCGCAATTCGGCATCGAGATTGCTCAGCGGCTCGTCGAACAGGAAGATGCGCGGCTCGCGCACGATGGCGCGGCCGATGGCGACGCGCTGGCGCTGGCCGCCCGAGAGCTGCTTGGGCTTGCGCTTGAGCAGGGGCTCGATCTTGAGGATTTCGGCGGCCTTGGCGACGCGCGCGGCGATCTCGGCCTTGGGCATTTTGGCGGTTTCGAGCCCGAAGGCCAGGTTCTGGTAGACATTCATATGCGGGTAGAGCGCATAGGATTGAAATACCATGGCAATGCCGCGCCGGGCGGCCGGCACGTCGTTCATGCGTTCGCCGTCGATCAGCAGGTCGCCGCCGGTAATCGGCTCGAGCCCGGCAATCATGCGCAGCAAAGTCGACTTGCCGCAGCCCGACGGTCCCACGAACACGGTGAAGTCACCCGGGTTGATGGTGAGGTCGATGCCGTGAATGACCGGCACGTCG
>CAXBHD010000060.1:0-14044 GCA_963975335.1 uncultured Devosia sp. | reverse complement strand
GCCATTGTCCTTGAAGATCTGAACGGCAGCCATGCTGAGCTTGTCGGAAACGAGAACCTTGGGCATTGCGCCCTCCTTGATGCGTCACACCGCTGGGCGGTGGAGGAATGATGGGATGCAGGGGCGGCGCGCGACGCGCCGCCGGGGAGCCTAGGCCGCAGCCTTGAGCGCGGCCTTTTCCTCGGCAAAGGCAAAGTCGAGCCACGGCACGAGCGCGGCCAGGTCCGCCGTCTCGACGGTGCAGCCGGCCCAGATGCGCAGCCCGGAAGGCGCATCCTTGTAGGCGCCGATATCATAGGCCACGGCCGCCTTGTCGAGCCGGGACACCATGGCCTTGGCAAAGGCGGCCTGCGCCGCATCGTCCAGTCCGGCAATGGCCGGATCAACAATGGACAGGCATACCGACGTATTGGAGCGGCTGGCTTCGTCCTTGGCCAGGAAATCGACCCAGTCGGTTTTGGCGACCCAGTCGGCAAGCACCTTGAAATTGGCATCGGCCCGCGCCTGCATGGCGCTGAGACCGCCCAGATCGAGGCCCCACTGCATGGCATCGATAGCGTCCTCGATGCAGATCATCGAAGGCGTATTGATGGTGGCCGCCTCAAACACTTCCTCGAGCAGCTTGCCGGCCTTGGTCAGGCGGAAGATCTTGGGCAAAGGCCGGTCAGGCTTGAAGCTTTCGAGCCGTTCCACGGCACGCGGCGACAGGATCAGCACGCCATGGGCACCTTCGCCACCGAGCGCCTTCTGCCAGGAGAAGGTGACGACATCGAGCTTGGAAAAATCGAGCTTCTGCGCAAAGGCCGCCGAGGTGGCGTCGCAAATGGTCAGGCCCTGCCGGTCGGCCGCGATCCAGTCGGCATTGGGCACGCGCACGCCCGAGGTCGTGCCATTCCAGGTGAACACCACGTCGCGGTCGGGGTCGACCTGGCTAAGATCCGGCAATTCGCCATAGGGCGCCTTGATGATGCGCACATCATCGAGCTTGAGCTGCTTGCTCACATCGGTGACCCAGCCTTCGCCAAAGCTTTCCCAGGCCAGCATGTCGACGCCGCGGGCGCCCAGCATGGACCACATGGCCATTTCGACGGCGCCGGTATCGGAAGCAGGGACAATGCCGATGCGGTAATCGGCCGGCACTTCGAGCAGCTGCCGCGTCAGGTCGATGGCCTGCTGGATGCGCGCCTTGCCCGGCTTGGAGCGGTGCGAGCGACCGACCAGCGCATTGCTCAGCGCCTCAACCGTCCAGCAAGGACGCTTGGCACAGGGGCCCGAAGAAAAATTTGGATTGGCCGGTTTTACCGCCGGCGCGGTCAGGGGCATTGCAGCCATCTTCAGCGACCCTCCCAGGTCTATGCGTCTCGCGTTAGGGCGAGATGTCCTGAGGCGGGAGATACGCCCGTTCCCATAGTGCCGTCAATGACTCTTTGGTGGGACATCGATCTTTGTAGGGGCGGGCCGTCACCCGGCTCCGAATGCGGAGCCCGCCTATCCTGATATTGACACTCATGTTCAAATCTGATGGATCAGGTCAACTTATCACGACGGCCGACCGACCGGTTCTGCGAGGACGTGCAATGGCGCGGCACAGATATTGTGCCCCCTATCGGGGAATGAAACCATGAGCCAGCTGGAAAGCCGGGGCCTGGTTGCCGGCTATGGCGGCAGCGATATCCTGCACGCCATCGACCTCGATATCCCCGATGGCCGCGTCAGCATTCTCATCGGCCCCAATGGCTGTGGCAAGTCGACCCTGCTCAAGACGCTGGCGCGCATTCTCAAACCCAGTGGCGGCCATGTGCTGCTCGACGGCGCCGATATCCGCACGCTCAATACCCGCGCCGTGGCCGCCCGGCTCGGCCTGCTGCCTCAGGGCCCGGTGGCCCCCGAGGGCCTCACCGTGCGCGAACTGGTGGCGCAGGGCCGGTTTCCCCATCAGTCCCTGCTGCGTCAGTGGACGCGGGCCGATGCCGACGCCGTCTCCGGCGCCATGCAGACCGCCGGGATCAGCCAGTTTGCCGACCGCCCCGTCGATACCCTCTCGGGCGGGCAGCGCCAGCGCTGCTGGGTGGCCATGGTGCTGGCCCAGGAGACCGGACTGATCCTGCTCGACGAACCCACCACCTTTCTTGACCTCAAGGTGCAGGTCGACCTCATGGAGCTGTTGACCGGGCTGGCCCATACCCATGGTCGCACCCTGATCATCGTGCTGCATGACCTCAGCCTTGCCGCCGCCTATGCCGACTATCTGGTGATGATGCAGGCGGGGCAGATCGTCTGTGCCGGCCTGCCGGACCAGATCTTTACCGCCAGCCGGCTCAAACAGGTCTTCGATCTCGACGCCAGCGTATTGCGTGATCCGGCCAGCGGCAGGCTGGTCTGCGTGCCCTTCGGCGCGCGCCTGCGGCAGAGCGAGGCCGCCCAGTGACGCTGGCGGGTGCATCCCGTGCCGCCCCGATCGGGCTGCGCCGCTGGGCCGGCATGCCCATCCTGCTGGGCCTGCTCGTCGGCACTTTCCTGCTCCACATCACCCTGGGCGCCAAGCCGCTGGCCCTGCGGACCGTCATTGATGCCCTGACCGGCTTCGACCAGGCCAATTTTGATCATGTCATCGTGCTCAACCTGCGCCTGCCGCGCGCCGTCATGGCCGTGCTGGTCGGAGCGAGCCTGGCCCTGGCCGGCGCGCTGATGCAGGGGGTGACGCGCAATCCGCTGGCCGATCCGGGCCTGCTGGGTCTCACCACCGGCGCCGCCTTTGCCGTGGTCGTCGTTACGTCGCTCCTTGGCGTCACGGCGCTCGGCCTCGTGCCCCTCATCGCCATGGTCGGGGCGCTGGGCGCCGCTGCTATTGTCTATGTCATTGCGCTGCTCGTACCGGGCGGCCCCACGCCGCTCAGCATGACTCTTGCTGGCGCAGCAGTGACCGCCTTTTTGGGCGCCGTGATTTCGGCGCTGCACCTGCTCAACCAGGACAGTTTTGAAAACCTGCGCGTCTGGCTGACCGGCGGGCTGGCCGGGCGCGATCCGGCGCTGCTCTGGCATGTCGGCCCCTTCATCCTCATCGCTTTACTGGCCGGCATCGCACTGGCGCCGCGGGTGACCGTTCTGGCCATGGGCGAGGAGGTCGCCCAGGGTCTGGGCGTGCGCACCGGACGGCTCAGGGGGCAGATCCTGGCCGTGGTCGTGGTGCTGACGGCCTGCGCGGTGGCGCTGGCCGGGCCGCTGGGCTTTATCGGCCTCATCATTCCTCATGTCGTGCGGCTCTATGTGGGCTCCGACTATCGCGCCATCGTTCCCTATGCCGCACTGACCGGGGCGGTCTACCTGCTGGCCATCGACATCCTGGCCCGTATGGCCATCGCGCCCCGCGAAGTCTCGACCGGCATCATCACCGCCATGATCGGGGCGCCGCTCTTTGTGCACCTGGTGCGCCAGAGGACCCGCTGATGGCCGCGCTGTCCCCACCCCGCCACTGGATCTGGCGCAGCCGCAACGAGGCCATCGCCCTGCGCCTGCCGGTGCGGGCCGTGGCCATAGTGAGCCTGCTCGTGCTGGCGCTGCTGGCGGTGAGCGCCGTCAGCCTTGCCACCGGCAGCTATGGATTGGCACTTGAGCAGGTCTGGGCAACGCTGCGCGGCATGACCATCAGCGCCGCTATCGACAATGTGGTATGGGAGTTCCGCTTTCCGCGCACCATGGTTGCGGCCCTGGCCGGCGCCATGATGGCGCTGTCCGGAGCGAGCCTGCAGAATGCCACCCGCAACAGCCTCGCCGATCCCTCCCTGCTGGGAATCAGCCAGGGCGCCGCTCTGGCCGTAGTGGCCATGGCCGTCCTGCTGCCCAGCCAGACCGTGCTGCTGCGGCCCTGGGCCGCCTTTGCCGGATCCATCCTTGTGGCTTTGGCCATTCGCGGCCTCTCGCACAGCCAGCAGGGCGGCAGCTCCCTGCGGTTCATCCTGATGGGTATCGGCCTGTCCGCCTTCATCGCTTCCATCACCTCGGCCTTGCTGACCTATGGCGAGATCGACCGCGCCATGGCGGCTCTGGCCTGGCTGGCCGGCTCGATCAATGCGGCCACCTGGAGTGATGTCTGGACGCTGGCCGGCTGGTCAGCCGTGCTGATCCCCGGCCTGCTGGGTCTCAGCCGCACCATGAGTGCCCTGCGCTTCGGCGAGGCTACCGCCACCGGGCTGGGTGCCAAGGTCGCCCTCACACGTAATCTCCAGCTCGCGCTGGCCGTTGGCCTAGCCGCCATCGCCACCTCGGTTGTCGGCCCCCTGGGCTTTGTCGGGCTGCTGGCCCCCCACGCCGCCCGGCGCCTGGCGCCATCGGGCATGGCACTGCACCTGCTGCTCACCGCCCTGACCGGGGCGCTGCTGGTCGGCCTGGCCGATCTGGTCGGTCGCAGCGCCTTTGCCCCCATCCAGATCCCCGCCGGCATCATCACCGCGCTGATCGGCGTGCCCGTCTTCGTCACTCTGCTGCTGCGCCGCGAGGCACGCCCATGAGCCAGCATGTCTTCTGCTCCGAACTCTGCCGCGCCCGCGGCGAACCCCTGGCAGGCACCGGCCATGCCCCATCGCGTATCCTGATGCTGGCCTGGCCACGCGGCAAATGGCGCCACCCGCGCTGGCAGTCGGTGGACATGTCGCCTGCCCTGACCGCAACATTGCACCAGGCCTCCAAGGCGGGGCTGCATGTGGCGCTGGTCGACAAGGTCGAGGCCCCCGGCAGCCTACCGACGCTGCATGCGCTGCCCGAAAACATCCATGCCGACTTCGCCGACGAGGCCGGCCTCATCACCGCCATCAGCCTCTATGTGCAGGGCATCATGTTTGCCGGCCAGGCCGATGCTCGCCCCACCATCCTCTGCTGCACCGACAGTCGCCGCGACGCCTGCTGCGCCCGCCACGGCTTTTCCACCTATAAGGCCCTGGTGGCGGCAGCCGACCCGGCCCGCTTCAATATCGTCCAGGCCACCCATATCGGCGGCTGCCGCTTTGCCGCCTCGCTGGTGGTAATGCCGCAGCGCCAGCGCTATGGCCGCATGAGCGCCGACCAGGCCGCCCCCTTCATTGCCGCGCTGCAGGCGGGCAGCATCTACCTGCCCGCCTATCGCGGCCATGCCGATCTGCCCGAGCCAGCCCAACTGGCCGAGATCGCCGCCATGGGCTGGGCCCGCCGCCACGAATACCCGACCGACGGTCTGCACCTGCACGGTGCCTTGCCCGACACGGTGACCGACGGGGCACGCCTCAGCCTGCTGGCATCCCTGGGCGGCACGCAGCTGACCATCACCATGCATGCGCAGAGCTTTCTGGTGCAGGGCAATTGCCGCACCGTGGCCGAGGATGGCGGCGAGCCCACCCTGCGCTGGTGTCTCGACAGCGTCGTCGCCGAGCCGCGCCCATGACTGAAACGGGACGTTTCGCCCACCCTTCCACCCCTTCCTGTCACCATCACTCCGGAGCCAACCCGATGCTCAACCGTGCCCTTGCCCTCATCGCCGCCGCGGCGCTGACCCTGCTATCCAGCCCCGCTTTCGCGCAGGAAACGCGCAGCTTTACCGACGATGCTGGCCGCACCGTGGACATCCCCACCCAGCCCCGGCGCATCGCCTCCCTGCAGGACCTGTTCTTTTCCGTGCCGCTGATCGAGCTGGGCGTCGTGCCGGCGGGCAGCCATGGTCGCTCCAACAAGGATGGCACCCCGCCCTTCATGCGGTCGTCCAAGATGATGACGGGCGTGGATTTCGACACCGCCGACATCGTCTTTCTGGGCACTGGCACCGATATCGACCCGGAAGCCGTGGCAGCGATGGCCCCCGACCTGATTGTGCTCTCCACCAATCAGGATCCCGAACTCTTCGCCAAGATCGCCCCGACAATCCTGCTGGACTTCAACCGCAGCGACAAATTCGAGCTCTATGAGCGCCTCGCCGAAATCACCGGCACCGAGGCGAACCTGGCTTTGCTTGAAACCCGCTATCAAGCCCAGCTCGCCCAGGTCCGCGCGGTTGCCGACACGACCCAGTCGGTCAATGTCATCGCGGCCTTCGAGGGGCAGATTCGCTCCTATCGCCATTTCGCCGCGCTGGGCCGCATTCTCGACGAGGCCGGCTTTGCCATGCCCGACGCGGTCAAGGATATTCCCTATGGCCAATATGACGAGTTCAGCCCCGAGCTGCTGCCCCAGATGGATGCCGACCTGGTGCTGGTGACCTATCGCGCCGAGCAGGGCGAAACCGCCCAGGACGCCTATGACCAGCTTGAAGCCACGGTGCCCGGCTTCTGCAGCTTCCTCACGGCCTGCCAGGAAGGCCGCATGATCGCCATTCCGCGCGACGAGACTTTTGTGAGCTCCTACAATGCCTTGGGTGCGCTGGCCTATACCGTCATCGCCCTGACCACGCCGCCGGCCCGCTAGGCCGGGCCAAGGCTCATTCAGCAATCCGACGCGCGATGTTGGCATTCACCAAAATCCTGACATCGCCAATCGACTAAAGCACCGCTTCGTCATCGCGCTGTCAAACATGCCGGTTAAGCCCGCCGCACCGCTGCAAACCCTTTGCCGCAGCCCGACCCGGAGTGCCCCATGCGAATTCTGCTTGCTGCCAGCCTCATGCTGGCCACCGCCCTGTCGCCTGCTCTCGCCCAGGAAGGCAAGCTGGTACTCTATACCAGCCAGCCCAATACCGATGCGCAGCAGACCGCTGATGCGTTCATGGCGAAATATCCCGGCATCACCGTGGAATGGGTCCGCGACGGCACGCCAAAGATCATGGCCAAGTTCCGCGCCGAAGTCGAAGCCGGTGCGCCGCAGGCCGACGTGCTGCTGATCGCCGACGTCGTGACCATGGAAGGACTCAAGGCCGAGGGCCTGCTGCTCAACTTCCCCGAAGCCGACACCACCGGCCTCGATGCCAGCCTCTATGACGAGGACGGCGCCTATTTCTCCACCAAGCTGATCACCACCGGCATCGTCTACAATACCGCAGCCACCATGGTACCGGCGAGCTGGCTCGACCTGACCAAGCCGGAAGCCAAGGACCAGCTGGCCATGCCCAGCCCGCTGACCTCGGGTGCGGCGCTGATCCATGCGGTAACACTGACCGACAACCTGGCCGAAGGCTGGGATTACTACACGGCTCTGGCCGCCAATGGTGCCCAGGCCTCGGGCGGCAATGGCGACGTGATGACGGCCGTTGCCGGCGGCGAAAAGCTCTATGGCATGGTCGTCGACTTTCTGCCGATCCGCGAAGCCGCCAAGGGCGCGCCTGTCGCTTTCGTCTTTCCCACCGAGGGCGTCTCGGCAGTAACCGAACCGGCCGCAATCCTGGCTTCGGCCCCCAATCCCGACAATGCCAAGCTGTTCATCGATTTCCTGATCTCCGAAGAAGGCCAGCAGCTGGCATCGAGCCAGGGTTACATCCCGGCCCGGGCCGGCATCGACTTGCCCGCCGGCTATCCGGCGCGCGCCGACATCAAGGTCCTGCCCTATGACGCCGCCGCGGCCCTTGCCAATGAGACGGCCAACAAGGAACGCTTCAGCGAGATCTTCGGCCAGTAGGCCTTCGTGATCGCAGCCAAGCCACCGATGCGGCTGGACGGCAGGGCTCCTCCCTTGCCTGTGCCGGCCGGCCGCATCCAGAGAGCGGCAGGGCACCTGATGCCCGCCGCTCTCACCCTGCTTGCCGTCGGCCTGGTCGCCGCCCTGCCAACCGGCCGCCTGATCGGCGCGGCTTTGTTTGCCGATGGCGCCTTCGACCCCGGCCTGCTGCTTGGGCGACTGGTCCGCACCGCCACCCAGCGGGCCATTTTCAACACGCTCGACACGTCCTTGTTCGGCGCTTTGCTGGCTTTGGCCATCGGCGCTCCCTTTGCTTTCCTGGTAGCGGTTACGGACCTGCCCTGGCGCAAGCTGCAGGGCTTCCTGCTCATCCTGCCGCTGATGATCGCGCCGCAGGTGATGGCGCTGGCCTGGACCCAATTGCTCGGCCCATCCAGCGCCCTGCTTGGCGCCATCGGCATGGCGCCGCCGCCCGGCACCGCCAATCCCCTGCTGGGCCGCAATGGTATTATCCTGCTCTTCGGCGTGCAGCATGCGCCGATCGTCTTCATCACCCTGCGCGCGGGTCTCGTGCTATTGCCCCGCGACTATATCGAGGCGGCCCGCGCCGCCGGCGCCAGTCCAATGCGGGTCGTGATCGATATCGTGCTGCCGCTGCTCAGGCCCTATCTCATCGCTGCCACGGCTTTGGCCTTCGTCTCCGGCGTCGGCAATTTCGGCATTCCGGCCCTTTTGGGCATGCCGGAAAACTATCTGACCCTGGCCACGCTGATCTACCAGCAGCTCTCGAGCAATGGCCCATCCGTGCTGCCGCAGGTGGCGGGCCTTTCCTTGCTGATCTGCGCCATCGCCATAGTCGGTCTGGGCGCCCAGAGCCTGGCCCTGCGCCAGCGCCGATTCGCCCTGACACGCGGCACACCAATGCGCTTTGCGCTCGGCGCCTGGCGCTGGCCGACGGCGATCCTGGGCATGCTGGTCCTGCTCATCGTATTGATTCTGCCCGCCGCGGCATTGTTGGCCACCTCGCTGGTTCCCGCCTATGGCGTGGCGCTGTCCATGACGACGCTCACCGCTGACAATTATGTCGAGGTTCTGATGCGCCAGACCGCGACGGTGCGGGCTTTCGCCAATTCGAGCTACCTGTCCGTGCTGGCCGCGCTCATCCTGGCCGCGCTGTCAGTGCCGCTGGCCCTGGGTCTGGCAAGGTTGCCCCGTCCGCTCGGGCGGCTCGCCCATGGTCTGCTCGAACTGCCCTATGCGCTGCCCGGCATCGTGCTGGCCATTGCCTGCATCCTGCTGTTTCTGCGCCCCCTGCCCCTGCTGGGCAGCCTTTACGCCACGCCCTGGATCATCCTCGTGGCCTATCTGATGCGGTTTGCCGCCCTGGCGGTCAAGCCGGTGGATGCCGCGCTTGGCCAGCTGGCGCCGGATCTGTCCGAAGCGGCAGCCGCCGCCGGGGCCGGCCGTCTGCGGCGGCTGCTGACCATAACCGCGCCATTGACCGCTCCGGCCGCCGCCGCCGGGGCCCTGCTGGTATTCATGAGCGCCTTCAACGAGCTCACCGTATCGGCCCTGCTCTGGTCGAGCCGCAACGAAACCATCGGCGTCATCTTGTTCAGCCTCGAAGAATCCGGCCTGTCGCCACAGGCCTCGGCGGTCGCGGTCGTCACGCTGCTGATCATCGTGCTCTTGCTGATCGCCATCGACCGCCTGGGCGAACGTCTCCCCGCCGGCGTGCTGCCCTGGCGCTGATCAGTCCGGCACGATCCAGCCATCCTCAACCTTTACATGCACCCCCTGGCCTGGCTGCAGCCGGGCGCCGGCGTCAACCAGCAGGCGCTCCCCGCTGGCCAGCTGCACAATGGTATCATAGCCCGACCCGGCATAGCGGGTGGAGACGACTTGGGCCGCAATGCCGGTTTCGGCCAGCCGCAGGCCTTCGGGCCGCAACAGCAGACGAGGGCTGGCGCCATTAAGAGCACCGCGCGCCGGCACGGGCGTCCCCGCCAACAGCACGAGCCCATCCGCTATCTGCGCCGAAACCAGCGCGCCGCGTCCGACAAAGCCGGCCACCATGGCATTTTGTGGCGCCTTGTAGAGCTCCTCAGGGCGACCGATCTGCTGCACCACACCGCGATCGAGCACGATAACGCGGTCGGCCAGCGCCAGGGCCTCGGCCTGGTCATGCGTGACAAAGACGATGGTGGCGCCGGTCTCGCGGTGCAACTGCGCAAAGACATCGAGCATTTCGGCGCGCAGATGCACATCGAGATTGGCCAGTGGCTCATCGAGCAGGATAATATTGGTGCCGGTAACGAGGCACCGGGCCAGGGCAACGCGCTGCCTTTGCCCGCCCGACAGCCCATCGACCGAACGCTGCCCCAGGCCGGTCAACGAGACCATGGCCAGTGCCTTGCGCACCCGTTCGTCGATGGCGACACGCCCCAGTCCGCGGGCCTGCAGCGGATAGGCGACATTGCCCGCAACATCCATATGCGGCCACAGCGCATAGGACTGAAAGACAATGCCCAGGCTGCGCTGCTCCGGCGGCACCATGGCCTCGGGGCTGGCCACCGGCCGGTCATCGAAACGGATAGTGCCCGCGCTGGGCTGCTCAAAGCCGGCAATCAGCCGCAGCAGCGTGGTCTTGCCGCAGCCCGAAGGGCCCAATAGGGCGGTGAAGGATCCCGCTGCCAGGGTGACATTCACGCCATCAAGGACCCGGTTGGCGCCGAACTGCTTGGTCAGATTGTCGAGGCTAATGGTCGTCATCCGGCCCCTCTAGAAGTCCAACATGACATCTGGACGACGCCCGCCGCAGAAACGGAAAAGCCGGCCCCTATGGAGCCGGCCTGATTGTGTGATGACGGCGCGTCGCGCTGGTCGGAGGCCGATTTAGTTGAAGCGATAGCGCAGCGTGCCGCGTACTTCATGCAGCCAGTTATGGGTCAGGCTATAGGGCGCCGTCGCCCCGTTATTGTTGAGGCCGCTGATATAAAGGGCGCGATAGCCGACATCGGCGACGACCTGGCCGAAATCATAGCCGACACCGACCATGCCCGCACCGGCAAAGCTGGTCGTATGCGCCCGCGTATCGGCCGGCGACCCTGCCGGACCCTGGGTGATGAAATCGTTGAAGGCCACGCCGGCACCGACGCCGACATAGCCGAAGGCACCGCCTGCAGCACCATAGCCGCCGTCACCGAAGCCGAAATCGTAATAGGCATTGGCCAGGGCCACCGTGGAGCGCAGCTGCAGCTTGTGCACGCCCGCGGTCAGACCGGTCGTGCCGGCCGGGATCGTGGTCTGCATATTGTCATTGCTCAGATAGTCCACCGTGGCGTCGAAGCGCGCGCCCGTGCCGGTTTCATAACCGACACCGGCACCCACCGAGTAGCCATAGCCAAAGCCGTCAATGGCGAAGGTGCGCGGCGTCGCGGTAGGGTGGAACACCTCGGGCGTCCACATGGCATTGGCGGCGGCGCTGCCGCGCAGATAGAAGCTGCCGGACACGCCATAGTCCACATCGGGGATTTCGATGACAGGCGGATAATAGGGGAAATCGGCGGCGATTGCCTGGCTGCCCACAAGGGCAGCCCCTGCCACCATGGTCGCAGCGATAAGCTTGCGCATGAGAAAATGTCCTTCGGTTGCCACGACACCAGTCGATTACCCTCAATATCGAGCAACTTCCTTAAATGACGCTTAACCCAAAGATTTAACCTTACCCGCGCGTATATTTTGTTCAGATATTAGACAATTGTTAACAAGTGTTACTTTCAGTTTACACTTGCAGAGCCTCAAGCGACATCAAGAATAGCCGCCTCGATCTGTTCCACCACCGAGGAAACCAGGCCCGCATCATCCGCCTCGCCCATCACCCGGATCACCGACTCGGTGCCCGAAGCCCGCACCACCAGCCGCCCACCGGCCCCCAGCATTGCCTGGCCGTCGGCAATGGCGGCCATCACCAGCTTGTTCTCCAGCGGCTTGCCGGATTTGAACTTCACGCTGCGCAGCAGCTGCGGCACCTTGGTAAAGCGCGCACAGATTTCCGATACCGGCCGGTCCTGGGCCTTGAGCACGGCCAGCAATTGCAGCGCCGCGACAAGGCCGTCGCCCGTCGTCGTGAAATCGGACAGGATGATATGGCCGGACTGTTCCCCGCCGACATTGAAGCCCTTGGCGCGCATGGCCTCGAGCACATAGCGATCGCCCACCTGGGTGCGCTCCAGCGTCAGGCCCAGCGTGCCGAGATAGCGTTCGAGGCCCAGATTGGACATGACGGTCGCAACGATCCCGCCACCCACCAGCACCTCGCGCTGCAGCCAGCTTTCGGCAATCACCGCCATGAACTGGTCGCCATCGACGACATTGCCCTTTTCATCCACGATGATGACCCGGTCGGCGTCGCCATCGAGCGCAATACCGATATCGGCGCGCATTTCGCGCACCTTGGCCGAAACGGCTTCGGGCGCGGTCGAACCGACCTTGTCATTGATATTGAAGCCATCGGGCTTGTCGCCAATGGTGAAGACCTCGGCACCCAGCTCCCACAGGGCGATCGGGGCGACCTTGTAGGCCGCGCCATTGGCGCAATCGAGCACCACGCGCAGGCCCGCCAGGTCGGTATTGCGCGGCAAAGTGCGCTTGGCATATTCGATATAGCGCGTGCGCGCTTCCTCATCGCGATGCGCCCGGCCGATATCGCGGCCATGCGCCAGCGTTTTGGAGAGGTCGCTGTCGATGAGCCGCTCAATCTCGAGCTCGATCTGGTCGCTGAGCTTGTAGCCGTCCGGGCGGAACAGCTTGATGCCATTGTCGTCGAACGGATTATGCGAGGCCGAGATCATGACGCCCAGATCGGCGCGCAGCGAGCGGGTCAGCATGGCCACGGCCGGGGTCGGCATCGGCCCCAGCAGGTAGACATCCATGCCCACGGCCGTAAAGCCGGCGGTCAGCGCCTGCTCGATCATATAGCCCGAGCGCCGGGTATCCTTGCCGATCACCACGCGGTTGCGATGATCGCCACGCACGAATTTCTGCCCCGCCGCCATGCCCACCCGCAGCGCCAGTTCAGGGGTCAGCTTGGGACCATTGGCCAGACCACGGATACCATCGGTGCCGAAATACTTGCGTACCATCTTGATCGCCCCCATCGTCGGGCCCTGCGGCCCGGCTGCTGCGCATAATACCACTTTGTGGCGGCATAGCGGAAAACCCCGCCATGCAAAAGGGCCGCCTCGCGGCGGCCCCCTACAATTCTGCTGTCGGCGTTAACTGCCTGGCTGCGGCTCGAGATCGCCTGCCGGCGGCGCGTCTGGCCGCTTCTTGCCGGACTTGCCGGCCGAGGGCACGCCGCTGGCCTTGTTGGAGGGGCCATTGTCATCCGGACGAACCGGCTGGTGGCCTTCCATCAAGGCGCGCAATTCGTCGCCCGTCAGCGTCTCATATTCGAGCAGCGCCTGGGCAATGGCTTCCCACTGGTCGTGATGGGTGGTCAGGATCTCCTTGGCGGAGGCCTCGCCATCCTCGATCAGCTTGCGCACTTCCTGGTCGATGATGCGCGCGGTATCGTCGCTCATCAACTGGCTCTGCGTCACCGAATGGCCCAGGAACACTTCCTGATCATTGGACTTGTAGCGCACGCGGCCGAGCTTTTCGCTCATGCCCCATTCCATCACCATCGAACGGGCCAGGCTGGTGGCCATCTGGATATCGCCCGACGCGCCGCTCGTGACCTTTTCCGGGCCGAACTTGATGATCTCGGCCTCGCGGCCGCCGAACAGCATGGTCAGCCGGGCCAGGGCCTTTTCGCGGCTGAACGAATAGCTGTCGCTTTCGGGCAGGGTCATCACCATGCCCAGGGCGCGGCCGCGCGGAATGATCGTCGCCTTGTGGATCGGGTCGATCCCGGCCACCTTGAGCGCGATGATGGCGTGGCCGGCCTCGTGATAGGCGGTCAGCTTCTTTTCATCCTCGGACATGGCCATAGTGCGGCGCTCGGCGCCCATCATGATCTTGTCCTTCGCGTCTTCGAATTCGGCATGGGTGACAAAGCGCTTGTTGCGCCGCGCCGCCATCAGGGCCGCCTCGTTGACCAGGTTCATCAGATCGGCGCCCGAAAAGCCGGGCGTGCCGCGGGCCAGCACCTTGAGATCGACATCCGGCGCCAGCGGCACCTTGCGGACATGGACCTTGAGCACCTTTTCGCGGCCGGCGACGTCCGGATTGGGCACCACGACCTGGCGGTCGAAGCGGCCCGGGCGCAGCAGCGCCGGATCGAGCACGTCGGGACGGTTGGTGGCGGCGATCAGGATAATGCCTTCATTGGCCTCAAAGCCGTCCATCTCGACCAGCAGCTGGTTGAGCGTCTGCTCGCGTTCGTCATTGCCGCCACCCAGCCCGGCGCCACGCTGGCGACCGACAGCATCGATTTCGTCGATGAAGATGATGCAGGGCGCGTTCTTCTTGG
>CAXBHD010000059.1:0-14185 GCA_963975335.1 uncultured Devosia sp. | reverse complement strand
CACAAAGATGGTGAGCCGGAAGCGCCGGGCCGGAATGCCCAAAGTGGTGGCGCTTTCATCGCCCAGCGTCATGGCATTGAGCGCGCGGGCTTTGGCCAGCAGGTAGGCGCCGCACAGCACCAGGGCGACCAGCGGAAAAGGCAATTGCTGCCACTGCGCCAGGCCCAGCCCGCCCAGCATCCAGAACACCACGGTATGGGCGGCGCGCGGATCGCCCAGGAAGATGAAGAGATTGCCCGCCGCGGTGATGATAAAGCTGACCGCGACGCCAGCCAGCACCAGCCGCCCGGCGCTCTGCGATTGCGTGAGGTTGGACACAGCCAGCACCAGCCCCGTCGCCCCCAGCGCACCGGCAAAGGCAAACAGCGGCACGGTCACCAGCCCGAGAAACATCCCGGTATGCAGCAGCACCAGGATCGCTCCCAGCGCGGCGCCTGAGGAAATCCCCAGCAGGTGCGGATCGGCCAGCGGATTGCGCGTTACCGATTGCAGCGCCGCGCCCACCAGCGCCAGGCTGGCCCCGACAATTGCGCCCAGCACAATGCGCGGCAGGCGCACCTCCCAGACGATGTTTTCGCGACCCGCCGACCAGTCCGGCGTGATGCTGCCCGGCGCGAGCTTTGCCGCAATGACGCGCCAGACCGTGTCGAGAGGGATGGGCACCGCCCCTGCCCCGACCGCCACGGCCATGGCGACGACGAGGAGAACGGCCAGCCCCACAATGAGGGCCGGCGCCCAGTGAATGGCCGTATGGCGACGGCCGGTGACGAGGTGGCGGTGCGACACAATTTACTCCCGGAAAGCGGCGGCGAGGCGCTTGACTGCCGCAATATTGCGCGGCCCCGGCGTGGCCTCGACATAATCGAGCACCACGAAGCGGTCATTGGCCACCGCGGGAATGGCAGCAAAGGCCGGGTTGGATTTCATGAAGTCGATTTTTTGTGCGGCGGTGACATCGCCGTAATTGACGATGACGATCACCTCCGGATTGCGCTCGATCACCGGCTCCCAGCCGATCTCGACCCAGCTCGAGGCCACGTCATCCATGATATTGCGCCCGCCAGCCGCCTCGATCAGCGCCGTGGGCATGCCATATTGCCCAGCGGTAAAGGGTTTGGCCTCGCCGCTGTCATAGACAAAGACCGGTACCGGTGCCGCCAGCGCCGGCAGGTCGGAGAGGAAATCCGCCAGGTCGATCCGGTAATTCTCCACCAGCAGCTCGGCGCGCTCGGAGACGTCAAAAATGGCGCCCAGATTGAGCAGGTCATTATAAAGGTCATCCATCGAGGCGCGGGGCTTGTCCATGATGTGGATGCAGCTCTCGCTAAGCTCATAGACCGCGATGTCAAAGCCAGCCAGCGTCTCGGGCGTCACCTCCCCGCCGACGCGCATGCCATAGTTCCAGCCGGCAAAGTAGAAGTCAGCATCGGCGCCGAGCAGTACTTCCTTGCTCGGATAATCCGGCGACAATTCGGGCAGTTCGGCGACGCCCTTGCGCAGATCTTCGTTCAGCGTCTTCCAGCCGGAAATCCCGGTATAGCCGGCCATGTGACCGGCCAGATCAAGCGCCAGCATCATCTCGGTGAGGTTGACATCATTGGACACCGCACGCTGTGGCGCGGCCCCAAAGGTAACCGCACGGTTACAGCTCTGCACGGTCACCGGATAGCCGGCGGCCAGGGTCGGGGTGCCGGCAGCAGCCAGGGCGGCAAGGGCGAAAACAAGACGCATGAAATTCACTCCTGAAACGGGTTGGGAAGATAAAAGCTGAGGCGCGGCCGGCCGGTAGCCGGATGGGCGTCGAGCAGGGTTTCGACGGCAAAGGCCGTGCGAATGGTGGCGGGCGTCAGCACCTCGGCAGGCGCGCCCAGGGCCGCGACCAGCCCCTGGTCAAGCAGCAGCACCCGGTCGGCATGGGCCGAGGCCAGCGCCAGATCATGCAGCGAGACGATGACGG
This sequence comes from uncultured Devosia sp., assembly GCA_963975335.1. Lineage (GTDB taxonomy): Bacteria > Pseudomonadota > Alphaproteobacteria > Rhizobiales > Devosiaceae > Devosia. The sequence goes on along the minus strand of CAXBHD010000059.1, from coordinate 12,228 downwards.
TGCAGCTGAGCTGGCCGAGCAGCTCGAGTACCTCGAGCTGGTGGCGGATATCGAGGTGATTGGTCGGCTCATCGAGAATGAGCAGGTCCGGCTTTTGCAGCAGCGCCCGGGCGATCATCACCCGCTGCCGCTCGCCGCCCGACAAGGTGGCCATGTCGCGCGGGGCCAGCGCGGTCAGGCCCAGCAGGTCCAGCACGCTTTCCATGGCCTGGTAATCGGCAGGCGCCCGGCCCCAGATGCCGCGATGCGGCGTCAGCCCCAGTTCGACGATTTCCGCCACGGTCAGCCCGAAATCGCTCACCGGCTCCTGCAATACCGTCGCGATCCGGCGGGCCACCACCTTGCCCGACAAGGTCCAAATGTCGTCGCCGTCGAGCCGCACCAGGCCGCCGCTGGGACGGTGATAGCGATAAAGGCAGCGCAGCAGGCTCGATTTGCCCGCGCCATTGGGCCCCACCACGGCCAGCATCTGGCCGGGCGCCACGCTCAGTGACAGCGGTCCGATAATGGGGCGCCCCGCCACGGGTCCCCAGTGCAGATCGTCAATGTCGAGCCGGGCCGGCTGCGCACCGGTAAACGGCTCAGTCCTGCCTTTGTCCATCGTCATGGGCCAGCTCCGCCAGACGGCAGGAGGGCACGGGCGATCCGAACAGATAGGTAGCAGCGATTAGGCGGCAACTGGTCATCATCGTCTCCCGCGGCACACCCCGGCCGGGTTGAAAGGAAAGGATGACGGCAGGTCTCCTGGCTCGCGGGTCGCTGCGGCACCGGACCTTCCCAGCCTGTTGGGCCAGTGGCATTCCCGGTGTCGCTATCCGCTCACAGTTGCGGGGGCAGCCACGGTCTTGCGCCCTGATGGGTACGTCGCACCGTGTTCCCTTTTAATCCCGCTGCCCGAGGGGGGCGACAGGAACCATCGCCGACAGTGATGCGGGATTCTGCGGCGCAAGGCAACTCCCGTCGTCGACCAGGCAAGACCATCGCGGCGGCTTGGCACGTGGCGAAATTGTGACATTGCTGTGGCAATTCGTGCTGCTGCCTGCCGTACGGGGGCCAAGATCAGTTGACGAAAGGGGCAAGACCACGGCTAGTTGACGTAATGGTCAACTTCTGCGGGGAGGAGGAGCGATTGCCGCAAAGGTCAATCGTCTCGCCGGGAATAACAGGGCCGCGCATTGTGCGCTTCCTGACCGAACCATGACTGAGGAGGAAGCAAATGAAGATGAAGCGACGCGTGCTGGCTACCCTGGCCGGGCTGGTGACGAGCCTGCCGCTGATGGCCGCGGCCTATGCCGGGGGCCTCGAGGCCAATGGTTATGATTGGGATCAACTCTTTGACGCAGCACCCTTTTCCACCAAGGGGACGGTCACCTATGTGCATATCAACAAGGATGTGACCAATGCGGCCGTGCGGCCGGGCACGGTGTCCACCACCCCCGCCCGTGTGCATTACAATGCCGGCGCCAAGGCCGATATTTTTGACATGGCCAGCTGCCTAGTCACGGTGCAGAATCCCTTCGGTTCGGATACTGCCCGCACCAATGCCTATGCCGCCTTGACCAGCCAGGCCGTTAGCGAATCGATCCGCTCCACAGATACTGGCCTCACCTGCGCCGTGGGCCTCCAGGCCGGACCGGGCGTCATCAGCCTGATCGGCGGCGTCTCGGCGCAGAACCTCGATTATCAGGCCTCCATCCCCACGGGCCTTGCCACCAATACGCCCGTCTCCATCAATGGCTGGTCGATCGGCTGGCGCGCGGGCCTGGCCTATGAAATCCCTGAATATGCTCTGCGGGTCAGCGCCATCTACAATGCGCCGGTCCACTATACGCTCAAGGGCACTGCCTATGGCGGCGCCGCCTCGGCCGATGTCACCACGCCGCAATCGTTTGAAGTGCGCGGCCAGACCGGCATTGCGCCCGGCTGGCTGGCTCTGGGTTCGGTGAAGTGGATGAACTGGGCCACTCTGCAGCGCCTCACGGTGACCACGGTCGGCGCGCCATTGGTCTCCGCCTTTGACTATCGCGACGGCTGGACGGTTACCGCCGGCATCGGTCACGCCGTCAACGAGCAGCTCAGCCTCGTCGGCGTCCTCAGCTGGGATCGCGGCACCTCGACGCCCGGCGCCAATGGCGTGCTGACCGCGGGCACCCAGACCGACCGCTATGGCGTATCGGTAGGTGGCACCTACAACCTGTCGCCCAATGTCCAGCTGACCGGCGGCGTCTCCGCCAGCGCCCTGGCCGCCGGCTCCAATGCCCGCGGCGAGCGCTGGGATACCGGCTCGGTCCTGGCCGTCAGCGGCGGAATCAAGGCCTCGTTCTAGCCACAGGCTGCCAAGCCATTACGGGGTCGTCCGGCGTTTCGCCGGGCGGCCCTTTCCTCGGGGCGCTGGCGCGCGAATTGTGGCGCTGGCGCCGTTTCCGCCTTGCTGGCAGCACCGCCGACCGATACCCTTGCAACATCTCCATAATTTCTGCTTGGGTGTGCCATGCCGGTCGGCGTGATTTATGCGGTTGTCGCCTACTCGGTCTATTCCTGCGGCGACGCGATCATCAAGGGCTTCGGGCAGAACCTGTCAGTCTTCGAGATCGGCTTTTTCATCGCCGTCTTCGGCCTGATCCCGGCCGTCTTTGCCAAGCCCAAAAGCGAGCGCTGGCGCGACAGTTTCAAGCTCAAGCATGTCGGCCTGGTGCATCTACGCTCGTTCAGCGGCGTCACCTCCTCGGTGCTGGTCACCTATGCCTTTGTCACCATTCCCTTTGCCGAGACCTATTCACTGGTCTTTATGATGCCGCTCTTCATCACGGCCATGTCGGTGCTGATCCTGCGTGAACGCGTCGACATGGTGCGCTGGGCCATGCTGGCTCTGGGCTTTGCCGGTGTCATGCTGGTCGTGCGGCCCGGCTTCCGCGAGCTTGAACTGGGCCATCTGGCGGCGCTGTGCTGCGCCTTTTTCGGCGCCACCACCACCACGGTGCTGCGCATTATCGCCCCCACCGAAAAGCGCGTCACCCTCATCGCCCTGCCCGCGCTCTATCTCATCGTCGTCAATGCCGTGCTGATGCTGCCCGGCTACATCTGGCCGACGCCAGGCCAGTTCGCGCTGCTGGCGGCCAGCGGCAGCCTGGTGGGCATGGGCCATATCCTGCTGATCGCCGCCACCCGCAATGCTCCGGCCAGCCAGGTAGCGCCGATCCAATATGTGCAGATCGTCTGGGCCATTGGCCTGGGCGCCTTCTTCTATGCCGAATATCCCGACCTGCTGGCCTATATCGGCCTGGGCGTGGTGGTAATGTCCGGCCTGGTCAATGTGTTTATCGACGGCGCCCGCACCCGCATTGCCGGGCGCTTTGCCGAATATCGCGCCAGCCGCCCCGGGCCGCCGGCCAATATAACCGAGGTACAGGGCCCCGAAATCTAGGCCGGGCGACTCGACCGGCTACAGCCCACCTTGTATGGTAGAATCAGTGCCCGCGCTTTCCTCCTTCCCGAGTAGTCTGATGCCGATCGGCGTCCTCCTGGCCTTTATCGCCTATGCCAGCTTTTCCACGGCCGACGCGCTGATCAAGCATATCGGGCCGGGCATGTCGGTCTTCGAGATCGCCTTCTTCACCACCAGCTTTTCCATCCTGCCGCTGCTGCTGACCAATCGCAACGAGCGCTGGCGCGACCTCTATCGACTGCGCCACCCCTTTCTGGTGCATCTGCGCTGCGCCACGGCCATTACCGGCACCGCCTGCGTCATGTATGCCTTCACCCACATTCCCTTTGCCGATGTCTATGCCATCGGCTTTGCCACGCCGATCTTCGTGACGCTGCTGTCGGTATTCCTGCTCAAGGAAAAGGTCACACCGCAGCGCTGGATCCTGCTCTTCCTGTGCTTTGTCGGCGTCGTCGTGGTGATCCGGCCCGGCCTGCGCAGTCTCGAACTGGGCCATTTCGTCATCATGGCGGGGGCCTGCCTGGGCGCTGTCACCACGGTCATCCTGCGCCATGTGGCGCCCGCCGAACGGCGCGTCAGCCTGGTGGGCCTGCAGGTGCTCTATTCGGCCCTGATCAATGGCATGCTGATGCTGCCGGTCTTTGTCATGCCCAACCCCTTGCAGCTGGCCATCTTCCTCGCCATTGGCCTCTTGGGCGGGCTTGGCGGCCTGCTGCTGATCGCCGCTACCAAGGCCACCCCGGCCAATCTGATCGCCCCTGTGCAATATAGCCAGCTGATCTGGGCCATCCTGTTCGGCGCCCTGTTCTTCGGCGAATATCCTGACTGGGTGGCGATCCTGGGCATGCTCATCGTGGTCACCAGCGGCCTGCTCAACGTGCTGAGCGATCGAAGGCCGATGCGCTGGAAGCCACGGCTGTTCTTCTTCCGCGCCGGCATGTAGCCGGGCAACTGGCGCTGCTAGTACATCGACGATTTGTAGTCAGCCTCGAGCCCCGCATCGAGCTTGGCCATTTCTGCCGCATCGTCAGGCGCGCCGGTCGTCTGATCGAGCAGCATCCGCATCAGCGATGCCATCTCGGTGCGATCCTGAAAATGGCTGGGGTCCCACAGATGCGAGCGCCGGAATGCCTTGGCGCAATGCAAGAAGGCCTCCTCGACCCGCACGACGATGGCAACCTTGGGCAGCCGGTCATTGACCCGCATGCTTTCGAGCAGGTCCGGCGCGGTCACCACCTGAGCCTTGCCGTTCACCCGCAGCGTGTCGTCAAAGCCGGGGATGATGAAGAGCAGCCCGACACTGGGATTGGCGATGATATTGGCCAGGCTATCGAGCCGATTATTGCCCGGCCGATCCGGGATCGCCAGCGTGTGTTGATCGATAATGCGGACAAAGCCGACCGGATCGCCGCGCGGGCTGACATCGGCTTTGCCCGCCGGACATTGCGTGCCGAGGCACAAGAACGGCGACCGCCGGATGAAGGCCTGGGCATGGGCGTCCAGAAAGGGTTGGCTCTTCAGCGCCGCCAGCGTGTGCGTTGCCGGAAATAGGGCGCGCAAGGCAGCCTCGTCGCCAATGACATGTTCGGGCTCGGCCCTGAATTCTCCCATTCCCGCCTCCCCGGTTGGCAAGACCTGATCTCCCGCTCAGGTCACAAATGAGGTACGTACCTCACATAGGAAGTTAGCAGATTATTGGCCATGGGCAAGGGGTCCTCGCCTAAGGCCATGCCCATAAGCAAAGGCCCCCGCCTTTGGCGAGGGCCTTCTATTGGTTTGGTTGCTGCGGCTAGAGCAGCGCGCGGATCGCGGCCAGGGCCTCATCGGCCTTGCTGCCATCGGGGCCGCCGGCCTGGGCCATGTCCGGACGGCCGCCGCCGCCCTGCCCGCCCAGCACGGCCGAGCCGGCCCGAACGAGGTCGACGGCTGAGGCCTTGTCCAGAAGATCTTCGGTCACGCCCACGGCGAGGCCCGCCTTGCCGTCCTCGGTCACCCCGACAATGGCAATGACGGCCGAGCCGACCTGCTTTTTCGTCTGATCGACCAGCCCGCGCAGATCCTTGGGCTGCAGGCCCTCGACCACGCGACCGACAAAGGCCACGCCATTGACGAGTTCGGGACCGGCAACCTGCTCGGTGCCGCCGCCCATGGCGAGCTTCTGCTTGGCATCGCTCAGCGCTTTTTCGCTGCGCTTGAGCTGATCCTGCAGCGCGGCGATGCGATCGAGCACTTCATGGCTGCCGGCGCGCAACAGGCCCGCGGCGGCATCCACAATGGCCACATTGGTATTGCCGCGATGCCGCGCCGCCGTACCGGTCAGCGCCTCGATACGGCGCACACCGGCGCCAACGGCGCTTTCCGCGACAATAGAAACCAGCCCGATATCGCCGGTGCGCCGCACATGCGTGCCGCCGCAGAGTTCCACCGACCAGCCCAGGCCATTGCCCTCCGGCTCGCCCATGGCCACGACGCGCACCTCGTCGCCATATTTTTCGCCGAACAGAGCGCGCGCGCCCGATTCCTTGGCCTCGTCCACGCCCATCAGCCGCGTTTCGACCAGGGTGTTCTGCAGCACGATGGCATTGGCAATGTCCTCGACCTCCGCCATTTCCTGCGGCGTCACCGGCTTGGTATGCACGAAGTCGAAGCGCAGCCGGTCGGGCGAGACCATAGAGCCCTTCTGCGCGACGTGATCGCCCAGCACGATGCGCAGCGCCTCATGCAGCAGATGGGTCGCCGAATGGTTCGAGCGGATCGCCGAACGGCGCGCATGATCGACCACGAGGGTAACCGGCTGGCCCGGCTTGAGCGTGCCTTCGGTCACCGTGACCTGATGAGCAAAGACACCGTGGAATTTCTGCGTATCGCTCACCGTCGCGGCCAGGCCATCGCCGCTCAGCAGACCGCTATCGCCAACCTGACCGCCGCTTTCGCCATAAAAGGGCGTCTGGTTGACCACGACAAAGCCGGTCTCCCCGCTCGCCAGGCTCGCCACCTCAACACCGTCGCGGATCAGTGCCTTGATTTCGGCCTCCGCCGACTCCGTTTCATAGCCCAGGAATTCGGTCGGGCCGTGCTGGTCGGCCAGGCTGAACCAGACCGTGTCGGTGGCCGCGCCACCCGCGCCTGACCAGCTCTTGCGCGCCTCGGCCTTCTGCGCCGCCATGGCAGCGTCAAAGCCGGGCTGGTCGACGCTGATGCCGCGCAGGCGCAGCGCGTCCTGAGTCAGATCAAGCGGGAAGCCATAAGTGTCGTAGAGCTTGAAGGCCGAGGCGCCATCGAGCACGGCGCCCTCGCCCATATCCTTGGTCTCGTCGGCCAGAATCTGCAGGCCCCGGCCCAGCGTCTTGAGGAAGCGGCCTTCTTCCAGGCGCACCGTCTCGGCGATCATGGCCTCGCCGCTGCGCAGCTCGGGATAGGCCTGGCCCATTTCGCGCACCAGGGTCGGCACCAGCTTGTGGATCACCGGCTCCTCGGCCCCCAGCAGCGTGGCGTGGCGCATGGCGCGACGCATGATGCGGCGCAGCACATAACCGCGCCCTTCATTGGAGGGCAGCACGCCCTCGGCAATGAGAAAGCTCATCGACCGCAGGTGGTCGGCGATGACGCGCAGGCTGCGATTGCCCTCGCCCGCCACCTCGACGCCAGTAGCGGCAGCAGCCGCGCCGATCAGCGCCTTGAACAGGTCGATATCGTAATTGTCATGCACGCCTTGCATCACCGCGGCAATGCGCTCGATGCCCATGCCGGTATCGATCGAGGGGCGCGGCAGGCTGTCGCGCTGACCACTGGCCTGCTGCTCATATTGCATGAACACCAGGTTCCAGATCTCGATCCAGCGATCGCCATCTTCCTCGGGCGAGCCCGGCGGGCCGCCCCAGACCTTGTCACCATGGTCGTAGAAGATCTCCGAGCACGGGCCGCAGGGACCAGTATCGCCCATCTGCCAGAAATTGGACTTGGCGCCGAGCCGCACGATGCGGTCTTCGCTGAGGCCGGCAATCTTCTTCCACAGCGCCATGGCCTCGTCATCATCCTGATAGATGGTGACCATCAGCTTTTCGGTCGGCAGGCCCCATTCCTTGGTCAGCAGGTTCCAGGCCAGCTCGATCGCTTCGGCCTTGAAATAGTCGCCGAAGGAAAAATTACCCAGCATCTCGAAAAAGGTGTGGTGGCGGGCGGTAAAGCCGACATTATCGAGATCATTGTGCTTGCCGCCGGCGCGCACGCATTTCTGTGCCGAGACGGCGCGCGCATAGGGCCGCTTTTCCACGCCGGTAAAGGTGTTCTTGAACTGCACCATGCCCGCATTGGTGAACATCAGCGTCGGATCATTGCGTGGCACCAGCGGGCTTGACGCCACGGCCTCATGGCCATTGCGCACAAAATACTGGGTGAAACTCGAACGCAGGTCATTAACGCTGGTCATGGACGGACTTTCATTCGGGAGAATGGCACGGGCGCGCCGCAGAGGTCGGCTGGCTTTCTATCGCGTGGCCTGCCGAAATGTCCAGCATGGCGGCGGCAATGCGGTAATCCTCCGCCCCGCTTCCGACGCGCCGTGCCGCGATGGCGCCGGACAATGTCGAGCCGGCCCGGACAAAAAAGAGGCATCGCTTGCGCGATGCCCCTCGAAATACCCTGCATGGGAAGAATGACGACCGGCCGAAACCCTATTCGTCGCCGGCAGTCTCATCGCCGGCACCGGCCACCAGCAGCACCTCACCCAACAGGCCCGAGCTCTCGCGCACGCTCTGCTCGATGGCATTGGCCGCGGCCGGATTATCCTTGAGATATTGCCGCGCATTCTCGCGACCCTGACCCAGCCGCTGGCTGTCCCAGGAGAACCAGGCCCCGGCCTTTTCCACCACGCCGGCCTTGACGCCCAGATCGAGCAGCTCGCCGGTCTTGGAAATGCCTTCGCCATACATGATGTCGAATTCGACCTGGCGGAAGGGCGGCGCCAGCTTGTTCTTGACGACCTTCACCCGAGTCTGGTTGCCCACGATCTCTTCGCGATCCTTGAGCGCGCCGATGCGGCGGATGTCGAGGCGGACCGACGCATAGAACTTGAGCGCATTGCCGCCCGTGGTCGTCTCGGGCGAGCCATACATCACGCCGATCTTCATGCGGATCTGGTTGATGAAGATGACCAGGCACTTGGATTTGGAAATCGACGAGGTCAGCTTGCGCATGGCCTGGCTCATCAGGCGGGCCTGCAGGCCCGGCAGAGAATCGCCCATCTCGCCTTCCAGTTCGGCCCGCGGCGTCAGCGCCGCCACCGAATCGATGACCAGCACGTCGATGGCGCCCGAGCGGACCAGCGTATCGGTGATTTCGAGCGCCTGCTCGCCGGCATCGGGCTGCGAGATCAGCAGGTCATCGACATTGACGCCCAGCTTGCGGGCATAGATCGGGTCCAGCGCATGCTCGGCATCGACAAAGGCGCAGATGCCGCCCGACTTCTGCGCCTCGGCAATCACATGCAGCGCCAAAGTGGTTTTGCCCGAGCTTTCCGGCCCGAAAATCTCGACGATGCGGCCCTTGGGCAGGCCGCCAATGCCCAGCGCAATATCGAGGCCCAGCGAACCGGTCGAGATCGATTCGACCTCGATCGCGGAGGCTTCGCCCAGCCGCATGATCGACCCCTTGCCGAAATTGCGCTCAATCTGGCTGAGCGCCGCGGCAAGTGCCTTGTCCTTATCCATCGATCCACCTTCAACAACACGAAGCGACGCGTTAGCCATCAATTCTCTCCTTATTCCACGCTCCGGAGGGCGGCGCAACGCGCTGATGCCTGAGCTGAGGGTGCATACAATGTGCTTTATTTGTTCTCATATTGTTCCGGCTGCGTCAATGGACAAAATGAGAACATCGGCGCAGTCCCCGCCTTATCCGCCACAGAATCGGCTGCCCCGGATCCTCGCCGGCCATAAGTATGATTTTTGCACTTGCGTCGCGTGCCCTTGTTGCGTTTTATGCCCGCCATTGCGCCCGCTTGGGCCTTGATGCGCAGGAGCCGCGCCGTGAATCTCATTCAGTTTTTTAATGCCGATGGACAGCGCGCGGTGGCCGCCGTGCAGGACGGCATCGCCCGCACCGTCAACGACACGGCCAGCGTCTATGAGCTGACCATTGCCGCTTTGTCCAGTCATGGGGGCCTCGGCGCGCTGGTTGCGGCCCGCGGCCTCGGCGAAACCGTCGATCGCGCCGCGATCCTGGCGGAAGGCCGCATGCTCTCGCCCATCGATCATCCCGATCCGGCCCATCTCTATGTCACCGGCACCGGTCTCACCCATCTCGGCTCGGCCGCCACGCGTGACGCCATGCATCAGTCCAATGGCGCCAAGCCGGCCGGCGAGCTCACCGATTCCATGAAGATGTTCCAGATGGGGCTCGAACACGGCAAGCCGACCGATGGCCAGCCGGGCGTGCAGCCGGAATGGTTCTACAAGGGCAATGGCTATTCGGTGGTCCGTCCCGGCCACGCCATTCCCTCCCCCGGCTTTGCCCTCGATGCCGGCGAGGAGCCCGAAATAGCCGGCATCTATGTGATCGACCAGAATGGCCAGCCGCGCCGCCTCGGCTTTGCCCTGGCCAATGAGTTTTCCGATCACGTCACCGAGCGCATCAACTATCTCTATCTGGCCCATTCCAAGCTGCGCGCCTGTTCCTTTGGCCCCGAATTGCGGCTGGGCGATCTGCCCGCCCATGTCGAGGGCATGTCGCGCATCTGGCGAGACGGCAAGGTGTTCTGGGAAAAGCCCTTTGTCTCGGGCGAGGACAATATGAGCCACACCATTGCCAATCTCGAATACCACCACTTCAAATATGAGCTGTTCCGCAATCCGGGCGATGTGCATGTCCATTGCTTCGGCACGGCGACCCTGAGCTTTGCCGACGGCATTGCCACCCAGGCCGACGACATTTTCGAACTTGATGCGCCCCAGTTCGGCGCTGCCCTGCGCAACCCCGTGCGACCCCAGAGCGAGCATCCGCTGATCATCGGCAACGTCTATTGATCTGGTCTATGCGCTTGCCGCTCACGCACTAACATGTCAGTTTCCCCCCGCCTTGCCAGGCGGGGGAAACCATGACGCGAACTTTCGAGAAACGCCGGATCGGCCACACCGATCTTGAAATCACCACGCTCGGCCTCGGCGGCGCCAGCCTCGCCGGCATTTTCAGCGCCGTTCCCGCCGAACAGGCCCGCGCAACCGTCAGCCACGCGCTCGACCAGGGCCTCACCTATCTCGATACCGCGCCGCAATATGGCCTGGGCCGCTCCGAACATCTGGTGGGCGATGTGCTGCGCTCCCGCCGCAGTCAGGCCGTGCTGTCCACCAAGGTCGGCCGCCTGCTCAAGCCCGTCGATCCGGCTGCGCAGGACAAGGGCAATTGGGTCGATCCCCTGCCCTTCGACCAGCTCTATGATTACAGCTATGACGGGGTGATGCGCTCCTTTGAGGACAGCCTGCAGCGGCTCGGCCTCAACCGCGTCGACATCCTCTATGTCCACGATATCGGCGCCGCCACCCATGGCGCCGCCGCCAATGCGGTCTATTGGCAGCAGCTGGCCGCCGGCGGCTACCGCGCCTTGCGCGAACTGCGCGATACCGGCGTCATCGGCGCCATCGGCCTGGGCGTCAATGAATGGGAAGTGTTGATGGACGCCCTGGCTTTGGGCGATTGGGACGTTTTCCTCCTTGCCGGCCGCTATACCCTGCTCGAACAGACCGCGCTGGCCCCCTTCATGACCGCCTGTGCGGATCGCGGCGCCTCGGTGGTCGTCGGCGGCCCGTTCAATTCGGGCATCCTGGTGGGGGGCGACAAGTTCAACTATGCCAAGGCACCCGAGCCAGTCGTCGCCCGGGTCAGGGCTATTGCAGCGGTCTGCCAGAGCTTTGGCGTGCCGCTGCCGGCCGCCGCCCTGCAGTTTCCGCTGACCCATCCGGTGGTCTGCAATGTTCTGCCCGGGCCGCGCTCGCCGGCCGAACTCGATGGCATTCTTGACTGGTGGGATATCGCCATTCCGCCCGAACTCTGGACCACGCTGGCCGCCCAGGGCCTCCTCGCGCCCGGCACCCCCATTCCCGGCGGCCTGGCCTGAGCCGCGCTCAGTTCAGGTCGAGCGCATAGGCCTTGAGAATGTCCAGCGGCACCAGCCCCAGCACCTGCCGATTGGTGGCGCGCAGATAGACGCGCGGGGCCATGCCGGCCACATGCGCCTGCATCCAGCGCCCGGCCACCAGGCACCAGCGATCGCCCGCTACCAGCCCGGCAAAGCCGAATTGCGGCATGGGCGTCGTCAGGTCATTGCCCACGGCCTGTGAATAGCGCAGGAAATCGTCGCTGGCCTCGATACAGACCAGATGCACCGCCGCATTGTCCGGGCCGGCCGAGCAGTAGCCGGTGCGGTAAAACCCGGTCAGCGGATCGTCCGAACAGGCTTGCAGCGCCTCACCCAACACATTGAATTCACCGGGACCGGGAAACTGCCCCTGCTGGTTCAATGCACCTCGTCCTTGCCCAGCTTTTGCAGCACCTGCTTGACCTTGGAATTGATCTGGTCGAGCGAATAGGGCTTGGGCAGGAATTCCACGCTCTGGTCATCCTCGATATCGCGGCGCACGCTTTCCTCGGCATAGCCGGAGACAAAGATCACCTTGAGATTGGGCATGGTCTTGCGCACTTCCTTGAGTAGGCTCGGCCCGTCCATTTCCGGCATCACCACGTCCGAGATCATCAGATCGATCTTGAAGTCGATATCCTCGAGCACTTCC
>CAXBHD010000058.1:0-14242 GCA_963975335.1 uncultured Devosia sp. | reverse complement strand
CGCCACCCGATACCGTCGGCTCGTTCAACCTGCAGCTGATGCCCTATAACGAGCGCATCAAGGCCGCCGAAATCTTCCAGGACATCCGCGAGCGGGTGGCCGGCATTTCGGGCCTCGAAGTGCAGATCGCGGCGCAGGAAGACGGCCCGCCCGCCGGCAAGGCGATCAATCTGCGCGTCGAGGGTACCGTCTATGACGATATCGCTCCGGCCGTGGCCAAGCTGCGTGACTATATCGAGAACGACCTGGGCAATACGATCGATGTGGAAGATGGGCGCCCTGCCCCTGGCATCGACTGGCAGGTGACCATCGACCGCGAGGCCGCCGCCAAATATGGCATCGGCGTACGGGAGCTCAGCCCCTATGTTCAGCTGGTGACCTCGGGCGTGAAGCTCGGGAGCTATCGCCCGGACGATGGCGGCGACGAGCTCGATATCAGGGTTCGCCTGCCCGAGAGCGAGCGCACCTTCGACGCGCTGGACTCGCTGCGGATCGTGACGACGCAGGGTCTCGTGCCGGTGAGCAACTTCATCACCCGCACAGCCGTGCCCAAAGTGGCCAATATCAGCCGCCGCAATGGCGTCTATGCCATGACGGTCGCGGCCAACCTTGAAGAGGGCTTTGCCTCGCAGGACAAGATCGAACAGATCAAGGCCTGGCAGGCGGAGCAGGACTGGCCGGCCAGCGTCGACATCGTCTATGGCGGCGCAGCCGAACAGGTGGACGAGACCAATGCCTTCATCGTGACGGCCTTTGGCGCGGCAATGTTCCTGATCTTCCTGATCCTGCTGCTGGAATATAACAGCTTCTATCAGGTGATGGTGACGCTCACGACGGTGATCATGTCACTGGGCGGGGTGCTGCTGGGCATGCTGGTCACCGGGATGAGCTTTTCGGCGATCATGACCGGCCTTGGCATCGTGGCTCTGGCCGGTATCGTGGTGAAGAATGGCATCGTGCTGATCGATACCTATAATCACTACAACCGCGACGAGAAGGTCGAGCCCGTCAAGGCCATGATGATCACCATCAGCCAGCGCGTGCGTCCCGTGCTGCTGACGGCCATGGTGACGGGCCTGGGCGTGATCCCCATGGCGCTCAATATCGAGTTCGACTTCATCCGTCGCGAGATCGTGGTGGGCGGCATTGCCGGTTCCTGGTTCGTGCATCTGTCGGCGGCCCTGGTTTCAGGTCTGTTCGTGTCGACCGCGCTGACCTTGATCATGGTGCCGGTGATGGTGGTGGCGCCGACGGTGCTCAAGCATCAGCTGGTCTGGCTGGGTGCACAGATCATGCGCCTGTTCCGGTTCGTCACCGGCCGCGGCGGCCAGCCAGCCATGGCGATGCCGGCCGGCTTTGACGGCATGGCGGTGGAAATCCCGGCCGATGCCGACGGCTCCAAGCGCTATATCGTCAGCCCCGATGCCGGGCTGGTGGAAAAGCAGGACAAGGGCGTGACCGTGGTCAGCCGCCCGGAAGCCGCCGAGTAAAACTTGCCTCCAGAGCACAAAAGGCCCGCAGCGATGCGGGCCTTTTTTGTGGGTGGGGGGGCCGGTCAACTAAGCCGAACGGTTGTCATTGGCGGGTCGAATGGCAGGAGATTTGATGTCTTCGAAGATGCGCAGATGCTGCATTTCGGCATGGCGGCGGAAAAGGTCTGAGGGCACGCTTTCGGTCGGCGCGTAGCCGAGTTCACCAAGTCGGGTCAGCAAGCGGTACTTATCGAACGCGACGTTGACAGGTTGGGTCATAGCCAGGGCTGAGCTCAGGCTCGCATAGGTTCAATGGCCGAAAGCCGCGGCTAGCGCCTCGTCAGCGTGAGCGGAGCGCAGATCGGGTACGAGATCGCGCAGGGCAGTCTTGAAATCCGCGAAGCTGTCGCGGCCCAGTTTCAATGGAGTCATGGCACAACCCGGACGTTCCTGATCGACGTCCGCCGATTACGCATCGACCGTGAACGGTCGGGGATCGCAAATCCCGTTGCCCGTTTAACCCGGCGGCAGGTTTGGGGGGCGTCCTGTTGAAAATATGTAGCAGGATTATCGTAGTCCAGCCACAGGGACAGCGACCCACTGGAAGCTTTGGTCGGGCCAGCAACTTATGCAGCCGCCAAGCGTCGCTTTCGAAGACGATCTCGGACACCGTGGGTGACCGGGGCGTCAGCGCCTTGGCCCAGTATCCCCGTCCCTGCCCTATTCAGCAGCCGGCTTGCCGCGTTTGACGAAGCCGTCGGGATCATTGGCGGTCTGCAGCAGCTTTTCCTCGGCCTCGGTGGCTTCGCGCTGGCGGTTCCACATCTGGGCATAGAGGCCCTCCCTGGCGAGCAGGTCGAGATGGTTGCCGCGTTCGGCCACCACGCCTTCGCGCAGCACCAGGATCTCGTCGGCATTGACCACGGTAGAGAGGCGATGGGCGATGACGACGGTGGTGCGGTTCTGCGAGACCACGTCGAGGGCAGACTGGATGTCGCGCTCGGTCTTGGTGTCGAGCGCCGAGGTCGCCTCATCGAGGATGAGGATGGAGGGGGCCTTGAGAATGGTGCGGGCAATGGCGACGCGCTGCTTTTCGCCGCCCGATAGCTTGAGGCCGCGCTCGCCCACGGGGGTATCGTAGCCCTTGGGCAGGGATTCGATGAAGGGGCCGACCTGGGCCATGGCGGCAGCGGCGCGGACGTCCTCGGCCGAGGCGCCGGGGCGGCCATATTCGATATTGTAGCCAATGGTGTCGTTGAACAGCACGGTGTCCTGGGGGACCATGCCGATGGCCGAGCGCAGGCTCTCCTGGGTGACGTCGCGCAGATCCTGGCCATCAATGGTGATGGCGCCGCCGGTGACGTCGTAGAAGCGATAGAGCAGCCGCGAAATCGTGGACTTGCCGGCGCCGGTCGGGCCGACAATGGCCACCGTCTTGCCGGCCGGCACTTCAAAGCTCACACCCTTGAGGATGGCGCGGTCGGGATCATAGGAGAAAGTGACATTGTCGAAGCGGATGACCGGGCCGGTAATGGCCAAGGGCCTGGCGGTCGGCTTGTCCTCGATCTCCGGATTCTGATCGAGCAGCTTGAACATTTCCTCGATATCGGTGAGGCCCTGGCGCAGTTCGCGATAGACGAAGCCGATGAAGTTGAGCGGGCGGTAGATCTGCATCAGGAAGGTATTGAGCAGCACGAAATCGCCCAGCGTCAGCCGACCGGCCAGCACGCCATTAATGGCCATGATGGCGATGATGAGGAAGCCGCCGTAGAAAATCAGCGCCTGGCCGAAATTGAGAAAGCCCAACGAGGTCCAGATGCGGATAGCCGAGCGCTCATAGCCGGCCATGGAGGCGTCATAGCGGTCGGCCTCCATCTTCTCGTTGGCGAAATATTTGACCGTCTCGAAATTGAGCAGGCTGTCGATGGCCTTGCCATTGGCGTCGGTATCGGACTCGTTCATGTCGCGGCGGATGCCGATGCGCCAGTTCGAGGCCTTGACCGTGAAATAGAGATAGGCCCAGATCATCACCACCAGCACGCCCAGATAGCTGATGCCGAACATCCAGACGAAGATGACCGCGGTGATGACGAATTCGACGATGGTGGGCAGGATATTGAGCATCGTGAAACGCACGATGGTCTCGATGCCCTTGGTGCCGCGCTCGATGACCCGGCTGAGGCCGCCCGTGCGGCGGGCAAGATGGAAGCGCAGCGACAGGCGATGCAGATGGTGGAAGGTGCGCAAAGCGAGCTTGCGCACGGCATTCTGGCCGACGCTGGCAAACAACACGTCGCGCAATTGCTGGAAGCCGGCATCGACGATATTGCCGACGACATAGGCGATGACCAGCACGATGGGCACGGCCAGGCCGAGGATCACGGCGCTATTGGGCGTCGAGCCGTCGAGGCTGTCGATAATGCCCTTATAGGCAAAGGGAATGAGCGTGGTAGCGACCTTGCTGAGCAAGAGCGCGGCAATGGCCAGCACGACGCGCAGGCGCAGATCGGGCCGGTCGTCCGGCCACATATAGGTCCACAGGTTGGCAATGGTCGAGACGACAGAGGCATCGTCCGCATTGACGGACGGCTTCTTGTCAGCGCTGTCAGATGACATCAGGCGGGTTCCGCTTCCATTTTGGGGATGGCAGGGGCCAGGCCGGCCAGCATGCCGGAATAGGCCGAGCCAAGGGCGGCAAGGCGGTCGTGCTGAACAATGTAGCAATTGCGGGTGCCGCGCGGCTGGCGGGCGATCAGACCGGCGTCAAGCAGCACCTTGATGTGCTGGCTGACGGTGGACTGGGCCAGAGTCAGCGAATCCGTCACATCGGCGCAGCAGCACTCGCCACGCTCCTGACGAGCGATGATGCGCAAGATATTCAGACGCACCGGGTGCCCCAGGGCGCGCATGATGGCGGCAATGTCATCGTCGAGCATGGCTTGAACTGCGTTTATCGGCATATTGCGATATATGGGAGCATCCGCCGAAATAATCAATGGCCCGCCGAGCGGCGGGCCATGTTGTACTCAGTTGGCTGCGCCGTCGGGCAGATTGAACACCTGTCCGGGATAGATCCGGTCGGGATTGCGGATCTGGCCAGTATTGGCCTCATAGATGGTGGTGTATTTGATGCCCTCGCCATAGGCGCGACGGGCGATGGTCCAGAGATTGTCACCGCGCCGGATAATGGCCTTGCCGGCGGCGAAACGCTGATCATCGACATTGCCGATAGAGACGGCGACCATGGTGGGAACGTCCGGTGCCGGCGCCTCGGTGGCGGCAGCAGGGCCTGGCGCCGGCGCTGCGGCGACCTCGACAGGCGGGGCGGATGGGGCAGGCTCCGTCGCGGCCACGGCAGTATTATCGGCCGGCAGCTCGATGGAGAAATCGACTTCGGCCCGGGCGAGCACGTCGCCGCTGCCGGCCTGCAGCATGTCGATGCGCACACGCTGGCTGGGACGGGTCAGAACCTTGCCGGCCTCGATCAGCCAGCGGCCGGAAGACACCAGGGTGTCGGCAATGAAAATGTCATCGACATAGAGGCGAACCGTGGTGCCGTCGGTACCGCTGCCGGCAAAGAAGGAGCGATCCCCCTCGACCTCGACAGCGTCGATGGTGGGCGGAACGACATTGTCCGGCACAGCGGCGACCGGCGTCGATGGGGCGGCCGGGGTGGCGCTGGCAACAGCCATGGCGGGCTCTGGCGGTGCGGCAGGCACTGATGGCTCGGGGGCAGCAGCAACCGCCGCCGGCGGCACGGCAGCGGGAGGCGTCGCCGCGGGGGGAGCAGCAACGGGCGGCGGCGCTGCACTGGACGCAGTCTCAGCGGCGGGAATTGGAGCGGGATCGGCAGGCGCTGCCGGCTGCATGGCTGCGGGTGCCGGCGGGGTCGGCGGCGCCTCGGGGGCGCTGGCAATGGCCGGGCTTGCCGGCGCAGTGGCGGTGGCGGACATAGACGCGGCGGCTGCGGGCACGGCGCCGTCGAGAGCGGCCAGCTCGGTTGTGTCCTCGGCCGGGGCAGAAGGCAGGCCCTGCAGGACCTGGCTGGCGGCGCCGGGCGTGCTGGCGACGACCAGTGGCTCGCTGGTCTTGTCCTCATTAATGGCGACGACGAAGGATTCCGGCGCCAGGCCCTTCTTGCCGGTTTCGCCCAGGGTAATCTCGGTGCCGCCGGGTGCGATGCGGACATCTGGGACAAAGACCCAGTCGCCGCTCGAGGCTACGGTGCTCTTGCCCAGCAGCATGCCATTGGCAAAGATCTCGATCTCGCTGCCCGGTCTGCCGCTACCGGCGATCACCACCGAGCCGTCGGGCTCGGCGCGCAGCAGGCCGAAACTGGCGGCAACCAGACTGTCCGGCGCGGCCAAGGCCGCAGCGGCGGCAGCGTCAGCGGGAACGATATCGAGCTCGGGTTCGACAAGGGCGGTCTCGGCCGCCTCCTGCGCCGGCGCAGGCACTGCGGGCGTGGATGGCGCCACGCTGGCCTCGACCTGTTGCGGCGCCGCCCCCGCGGGCAGCAGCCCTACGTCGCGCAGCCTGCTCTGCAGGCACTGCCCCATGCCATCGGGGGCGTTGAAGCAGCTGACGACGCCAGGCCCGGCAAAGACGCCCAGGATGACAAGAACGGTGACCACCGCGGCACCCATGGCCAGCGCAAAGGGCTGCTTGGGAGCGGGCGGCTGGGGCGCAGGCAGCGTGGGAGCGGAATCGGCCAGTTTGTCCTCCCGGACCGTTATGACGGCAGCGCCGCCCGTTGCAGGCTGGGCTCAAGCCCCCGGCGGGCTTTGAGTCTTCAGCAACTTGTAGGTAATCGATTCATACAGAGCTTCAAAGGATGCATCAATGATATTGGGCGAGACCCCGATGGTGTACCAGCGCTCCCCGCTGCCATCGCGACTTTCGACCAGTACACGAGTGACCGCGCCCGTGCCGCCGTCCAGGATACGCACCTTGAAGTCGACCAGTTCGAGATCTTCAATGCGCGACGAATACTTGCCGAGATCCTTGCGCAGGGCCAGATCGAGCGCATTGACCGGGCCATTGCCCTCGGCCACCGACATCAATAGTTCGCCCTCAACGCGGATCTTGACCACCGCCTCGGTCACGGTGATCTCGTCGCCCTGGGCATTGTGGCGACGCTCGACCGAGGCGCGATAGGTGTCGACGTCGAAATAACTGGGCAGCGTGCCGAGCACCCGATGGGCCAGAATGGCAAAGGATGCGTCGGCACCGTCATAGGAATAGCCACGCGATTCGCGCTCCTTGACGGTGGCGAGGAGCCTTTCGAGCCGCGGATCATCCTTGGGAACGGCAATGCCGTGCCGCGCCAAAGCGGTCAGCAGGTTTGACTTGCCGGCCTGCTGGCTGACCATGATGGCCCGCTCATTGCCGACGCTTTCGGGCGGCACATGCTCGTAGCTGGAAAAATCCTTGAGCAGAGCCGAAGCATGGATGCCCGCCTTGGTGGCGAAGGCCGAGGCGCCGACATAGGGCGACTGGCGCAGCGGCGCGCGGTTGAGCCGGTCATCGAAGGCGCGCGAGATCTGGGTCAGGCGGGCGAGGCTTTCGGCGCCGATGGCCGTATCAAACCGGTCGGCAAAGGCCGGCTTGAGCATGAGCGTGGGGATGATGGTGATCAGATTGGCATTGCCGCAGCGCTCGCCGATCCCGTTGAGCGTGCCCTGGATCTGGCGCACACCAGCCTCGACGGCAGCCAGGGTATTGGCGACGGCCTGGCCGGTATCGTCATGGGCATGGATGCCCAGATGCGTGCCCGGCGCCACGGCCAGCACCTTGGTCACGATATCGCGCACTTCGCTGGGCATGGTGCCGCCATTGGTGTCGCAGAGCACCACCCAGCGGGCGCCGGCATCGAGTGCAGTGCGCACCGTGGCCAGGGCGTAATCTGCATTGGCCTTGAAGCCATCGAAGAAGTGCTCGCAATCAACCAGCGTTTCCTTATTGGCCGCGACGGCCGCGGCGACGCTGTCGCGCAGATTGTCCAGATTGTCCTCGAGCGAGATTTCCAGCGCCGTCGTGACCTGATGATCCCAGGCCTTGGCGACAAAGCAGACGGCAGTCGCCTGCGAATTGAGCAGGCCCTGCACGCCCGTATCATTGGCGGCCGAGCGCCCGGCCCGCTTGGTCATGCCAAAGGCGGTGAAGGTGGCGCGGCGGGTGCGCGGGGTGTCAAAGAACGCGGTGTCGACCGGATTGGCGCCGGGATAGCCGCCCTCGATATAGTCGACGCCCAGCTCGTCGAGCAGGCGGCAGATGGAAATCTTGTCCTCGAGCGAGAACTCGATGCCGGCCGTCTGCGCGCCGTCACGCAGGGTGGTGTCGAAGATGTAGAGGCGCTCTTTGGTCATGAAACTCACTTCAAACTCAATCGGCACTCACGCCGGCCAATGGTCGGTGTCGTGGTCCGGATGCTGATGATTGGAGGCCTTGATGGCGGCGGCCCAGCCCGCGCTGTCACCATCCTCGGTGCGGCCGCGATCGGGCAGCGCCAGAATGTCGACAAACCAGGGCATGCGGCCCTCGATGCCGTCATGACTGCGGGGCGGCACAGCGTCGGGATGGTCGAGCGAGCCGATGGTCAGGCTGGTATGGCCGGCCTTGACGTCGCGATAGTAGAGCGGCGTGCCGCAGCTGTTGCAGAAGCCGCGTTCGACGAATTGCGAGCTCATGAAACCGGTGGGGGCGCCCCGGGTCCAGACAAGCGTGGCATTGTCGGCACCGACCAGGGCCTCGAAAGAGTTGCCCACCGCCTTCTGGCACATGCGGCAATGGCAGAGATGGGCACTATCGAGGCGCAAAACGGCCTGGTAGCGCACGGCGCCGCATTGGCAGCCGCCGCTCATTGCAAGGGTTTCAGCCGTGTCGCTCATCGGGGGGCCTCCGCGGGTGGCCAGTCATCGGTGTCGTGATCGGGATGCTGATGGGAATGAATGCCGGCGAGGAAGGCGCTCCACTCGTCATTGGCCTCGTCCCGCACCGGCAGGCTGGTAAGGCCATCAAAGAAGGGCAGCTTGTCGGCCAGGTTGACCTGGATCTGCGGCGCGACGACCGTCGGATCGTCGAAGGCGCCGATGGCCAGTTCGAGGCCGAAGCGGGTTTCATAGGCCAAAGGCGTGCCGCAATCGCCGCAAAAGGCGCGGCGAGCGGCATTGGAGGACTGAAACCATTTGGGTGCGCCACGGGTCCAGGTGGCATTGTGGGCAGTGGCCAGCGGGCCGAAAAAGCCGCCAAAGGCCTTCTGGCACATGCGGCAATGGCAGATGGAGGGCCGGCCCAAGCGGGTCACCCGGAAACGCACGGCGCCGCATTGGCAGCCGCCGGTATGGGCTTCAATCTTGTCGGTCATCGCTTGATCTCCCATCGGGTCTGGCGGGCGCCGGTTTCGTCCTTGTAGTCCATCAGCGTAATGCCCTGCTCGGACAGCTCGGCACGGATAGCGTCGGCCCTGGCGAAATCCTTGGCATTGAGCGCGGCAAGGCGGTCGGCAATGGCGGTGGCGATATGGGGCGGCTCCTCGGCGTTCTGCTTCTCAAGCGCCTGATCGATCAGGCTTTGAAAGCCAAGTAGCTTCAATGCGGCTAGAAGCTCTCTCTCTTTGCCGGCACCTGACCCAACGACCCATCTCAAGTTTCCAAATAAACTATCATGCAGCGCGCGACCGACGTCCAAATCATCAGCAAGTGCCGACAAGAATCCGTCTGGCAGAGATGAATCAACTGCTGATGAAAGTAGATTGGTGGGGAGGCCAGATAGCACTCTGGTCCAGTTCGTAACGTGCTTTAGAGCCTCTTCCAGCCGCTTGACTGAAAAATCGATCGGCTCGCGGTAATGCGTCATCAGCATGGCCAGGCGCAGGACTTCGCCGGACCACGTCCGGCCGCCGAATTTTTCGGACTCCAGCAGGTCGTTGATGGTGACGAAATTGCCCAGGCTCTTGGACATCTTTTGTCCCTCGACCTGGAGAAAGCCGTTATGCATCCAGACATTGGCCATGGCATGGGTGCCATGGGCGCAGCGCGACTGGGCGATTTCGTTTTCGTGGTGCGGGAAGATGAGGTCGAGCCCGCCGCCATGGATGTCGAAGGCATGGGGGTGCCGATGGGCTTCCGGGGAGAGCCGGTCCTGGATCTCGTCCCAGAGATAGCGCTCGCTCATGGCCGAGCATTCGATATGCCAGCCCGGCCGGCCGCGGCCCCAGGGGCTGTCCCAGCCGGGCTCATGGTCGGCCGACTGTTTCCACAGCACGAAATCGGCGGGGTTGCGCTTATGCGCATCGACGGCGATGCGGGCGCCGGCGAGGTTGTCCTCGAGATTGCGGCCGGAAAGCGCGCCATAATCGGGCATGGATTTGACGTCGAACAGCACTTCGCCATTGGCGAGATAGGCGTGGCCGCGCTGAACCAGATCGGCGATCAGGGTCTGCATCTGGGCGATATTGTCGGTGGCGCGGGGCTGCACCGTGGGGTCGAGGCAGCCCAGCGCGCGAGCGTCGGCGACGAACTGGGTCTCGGTCTTTTCGGTGACCTGGCGAATGGCCTCGTTGAGCGGCAAAGCGGGAAAATCGCGCAGGGCCCGGGCGTTGATCTTGTCATCGACGTCGGTAATGTTGCGCACATAGGTGACGTGGTCGGCGCCATAGAGATGGCGCAGCAGGCGGAACAGCACGTCAAAGACGATGACCGGGCGGGCATTGCCGATATGGGCGAAGTCATAGACCGTGGGACCGCAGACATAGACGCGCACATTGGCCGGATCGATCGGAAGGAAGTCCTCCTTGGTCCGGGTCAAGGTATTGTAGAGCTTGAGCTGCGGGGTGGTCATCATTGTCCGTCCTGGCCATGCGAAAGTGCGCTGGCAGACGGCTCTTCAGGGATCAGGATATCAGGATGAAGAAGACCGCGCCGCCAACGAGTGGTTAGCAGGTAATGTTGCAGCGATTAATCAGAATGATCTGGGTCTTCATGGCGGCATGATTGGCCGGGGGCAGCCAGAAAATCAAGCACAAAGAAAAATGGCGGTCCCTGCGGACCGCCAAATCGCTTTGGAGGCGATGGAAAACTAGTCGGCGCGGAACTGCTGATGGCAGGTGCTGCAGGTGTCGCCAATGGCCTTGAGGGCGGCACCATAGGCGGTGGCGTCGCCGGTCTCGGCAGCGGCCAGGCCCTGTTCGGCAGCGGTGCGGCCGGTATCGATGATGGCGGTGAAGGCGGCCCAGTTCTCCCAGATCGCCGGCAGCGCCTCGCTGCCACCGGTATTGGAGCCTTCGGGGAAGACAGCCGGCATATTGGTGAAATTGGCGACCAGGGTCTGCATGGCCGCCTGCGCCTCAGCCCCGGTGAGCGCCCCAGCGCCCCGGAGCGTCTGACCATTGCTCTTCATCAGCTGCTCGCGCGCTGCCATCGCGGCTTCGGGTGTGGCGGGGGCGGTAAAGGCCTCCTGCGCCAGGGCTGAAGCAGCACCTATGGCCAGCAGACCGGCAATCATCACGGCAGAAAACCTGTTCAGCAGCATATGCGTCCCCCGATGCAGCCATTCGTTGATGCAACAATTACATGGGCTTGTGACAGCCCCAATGTGTACACGGGAATGTTATAGCGCCGCGCTCAGACGATGCTCACGGTCTGGACGATATCGCCAAAGACCGATTGCCCACCCACCGCCGCGCCGATGCGGACCATGTCCCCGGGCTTGAGAAAGGGGGTTCGGGCGCGCCCATATTTGAGCTTTTCCACGGTGCGGGCCTCGGCAATGCAGGCAAAGCCGATGCCGTCGCGCTTGACCGGCGGGGCCTCGTCGTGCCGGTTGGAGATGGTGCCGCCGCCAATGATGGTGCCGGCGCCCAGGCTGCGGGTGCGGGCGGCCTCGACGATCAGGTCGGCGAAATCGAAATGCATGTCGGTGCCTGCATTGGGCTGGCCGAACAGGGTGCCGTTGACATCCACCCGGACCGGCAGGTGCAGGCGGTTGTCCCGCCAGGCGCCGTCAAGGCTGTCGGGTGTGCAGACGATGGGCGCAAAGGCGGTGGAGGGCTTGGCATGGAAAAAGCCGAAGCCGTTCTGCAGATCATCAACCACGAGGCGCCGCAGCGAGACGTCATTGCAGATGGTGACCAGGCGAATCGCGGCGGCGGCCTGTTCCCGCGTGGCGGCCATGGGCACGGCGCCGATGATCACGGCGATTTCGGCCTCGAAATCGATGGCGAGGTCGGGATCGGTGGCCAAAATGGGCGCGGTGGGGGCTGAAAGCGAATCAGAACCGCCCTGGTAAAGCAGCGGGCGGGTGGATTGAAGTTCCTCGTCCTTGCTGCCCTTGAGACTGCGGACGCGCTCGAGATGGCTGAGGTAGCCGGCGCCGTCGATCCACTGATAGGCGCGCGGCAAGGGCGCCAAAGCCTGTGACGGTTCAAAGACTTGGCCGGCGATGTCACCGGCTTCCAGCTGGTCGGCCAGGGCGGCCAGGCGTGGCGCCGTATCGGCCCAGTCGTCCAGCGCCGCCTGCAGGCTGGGGGCGATGCGGCCGGCCGAGACGAACCGCGTCAGATCGGCCGAGACCACGACAAGTTGACCATCCGGACGGCCGTTTTTCAGCGTTGCAAGCTTCATGAAGACGCATTCCCTGCCTGGTGTGTCCGCGCAGCGCTACCACGATGTGGAGGCTGTCACTATAATGTTGCCATGGGTCCTAGCGTTGTCTTAAGGCCCGTTTGCGGCGCGCCGGGCGCCAGTGGATTTTGATGAGTTATTTCAGCAGCAATGGCGTTCGCGCCCTCACCCTACTGGCATTGGCCGCCCTGTGCACCATGCTGGACGTCCAGATTGCCTATGCGCAATCCGCCCAGTGCTCGCGGCTGGAGGGTGCTCTGCAGCAGTTTGACCGCAATGGGGATTTTCGCCAGATGGGCGGCAATTCCCAGGCGGCGCGGCAGGCCCAGCGTGACGTGCAGGCCATGGAAAGCCGCTATGTGCGCGACGGCTGCAACGATGCCGCCAAGGCGGGCGTGCAGCTGACCGACCAGTGTCGACAGATCGGCCGTGAAGTGCTGCGCCTGCGCGAAGTGGCGGCCGGCATCTCCCAGCAGGTCGAGACCGCCAATGCGGTGGCCGGGCAGCGCGAGGCGATCCTGCAGGAAATGGCGCGCTTTGGCTGTGGCGGCGACAATGGTTCGAGCGCCGGCTTCAGCAATGACCGGCAGAACCTGTTCGACCGGATTTTCGGGACGACCTCGGAAGGCGACTTTTCCAACGGGCAGATGATCGATGGCGGCGATTACTGGGGCTATCAGGGCTACCAGACGGTGCGCACCGTCTGCGTGCGACTGAGCGACGGCTATTTCTGGCCCATCAGCTATGCGACGCTGAGCGATTACGTGGCCAATGACGCAGCGACCTGCCAGCAGAGCTGCCCGACCACGCCGGTGGAGCTCTATTTCTACGACAATCCGGGCCAGGAGCCCGAGCAGATGCGCAACCAGTATGGCGCGCCCTATACGGCGCTGCCCAGTGCCTTTGCCTATCGCACCACGCTCGATACCAGCCCGAGCGCCAGCTGCAAGGTGGCGCCGCAATCGGATGGCTCGATCAGCATGGCGGAGCGGGCGGATGGCACGAGCCGCGCCATGATCGAGGTGGCGGGCGTGAGCTTTCCCATGCCGCTGCGCGATCCGCGCGGCGCGGTGCCGGTGGCGGCGCCCGTCGCCGCCCCGGTGGCAGCGGTCGCGTCGCTGGATGTTCCCCTGCCCCGGCCGCGCCCGGCCGGCCCCGGCGAAACGCCGGTGACACGGCCAGTCAATCAGACCGCGGTGGAAACCCAGCTGCGGCTGGTACAGTTCGGCGACAAGGTGGTCAGGGTAGTCGGGCCAGACACGCCATACGCCCAACCAGTGGAAGCAGGGACTTAAGCTCGGGGCCGTCGGGGCGGCCGGTCAGGGCGAGGCGCAGCGGCAGGAACAGCGCCTTGCCCTTGCGGCCGGTGGCGCCCTTGAGCGCGCCGGTCCACTCGCCCCAGGTGTCGATGGTCCAGGGCTCGGGCGGCAGCAGGGCCTTGGCCAAAGCGAGGAAATCGCGATCCTCATCGGCGATGACGGGTTCGACCGGGCCGGTGACCAGTCGGGCCAGGTCGACAATGTCGGAAAACCTGGTGAGATTGTCGCGCAGTGACAGCCAGATGGCCTCGCCTTCGAGGCCCAGGCTGGTCAGCCGCGGCAGCGCCTGAGCATAGCTCATGGTATGCAGCAGGCGGGCATTGAGATTGTCGAGCTCAACCGGGTCAAAGCGCGCCGGGCCATGCGAGATCATGGCAAAGTCGAGCCGCTCGGCGATCTCGTCAAGCGAGGCATAGGCCTCGATGGGCAGGCTGGTGCCGGTGATCGCTGCCATGATGGCAATGGCCAGCGGCTCATAGCCCTGGTCGCGGAAATCGCTGATCGACTGGCTGCCGAGCCGCTTGGAAAAGCCCTGCCCCTGCGCATCGGTCAGCAGGTTGTGATGGGCAAAGACCGGCACCGTGCCGCCGAGCGCCTCGATGATCTCGATCTGGGTGCCGGTATTGGAGACATGGTCCTCGCCGCGGATGACGTGGCTGATGGCCAGGTCGATATCGTCAACCACCGAGGGCAAGGTATAGAGATAGCTGCCATCCTCGCGCAGCAGCACCGGATCGGACATGGAAGCAGTATTGACGGTCTGGGGCCCCTTGATGAGATCACCGAACTGCACCGGCCTGCCATCCAGCTTGAAGCGCCAATGCGGCTT
>CAXBHD010000057.1:0-14709 GCA_963975335.1 uncultured Devosia sp. | reverse complement strand
CGCTCTTTGCAAGACTGCTTTGACGCCCTTCCCGGCTTCAAGGAGGCTCCGCGCCAGGCGATGCTGTGTTTAAACCACGAAGGAAGGCGCATTCATGGCCCTTTACGAACATATCTACCTGGCTCGCCAGGACGTTTCCCAGCAGCAGGTCGAAGAGCTGACCACGGCGCTGTCCGAGATTCTCGCGACCGGCGGCGGCAAGGTCACCAAGAACGAATATTGGGGCCTCAAGGGTCTCTCCTACCGCATCCGCAAGAACCGCAAGGCGCATTATACCCTGCTCAACATCGAGGCATCGCCGGCAGCGGTTGCCGAAATGGAGCGCCAGATGCGCATCAATGAAGACATCCTGCGCTTCATGACCGTCCGCGTGGACGAGCATGAAGAAGGCCCGTCGGCCATGATGGCAAAGCGCGACCGCGACGATACCCGCCCCGACCGCGGTGGCGAGCGTGGCGGTTTTTCCGCCGAACGCCGCCCGCGCCGTTTCTAAGACAAGGACCCCTACGCTATGGCAATCAAAGACCTTACTACCGCCCAGGCCCGCCGTCCTTTCCAGCGTCGCCGCAAGACCTGCCCGTTCTCGGGCGAAGGCGCGCCAAAGATCGACTACAAGGATGTGCGTCTGCTCTCGCGCTATGTTTCCGAGCGCGGCAAGATCGTGCCGAGCCGCATCACCGCCGTTTCGGCATTGAAGCAGCGTGAACTGGCCCGCGCCATCAAGCGCGCCCGCTTCATCGGCATCATGCCCTACGCCGTTTCGTAAGATATCGGGCAGGGTCAGCTTCGGCCGACCCTGCCCCACTGCCTGTGTCCATCGGGCACACCGCTGGGGCGACCGGAATGGTCCGGCGCTCCTAACCGTCCTTGAGACGGGACAGCCACAAGGAATTCTCCCATGAAAGTCATTCTTCTCGAACGCATCGCCCGCACGGGTTCGATCGGCGACGAAGTCACTGTGAAGGACGGCTTTGCCCGTAACTTCCTGCTGCCACAGGGCAAGGCGCTGCGCGCCACTGAAGGCAACCGCAAGAAGTTCGAAGCCGAACGCGCCAATATCGAAAAGCGCAATGAAGATCGCCGCAATGCCGCAAACGGCATTGCTGAAGGCCTGAACGGCACCACGGTGACGATGATTCGCCAGGCCGGCGAAACCGGCCAGCTCTATGGCTCGGTGGCGTCGCGCGATATCGTCGAAGCCCTGGCCGAAAGCGGCTTCACCGTGCAGCGCAGCCAGGTCGACCTGGTCGACCCGATCAAGTCGGTCGGCCTGCATACCGTGTCGCTGAACCTGCATGCCGAAGTGGCCGTGACCATCACCGTCAACGTCGCCCGCTCGGCCGACGAAGCGGCCCGCCAGGTTGCCGGCGAAGACGTGACCGTCACCGTCTATGAAGACGACGTCGATGGCGATTTCGCAGCCGGCCAGAAGGACGCCAAGCAGGACGATCGCTTCGACGACGAAGCGTAAGCTGCTCAAAGCCTTCAAAAATTAGAAAGGCCGGGCGGTTTGCCCGGCCTTTTTGTTTGGGCTGGAAAGGCGACTCGGCGCATTATCGCCGTCTTTGGCGATGCAAGTTTGCCTGGTCACAATCCCCGTTGTTCACAGAGTTAACCGCCCGCTATTGCGAGGGGTTAACCAATCACACACGGGAGGCTCGTTAGGAATCGACTCCGGCCACGTGACGGTTAAGACACGTTAACGTTTTACCCGAGGGACCCCATGGCAGAGATCGCACGGCTTCATCCGACCGAAGACAAGTCGTTCCGGCTGGCCCCGCACAATGTGGAAGCCGAGCAGGCGCTGCTGGGCGCGATCCTGCTCAACAATGACGCGTTCTACCGGGTGTCGGACTTTCTCGAGCCGCTGCATTTCTACGAGCCCATTCACCGCGACATCTATGAGCTGGTGGGCAAGATCATCCGCGCCGGCAAATCGGCCGACCCCACCACCATCAAGACCCACCTGCCCGAGCAATTGCTGCCCGATGTGACGATGGCGCAATATCTGGCGCGGCTGGCGGCCGAGGCCACCACGGTGATCAATGCGGCCGATTACGGCCAGGCCATCTACGATCTGGCGATAAGGCGCAACCTGATCCTGGTCGGCGAGGAAATGGTGCAGGTCGCCTACGAATCCGACGTCGAGCTGACGCCCAACAAGCAGATCGAGAAGGTGGAAGGCGAGCTGTTCCAGCTGGCCGAAAAGGGCCGCTATGATGGCGGGTTTCTCAATTTCTCGACCGCGCTCAGCGCGTCCATCCAGATGGCCGGCGAGGCCTATCAGCGCGACGGGGGCCTGTCGGGCGTGGCCACGCTGCTCGACGATCTCGACCGGCAGATGGGCGGCCTGCAGCGTTCCGACTTGATCATCCTGGCCGGCCGCCCGGCCATGGGCAAGACGTCGCTGGCGACCAATATCGCCTTCAACGTCGCCAAATCCTATAAGTCCGAGGTACAGCCGGATGGTCACCTCAAAACGGTCAATGGCGGGATTGTCGGCTTTTTCAGCCTCGAAATGAGCTCCGAGCAGCTGGCGACGCGTATCCTGGCCGAACAGGCCGAGATCTCGTCATCCGATATCCGGCGCGGCCGCATCCATGACAGCCAGTTTTCCAAGCTTGTCGATGTCAGCAATATGATGAGCGCCATCCCGCTCTATATCGACGATACCGGCGGCATCAGCGTGGCGCAGCTGGCGGCGCGGGCACGGCGGCTGAAGCGGCAAAAGGGGCTCGACTTCCTCGTGGTGGACTATCTGCAGCTGCTCAGCGGCTCGAGCAAGGCATCGAGCCAGAACCGCGTGCAGGAACTGACCGAAATCACCACGACGCTGAAGGCGCTGGCCAAGGAGCTTGAAATTCCCATTGTTGCGCTGTCGCAGCTGTCGCGTCAGGTGGAAACGCGCGATGACAAGCATCCGCAGCTTTCCGATCTGCGCGAATCGGGGTCTATCGAGCAGGATGCCGACGTGGTGCTGTTCGTTTATCGCGAAGAGTACTATCTCAAGAACAAGGAGCCCAAAGAGGGCACGCCAGAGCACATGACCTGGCAAGGGGAAATGGAACAGGTGCACGGTAAGGCGGAAGTGATCATTGCCAAGCAACGCCACGGCCCGACGGGTACGGTGCAGCTGAGCTTTGAGGCGCAATATACGCGCTTCGGCAATCTGGCGCGGGCCGACTACCTGCCGGAGCGTATGGAATAGGCATGGCGTTGACGTCTGGCCTGGGTGGGCAACTCAGTATCGATCTCGGGGCACTGGCCCGAAACTGGCGGGCCCTGGACAAGGTCAGCGCCGGGGCACTTACTGGCGCGGTGGTGAAAGCGGACGCCTATGGCACGGGCATTACCGTGGCCAGCAAGGCGCTGCATGCCGCCGGCGCGCGGTTCTTTTTCGTCGCCACCCCGGATGAAGGCATGGCGGTGCGCGCCGCCGTGCCGGATGCCCATATCTTCGTGATGAACGGGCTCTATCCGGGCGCCGCCAACCTTTATATCCGCCAGAACATGATGCCCGTGCTCAGCTCGGTCGAGATGCTCGAGGAATGGTTGGCCAAGTGCCTCGAACGCAACGAGGCCTATCCATCGGCCTTCCATTTCGATACCGGCATCAATCGCCTGGGTTTCCGGCTCAACGAGGCCGGCTTCGTGCGCGAGCGGATCGAGACGCTGGGCTATGCCCCGCAAATGCTGATGAGTCATCTGGCCTGTGCCGATCAGCCCAATCACGAAAAGAACCGCACGCAGCTGGCGCTATTCGGCTCGGTGATGGCGCAGTTCCCCGGCATTCCGGCCTCGTTGGCCAATTCGGCCGGGCTCATGAGCGGGCGCGACTACCACTTCCAGATGGTCCGGCCCGGCATCTCGCTTTATGGCGGGCGGGCGGTAAGCGGGCGCAAGAACCCGATGGCCACGGTGGTGACGCTGCATGTGCCGATCCTGCAGGTCAAGGAAGCCCGGACCGGCGAAACGGTCGGCTATGGCGCCAGCTACAGCCTCGCGCGCGACAGCCGGCTGGCCATTGTCAGCCATGGCTATGCGGACGGATTCTTCCGCAGCCTTTCAGGCAGCAATTCGCGGCCCGGCGGCAAGGTGGCCATCCGCGGCAAGCTCTGCCCGGTGATCGGCAAGGTGTCCATGGATCAGATCGTGGTCGACATTACCGAACTGGGCGCCGATATACCCAGCCCCGGCGAGGGCGCCGAAGTGCTGGGACCCAATATCAGTGTCGACGATCAGGCCGATGCCGCCGGCACGATCGGCTATGAGGTGCTGACCTCGCTCAAGGGCCGCTACAACCGCAATTACGTTGGCGACGGCAAGCTGCCACCCGAGTAAGTTCGCGCTTTGTTCTTGTGCAATCAGCCTGATGCACTATGATCGCGCAGCAAGCGGCGGCGTGACAGCGCGACCGGCCGCCTCTCGAAAGGTTCGTCTTGGCTAAATCCCGCTCCTCCTTCGTGTGCCAGTCCTGTGGCGCCACTACGACCCGCTGGCAGGGGCGCTGCGATGCCTGCGGCGAGTGGAACACCATTGTCGAAGAGTTGACCGATTCGGGCGTCGGCGCCGGCCCCAAATCCGCCAAGGCGGGCAGCCGACCAGCCAATCTGGTGCCGCTGTCGGGGGAAACGGAAAGCGCGGCCCGGGTTGTCAGCGGGATTGCCGAACTGGACCGGGTGACGGGCGGCGGCTTTGTCATGGGATCGGCCCTGCTGGTGGGCGGCGATCCAGGCATCGGCAAATCGACGCTGCTGCTGCAGGCCGCGGCCGCCTTGGCCAATCTGGGCCGGCGCGTTGTCTATGTATCGGGCGAGGAAGCGGTGGCGCAGGTGCGCCTGCGCGCCCAGCGGCTGGGCCTGGGGGAAGCGCCGGTATTGCTGGCCGCCGAGACCAATGTGGAGATCATCCTCGCGACGCTGGAAAGCGGCCCCCCACCGGACCTGGTAATCATTGATTCCATCCAGACGCTGTGGACCGACCGGGTGGACAGCGCGCCCGGAACCGTGACGCAGGTGCGCACCTCGGCGCAGGCGCTGACGCGGTTTGCCAAAAAGAGCGGCGCTGCCGTAGTGCTGGTGGGGCATGTGACCAAGGATGGGCAGATTGCGGGGCCCCGCGTGGTCGAGCATATGGTCGATGCGGTGCTCTATTTCGAGGGCGATACCAGCCACACGTTCCGGATCCTGCGCGGGGTGAAGAACCGCTATGGCGCAACCGACGAGATCGGGGTCTTCGCCATGACCGAGCTGGGACTGGAAGAGGTGGCCAACCCATCGGCCTTGTTCCTCGACCAGCGCGACGAGGGCGCCGCAGGCTCGGCGGTATTTGCCGGCATGGAGGGAACGCGGCCGATTCTGATCGAAATCCAGGCGCTGGTGTCCCCCTCCCCGCTGGGCACGCCGCGCCGGGCCGTCGTGGGCTGGGATGCGTCTCGGCTGTCCATGGTGGTGGCGGTGCTCGAAACCCGCTGCGGGGTGCGGATCGGGGCCAATGACATCTATCTCAACGTCGCGGGCGGGCTCAAGATCAACGAACCGGCGGCCGACCTGGCGGTGGCGGCGGCGTTGATCTCGTCGCTGACCAGCTCCCCGCTGCCGTCGGATTCGGTCTATTTCGGCGAGATTTCGCTGGCCGGCGGGGTGCGCCCGGTGGTGCATGGTTCGCTGCGGCTGCGCGAGGCGCAGAAACTGGGGTTCAAATCGGTGTCTACGGGCCGACTGGGCAGCGCCGACCGCAATAGTGGGCTCGACGTGTCGGAATATACCAACCTGCAGGAACTGGTGGGGCGCATCGCCGCCAATGGCAAACCGCGCGAACCAGACCGCGAGGAGTGGTAAAGACATGACAGCTCCGCCGATTGTGCGCCGATCGGGCATCAGGGTGCGGGCAACCCTTGGCAGCGGCCCGCAAAGCCGCTAAACGAGGCCCCAACAGAGCCGGGGACGGCTACAGGAGCTTGGCGAACAAAGATGCTGACAGCGTTCGACGTGGGTGTAGGTGTGCTGGTGCTGATATCGGCCATTCTGGCGACGGCACGTGGCTTGACCCGTGAAGTGCTGTCGCTGGCGACATGGGCCGGCTCGGCTGCCATTGCCATCTATATGTGGCAGTACCACCCCGAAATTGCCCGCGGCTATATTGCCGAGCCGCTGGTTGCCGATATTGCCACCGTAGTGGTCACCTTCATTGTTGCGCTCATCGTGCTGCATCTGCTGACCATGCGCATTGCCGACTTTGTGGTCGACAGCCGTGTCGGCCCGATCGACCGGACCCTGGGCTTTGTGTTCGGCGTCCTGCGCGGCATCCTCATCGCCATCGTGATCACGATTTTCGGTACCTGGCTGCTGCCCAATAACCTGCCACCCTGGGCGCAGAACGCGCAGACGCTGCCGCATCTGCAGAATATGGGCGATACGCTGATTTCCATGCTGCCACCCGAACTCGAGCAGCAGGTAACGCAGATCCTCAAGGGCGGCACCGGCCTGACCGACGAGAATGCCGTCGGCCCGGCGACACCGCTCGATGACGGCACCGACGCTATCGAAGACAGCACGCCGCCTGCGGTCGTGCCTGGCGCCTGAAGACAATCACTTTGTGGCGAGGGCAGCGCGCTCGCCACAACCCTGACCGCCTCTCAGGGCAATGGTCGGGACTTGGAAATTGGTCTAGGGATTGGTTTATTCCCAGCTCTGGCCCGCTCGCAAGGCGCGACCCGCGACGACCGCGGTTAAGGCAGCAATGGCATGGAGAGCCCGTTGAACCATCCCAGCGATGACCGTTTTGATATTGATGGCGACACGCTGCACGAAGAGTGTGGCGTGTTTGGCATTTTGGGGCATAGCGATGCCTCCACCCTTACCGCCCTGGGACTGCATGCGCTGCAGCATCGCGGTCAGGAGGCGGCCGGCATTGTCAGTTTTGATGGGCGCCAGTTCTATGCCGAAAAGCGCATGGGCCTAGTGGGCGACCACTATACGGACCCGGCCTTGCTGGCGAAATTGCCCGGTACGATGGCCATGGGGCATACCCGCTATTCGACAACGGGCGAAGTGGCGTTGCGCAACGTGCAGCCGCTCTTTGCCGAGCTGGGCGACGGTGGCATTGCCATTGCCCATAATGGCAATTTCACCAATGGCCTGACGCTGCGCCGGCAAATCATTGCCACTGGAGCGATCTGCCAGTCGACCTCCGACACGGAAGTTGTGCTGCACCTGGTGGCGCGATCGCGCCATAGCTCGTCCACCGACCGCTTCATCGACGCGATCCGGCAGATGGAGGGGGGTTACGCAATGCTGGCGATGACCCGGACCAAGCTGATTGCCGCGCGAGACCCGATCGGCATCAGGCCACTGGTGATGGGCGAGCTCGACGGCAAGCCAATCTTCTGCTCGGAAACCTGCGCCCTTGACATGATCGGGGCCACCTATATCCGGGACGTTGAGAACGGCGAAGTAGTGATCTGCGAAGTGCAGCCCGATGGCTCGATCAGCATCGAGGCGCGCAAGGCAGCTCGCAAGGCCCCCGAGCGGCCCTGCCTGTTTGAATATGTGTATTTTGCCCGCCCCGATTCCGTCGTGTCTGGCCGCAGTGTCTATGGTGCGCGCAAGCGCATGGGCATGAAGCTGGCCCAAGAGGCCCCGGTCGAGGCCGATGTGGTGGTGCCGGTGCCCGACGGGGGTACGCCGGCGGCCATCGGCTTTGCCCAGGCCAGCGGCATCCCGTTCGAGCTGGGAATCATCCGCAACCATTATGTCGGCCGCACCTTCATCGAGCCGACCCAGTCGATCCGGGCCTTTGGCGTCAAGCTCAAGCATTCCGCCAACCGGGCCGAGATCGCCGGCAAACGCGTGGTGCTGATCGATGACTCGATCGTGCGCGGGACCACGTCGCTCAAGATCGTGCAGATGATCCGCGATGCCGGCGCGACGGAAGTGCATATCCGCGTGGCCAGCCCGATGATCTCCTATTCGGACTATTACGGCATCGATACGCCCGACCCCGAAATGCTGCTGGCCAACCAGCACAAGACGCTTGAATCGATGTGCAAGTATATCGGCGCGGACTCGCTGGCCTTCCTCTCCATTGACGGGCTCTATGAGGCCGTGGGCGGGGAGAAGCGCAACAATCAGGCGCCCCAGTTCACCGACCACTATTTTACCGGCGATTACCCGACCCCGCTGACCGATCTGGACGGCCGGGGGCGGAATGATCCCAAACATGTTTCCATGCTGAAAGAGGCCGGTTAATGGCACTAGCTCCCGATCAAGCCAATACGGACCTGGCGGGCAAGGTCGTTCTCGTGACGGGCGCCTCGCGCGGCATCGGCTATGCGGCAGCGCTCGAGGCGGCGCGGCGGGGTGCCCATGTCGTGGCCGTGGCCCGGACCGTGGGCGGCCTCGAGGAACTGGACGATGAAATCCAGGATCTGGGATCGTCTGCCACGCTGGTGCCGCTGGACCTGCGCGATGGCGACGCCATCGACCGGCTGGGTGCGGCCATTTTCGAGCGCTGGGGCGCCCTGGACGGGCTGATCGCCAATGCCGGACAGCTGGGCGTGCTCAGCCCCCTGCCCCATGTGAAGCCGGAAGATTTTGACAAGGTATTCGCCGTCAATGTCACCGCCAATTACCGGCTGATCCGCTCGACGGACCTGCTGCTGCGGCAGGCCGAGGCCGGGCGAGCCGTGTTCGTTTCATCCTCGTCCGCCAAGTCGGCGCGGCCTTTCTGGGGGCTTTATGCCGCCAGCAAGGCGGCGGTGGACGCCATGGTCAAATCCTATGCGGCCGAGATCGAACAGTCCAAGGTCAAGGTCAACGTGTTCTATCCCGGTGCCGTCCGCACGGCGATGCGGGCCAAGGCGATGCCCGGAGAGGATCCGGCGACGCTGCCGCAACCGGCCGACATTGCCGCCCAGCTGGTCGACATGGTCAGCCCGGCCTTCAGCCTGAGCGGCAAGCTTTATGACGCCAGTACCGGCGCCACCACTGACCTTTAGGCACTGCTGATGGCGACCATCCGCGCTTATCGACCGGACGACCTCGCCGCGCTCTACGATATCTGCCTGACCACCGGCGCGTCGGGCCAGGATGCGAGCGCGCTGCATAGCGACCCCGAGCTTGTCGGGCACATCTATGCGGCGCCCTATGGCGTGCTGGAACCCGACCGGGTGCTGGTGGCTGAAGATGAACAGGGTGTGGCCGGCTATATCGTCGGCACGTTTGACACCGATGGGTTTGCCGCGCGCCAGGAGCGTGATTGGTGGCCGGCGCTGCGGGAACGCTATGGCGCCGATTCTGCCCTGCTCACGGCGGCCGACAGGCAGCGCATTGCGGTCATCCGTGCGCCCGAAAGCAATCCGCCTGTGATCGTGGCTGACTATCCGGCGCATGTTCACATGAACCTGCGCAGTCGCCTGCGTGGCCAGGGCGTCGGGACGCAGCTGCTGCAACGCTGGGTCGACATGGCGCGGGCTGGCGGGGTGCGGGGCGTTCACCTGGGCGCCAATGTCGGCAATACAGGCGGCGTTGCCTTCTGGCAGCGCAGCGGCTTCGTGCCGCTCCAGACCATCGGACGGACGGTCTGGATGGGCATGAGGCTGGCTGACTAGCCGGGCAGCCGGGTCATCAGGATCTTGTCGATGCGGCGGCCGTCGAGGTCGACGACTTCAAACTTGAAGCCGTCATGTTCAAAGGTTTCACCCTCGGCCGGCAGCCGGTTGATAATCGAGAGCACATAGCCCGCAACCGTCTCATATTTGGCGTCGCGCGGAATGGCGACCTTGAGCTTGTCGCTGAATTCGTCCACCGGCATCCAGCCGGCCACCAGCCAAGAGCCATCCTCACGCCGGACCACGGCCGGATCGTCGCCTGTCTCCTCCTGGAAGACGCCGGTAATGACCTCAAGAATGTCGGCCGAGGTGACGATGCCTTCGAAATGGCCGTATTCATCGACCACCAGCGCCATGTGGACGGTGGAATTGCGGATGGCGCGGACCACGTCCAGCGCATCGGCATGGTCCATGACCACCGGCACCGGCTGCACGAAGCGGCGCAGCTCAAGCGGCAGGCCATTGGCGAAAACGCCGATAATATCCTTGATGGCCACCACGCCGATGATGGAATCGGCGTCGCCATCCTGGACCAGAAGGCGCGAGCGGCTGGTGCTCAGGATGGTGCGACGGATGTCTTCGCTCTCGTCGGAAAGGTCGAGCACGTCAACATCGAGGCGCGGGGTCATCAGGCCACGCGCAGACCGGTCGGCCAGGCGCATGACGCCCGAGATCATCGAGTGCTCGTCGCTTTCGATCACCCCGGCCGTGGTGGCCTCGGCAATCATGGTCTTGACCTCTTCCTCCGTCACCCGTTCCTCGGACTGGCCAGTCTGGCCGAGCAGAGCCAGCACCGCCTTGCCGGAAATATCGAGCAGCCAGACCACCGGCGAGCCGATGGCCGCAATCAGCTTCATGGCTGGGGCGACGCGGGCGGCGACGCCCTCGGCATCGCGCAGGGCGATCTGCTTGGGCACCAGTTCGCCCAGGATCAGCGACATATAGGTGATGGCAACGACCACCACGCCGACGCCGACAATGTCGGCAATATTGTCCGCCACACCGACGGATTCGAGCCAGTCGGTCAGCCGCAGGCCGAGCGTTGCCCCCGAAAAGGCACCCGACAGAATGCCGACCAGCGTAATGCCGATCTGTACCGAGGAGAGGAATTTGCCGGGATCTTCGGCCAGCACAATGGCAATGGCGGCGCCCTTATTGCCCTGGTCCGCCATGGCCCGCAGGCGCGTCGGGCGGGCGGAGACAACGGCCAGTTCCGACATGGCCAAAAGGCCGTTGACGATGGTCAGAACGACGACGATCAGAATTTCTACGAACAAGGTACTATCTGTCATGCGGCCCCGCACTCAGCATCGGGTCGCTTCGGGGGCAATATAGGGGCAAGGCGGGGTTAGCGCCATGGCCCGGACGAATATGTTGCCACACAAGTGCCTTAGGCAGCGAGAAGACAAACGGGGCCCCGAAGGGGACCCCGTCGGATCGGTCAAGCCAGGTGCGGATCAGCCCAGGCGGCGCTTGGTCTTGTCGTCATAGGGATTGTTGCTGCCGGCCCGCACCCAGAGGCGGATGGGCGAGCCCTTGATGTCGAAGGCTTCGCGCATGCCGTTGACCAGATAGCGCTGATAGGAGGTCGGCAGCACATCGGGGCGCGAGGCGAACAGGATGAAACTGGGCGGCCTGGTCTTGGCCTGCGTCATGTAGCGCAGCTTGAGCCGACGGCCGGACACCGCCGGTGGCGGATGTCCATCGACCATGCCCTGCAGCCAGCGGTTGAGGCGGGCCGTCGAGATATGGGTATTCCAGGTCCGCTCGATCTTGAAGATGGCGGCCATCAGCTTGTCGATATTCTTGCCGGTAAGGCCGGACAGGGTGACGAGCGGGACGCCGCGCAACTGCGGCAGCAGCCGCTCGCAGGCCTCCTTGAGATGGGCCAAGGCGGCGTTCTTGTCCTCGATCAGGTCCCATTTATTGACGGCGATGACCAGGGCCCGGCCCTCGCGCTCGACCAGGTCGGCCAAAGCCAGATCCTGCTTTTCGAAGGGCACGGTGGCATCGAGCATCAGCACGACGACTTCGGCATATTGAATGGAGCGCAGGCTGTCGCCCACGGCCAGCTTTTCCAGCTTTTCGGTGACGCGGGCGCGGCGGCGAATGCCGGCGGTGTCGACCAGGTTGATGACGCGGCCCTCCCATTCCCAGGGGACCAGGATGGAATCGCGGGTAATGCCGGCTTCGGGACCAACCAGCACGCGCTCTTCGCCGACCATGCGGTTGATCAGGGTGGACTTGCCGGCATTGGGACGGCCGACGATGGCGACGTTGAGATAGCGATTGGGGTTCCAGCGGAGCGTGGCTTCGTCGCCCTCGCCCTCGAGCATGTCGGGGGTAATGTCGACATCGACTGCCGGCATCAGGTCCATGTCGGCGATTTCCTGCGCGCCGCGTTCAAGCGCCGCTTTGTCGATGGCGGCCGAGACGATGGAATAGAGTTCCGACAGGCCCAGGCCGTGCTCGGCCGAGAGCGCAATGGCCTCGCCAAAGCCCAGCTTGAAGGCTTCCACCAGACCGGCTTCGGCGGCGCCGCTTTCGGCCTTGTTGCCAACGAGATGGACCGTCTTGCCCGCCTTGCGCAGCACCTGGGCGAAGCGCTGATCGAGCGGCACCACGCCGGCGCGGGCATCGATCATGAAGAGGATGACATCGGCTTCGCGAATGGCCAGCTCGGTCTGCTGGCGCATGCGGTCTTCGAGGCTGCCGTCGGTGACATCCTCATAGCCAGCCGTGTCGAGAATGCGGAAAGTCAGGTCGGCTATGCGGCCCTCGGCCTCGCGGCGATCGCGGGTAACGCCGGGTGTGTCATCGACCAGGGCGATCTTGCGACCGACCAGGCGATTGAACAGCGTGGACTTACCAACATTGGGGCGACCGACAATGGCGACGGTGACGGTCATGGGCATTCATTCCGATCAGGCGGGAGACAACGGCCGTTATTGCGCGGCTGGAGCGGTCTCGGTGGGGGCGGCCGATGCATCGGTTGCCGGTGTTGCAGGCGTCGTCGGTGCGTCGGCAGCCGGCACGTCGTCAGTGACAATGGTGTCAATGGCGCTGGCGGCAGCATCTGCGTCAGTTCCGGCCGCCGGGGCGACAGCACCCTGCGCCAGCAGCTGGGCGAGATAATAGCCCATGCGGTTGCGCGTGGTGGTCTGGGTCAGCGGATCGTTGATCACCGCATCGAAGCTGGCCTGGGCTGCGGCGAAGTCGCCAGCCTTATACTGAGCAAGGCCAAGCGCCTCGAAGGCCGCATTGCGCAAGGGGCTGGCATCGGTGGCGACGCTGCCGACGCGGGCTTCAACATCGGCCAGCGTGCCGGCATCAACCATCAGGGTGCCGGCAAGCACCAGAGCGAGCTCGCGCAGGCGCGGATTGGACTGGCTATTGGCAAGGGAGTCATAGGCGGCGACAGCCTCGGCGATCTGGCCGTCCTTGGCGAGCACGCCCGCCTTGCGGAATTCCGCCAGCACGGGGTAGCTACCGCTGCCATCAGCGATGATCGCATCGAGCTGCGTCTGGGCGGCGGCAAGATCACCACCATCGACCAAAGCAAAGGCGGCATAGAGCTCGTCAGAGGACTCGGCGGCATTGTTGGAATGGTACCAGGACCAGCCCTCATTGACGGCGACGATGGCCACGACGGCGACTGCCGCACCGATCACAAAAGGCGCAAACCGACGCCAGAGCGCACGCATACGGTCGCTGCGCAACTCCTCGTCAACTTCGCGGAAAATATTGTCTTCGGCCATGGTCTGCCTAATCGTCGGGTTCGAATTGGAGCGCACGTTTAGCACTTTGCCGGGGGAATGCAAATGAAGCCGGCACGGCTATACCCGCGCCGGTCCCTGTCATTCTAACCCGCGGCCGTGACGGCGGGGATTATTCCCACTCGATGGTGCCGGGGGGCTTGCTGGTCACATCATAGACGACGCGGTTGATGCCGCGGACTTCGTTGATAATGCGGGTGGCGGTGCGGCCGAGGAAGTTCATGTCGAACTGGTAGAAATCGGCGGTCATGCCATCGACCGAGGTCACGGCACGCAGGGCGCAGACGAATTCATAGGTGCGGCCATCGCCCATGACCCCGACCGTCTGCACCGGCAGCAGGACGGCAAAGGCCTGCCAGATCTTGTCGTATTGGCCGGACTTGCGGATCTCGTCGAGATAGATGGCATCGGCCTGGCGCAGGATGTCGAGCTTTTCCGGCGTAATGCCGCCGGGGCAGCGGATGGCAAGGCCCGGACCGGGGAAAGGATGGCGGCCGATAAAGCTCTCGGGCAGGCCGAGCTCGCGACCGAGGACGCGCACTTCGTCCTTGAACAGTTCGCGCAGCGGCTCGACGAGCTGCATATTCATGCGCTCGGGCAGGCCGCCGACATTGTGGTGACTCTTGATGGTGACCGAGGGGCCGCCAGTAAAGGACACCGATTCAATGACGTCGGGATAGAGCGTGCCCTGGGCGAGGAAGTCGGCGCCGCCGAGCTTTTTGGCCTCTTCCTCGAAGGTCTCGATGAAGAGACGACCGATGATCTTGCGCTTGGTCTCGGGGTCGGAGACGCCATCAAGCTCACGCAGGAAGACCTTGGAGACGTCGACATGGACGAGCGGGATATTGTATTCGTCCCGGAACATGGTGACGACCTGCTCGCTCTCATTGAGGCGCATCAGGCCGTGGTCGACATAGATGCAGGTGAGCTGATCGCCGATGGCTTCGTGGATCAACACGGCGGCCACCGATGAATCGACGCCCCCGGAGAGACCGCAAATGACCTTGCCGGTGCCGACCTGGGCGCGGATTTTTTCGATCATCTTGGCGCGATAGGCGGCCATGGTCCAGGTTGAGGCGATGCCACAGATCTTGTGCACGAAATTGGCGTAGAGCTTGGCGCCGTCCGGGGGGTGCACCACCTCGGGATGGAACTGCACGGCCCAGATGCGCCGCGCTTCATCGGCGATCATGGCAAAGGGCGCGTTGGCAGACGTGCCGACGACTTCAAAGCCCTCGGGGAGCTGCACGACGCGGTCGCCGTGGCTCATCCAGACCTGATGCTCGCTTCCCAGATCCCAGATACCGTCGTACAGGGCGGAGG
>CAXBHD010000056.1:0-15003 GCA_963975335.1 uncultured Devosia sp. | reverse complement strand
GCTCGCCGATGACCCCGGTCGAGGCGAGAAAGATTTCCGCGGTGGAGCAGCCCAGCGCCTTGGCGGCAAACTCGGCCGTCAGCTGCACGCTCTGCTGGCCCCTGGCGCCGGTAAAGGCATTGGCATTGCCCGAATTGACCACGAGGCCCCGCGCCCGCCCGCCCGGCAGATTGGCCTTGCACCAATCCACCGCCGCCGATGAGCATTTCGACTTGGTGACCACGCCCGCCGCCGTGGTGCCCTCGTCAAAGGCCATCAGCAGCACATCGGTGCGGTTCTTGTACTTGATCCCAGCCGATGCCGTGGCAAAGCGCACCCCGGCAATGACCGGCAGGTCCGGATAGGATTTGGGGGCGAGCGGGGAAACCGGATGGGCCATGGGGCGAACTTTCTTGCGGGTCGACTGGCTCCCGGTTTGCCCGAAACATGCGGCAATCGCAAGACGGGCCGGGGCGGGCGGCGAGCGATGGCGCGCTATTTCGGCAGCCGGCAACAGGGCCGGCGCAAAGGCAGCGGGGGCTGCTGGCCTCGCCAGCAGCCCCCGTAAAAGACGCTTCGCGCTAGGCCAGGCCTATTGCGCGGCGGCAGGTGCCCCGGCCTCGGTTGCGGTCTGGGCATCGACGGCCGCCTTGAGCGCGGCATCGGGAATGTCGATCTCGACGCCGTCCATCAGCCGGGCCACCGTATCGTCAAAGGTGGTCATCAGCAGCTGCTGCTGCAGCTGGGGCGCCACCTGCTCGAAGGCCGGCGGGGTGGACTCGCGCTTTTCTTCCAGCCGGATGACATGCCAGCCGAACTGGGACTCCACCGGCTCGGATACCTGGCCGATATCGGTCAGGGCGAAGGCGGCCGTCTCGAAGGGCGCCACCATGCTGCCGGCGCCGAAAAAGCCCAGATCGCCGCCATTGGCCGCGCCTGGATCGATCGACTTTTCCTTGGCCAGGGTGGCGAAATCGGCGCCGCCATCAAGCGCGGTCTTGACCGCCTTGGCTTCTTCCTCGGTGGCGACCAGGATATGGCTGGCGCGGATTTCGGGCTCGGGGGTGAAGGCGGCGACGAAGCTGTCATATTCGGCCCGCACGGCTGCCTCGGTGACGCCCGCGGCGATCTGCTCGGCAAAATAGGCG
The DNA here is from genome assembly GCA_963975335.1 of uncultured Devosia sp. Classification (GTDB taxonomy): domain Bacteria; phylum Pseudomonadota; class Alphaproteobacteria; order Rhizobiales; family Devosiaceae; genus Devosia. Next base: position 13,876 of record CAXBHD010000056.1, on the reverse strand, counting down.
CGGCGCAGGCTGCGATCGCGCAGATAATCGAGGCGCTGCTGGAACAGCGGCGTATCGGCCATGCCGGCATCGGCGCCGGCCTTGGCCATCACCTTCATGTCGATCATCACGCGCAGCAGGAAGGGCTTGCGCTGATCGGGCGGCATCTGCTGCAGCTCCTGGGCCAGGTCCTCGGCAGCAAAGCCGAGATCGGCCTCGGTAATCGGCGCACCGGCCACGGTGGCCACCACGGTGTCGGGCGCAACGGCGGCGGCCGGGGCAGGCGCGGCATCCTGGGCCATTGCCGGCGTCAGCGCGCTCGCGGCCATCATCGTGGCCAGCAGGCCGACAGTGCGCACGAAGCGCCGGGGGAAAAACGTCATCGCATCGATCTCCTTGGCCGGCGCTGCCTGTGGCAGTCCAGCAATTGGTGGCCGGCAGATGCGGGCCACAGATTTCTGGCTGGCTGGCTGACACGATAACGGGGCAAAAATGCGCCAGGCCGCTCTGTGTCACCAACCAAAGGGCATTGGCCCCATTTCTGCCCGGATTCCGGCAGCTCAGGGAGGTGTCGCCGATTTCGCTGACGTTGACAAGACAAGGGCTCGCTCTTACATCTCACGCGCTTTTCCGTCGCTCGGCGGAGATACATAAATTCAAAGCCGGAAAGGCTTTCTCACCGCGCTGACCATGGCCTGCGGGGCTCCACCCGCCCCCCGAAGCGCGCCCGATGAGTAAACGAAGGACCTGACACATGGCACTTGCTGCACTCGCCCGGCGGATTTTCGGGTCGACATCCGATCGGCACGTCAAGCGTTATCATGGCAAGGTCGCCGCCATCAACGCGCTCGAAAGCGAGCTCGAACAGCTCAGTGACGCCGACCTGCAGGCCCGCACCGCCCAGTTCAAGGCCCAGCTCGAACAGGGGGCCGATCTCGATGACCTGATCGTCCCCGCCTTCGCCACCGTGCGCGAGGCGAGCAAGCGCGTGCTGGGCATGCGCCATTTCGACGTGCAGATGATCGGCGGCATGGTGATGAACGAGCGCGGCATTGCCGAAATGCGCACCGGCGAGGGCAAGACCCTGGTGGCCACGCTCCCCATGTATCTCAACGCCCTGACCGGGCGCGGCGCCCACCTCGTCACCGTCAACGATTACCTGGTCAAGCGCGACGCCGCCTGGATGGGCCAGGTCTACAATTTCCTCGGCCTGTCCACCGGCATTATCGTGCATGGCATGTCCGATATGGAACGCAAGGCGGCCTATGCCGCCGACATCACCTACGGCACCAATAACGAGCTCGGCTTCGACTATCTGCGCGACAACATGAAATATACCCGCGAGCAGATGGTGCAGCGCGGCCATGCCTTTGCCATTGTCGACGAAGTGGACTCCATCCTGATCGACGAGGCGCGCACGCCGCTGATCATTTCGGGCCCCTCGGAAGACCGCACCACGCTCTACACCACTATCGACGCGCTGATGCCCATTATCGAGGAGGGCGATTTCGAGCTCGACGAGAAGCAGCGCGCCGCCACCTTTACCGATGCCGGCATCGAAAAGCTCGAGGCCCGCCTGGCGGCCGACGGCCTGCTCAAATCCGAGTCGATGTATGACGTGGAAAACGTCGCTTTGGTGCATCACGCCAATTCGGCCCTGCGCGCGCATAAGCTGTTCCGCAAGGACAAGGATTATATCGTTCGCCAGACCCCTGAGGGCGGCGAAGTGGTGATCATCGACGAATTTTCCGGCCGCATGATGCCGGGCCGCCGCTATTCGGAAGGCCTGCACCAGGCCATCGAGGCCAAGGAAGGCGTCAAGATCCAGCCGGAAAACCAGACCCTGGCCTCGATCACCTTCCAGAACTATTTCCGCCTCTATGAAAAGCTGGCCGGCATGACCGGCACGGCCGCCACCGAGGCCGAGGAATTTGCCGATATCTACAAGCTCGACGTGGTGACCATTCCCACCAATCTGCCGGTGCGCCGCGTCGACGATGAGGACGCCATTTTCCGCACCGCCGAGGAAAAGTTCAACGCCATTGCCGACCTGATCAAGCAGTGCCAGGACCGCGGCCAGCCCGTGCTGGTGGGCACGACCTCGATCGAAAAGTCCGAAATGCTGGCCGAGCTGCTGCGCAAGAAGAATGTCGGCTCGATGAACGTGCTCAATGCGCGCCATCATGAGCAGGAAGCCTTTATCGTCGCCGATGCCGGCCTGCCCGGCGCCATTACCATTGCCACCAACATGGCCGGCCGCGGCACCGATATCCAGCTCGGCGGCAATCTCGAAATGCGCATCGAAAAGGAGGCCGCCGGCCTCGAAGGCGAGGCCCGCGAGGCCAAGATCGCCGAAATCAAGCGCACCATTGCCGAACACAAGGCCCAGGCTTTGGCCGCCGGTGGCCTCATGGTGATCGGCACCGAGCGGCATGAAAGCCGCCGCATCGACAACCAGCTGCGCGGCCGTTCCGGCCGCCAGGGCGATCCGGGCCATTCGGCCTTCTTCCTGAGCCTGCAGGACGATCTGATGCGCATCTTCCCGGTCGACAGCATGGATTCCATGCTCGGCAAGCTGGGGCTGGAACAGGGCGAGAGCATCACCCATCCCTGGGTGTCCAAGGCCATCGAGCGGGCCCAGGGCAAGGTCGAGGCGCGCAATTTCGACATCCGCAAGAACATTCTCAAATACGATGACGTGATGAATGATCAGCGCAAGGTGATCTTCGAACAGCGCCTTGAAATGATGGACGCCGCCGACATTTCCGAAATCGTCGCCGATATGCGCCGCGACGTCGTCGAGAATATCGTCAGCAAGGCCATTCCGCCGCGCGCCTATCCCGAGCAGTGGAAGACCGAGCAGCTGCAGGCCGCCGCCAAGACCTATCTCAATATCGACGTGCCGGTGACCGAATGGGTGGCCGAGGACGGCATCGACGCCGACATCGTCACCCAGCGCCTGATCGAGGCGGCCGACGCCCATGCCGCCGCCAAGGAAGCGCGCACCATTGCCGCCATGGCAGCGGCCGGCTCGGCCAACCCCACCGTCATGCGCCAGGTGGAAAAATCCATCGTGCTGCAGTCGATCGACGGGCTGTGGCGCGAGCACCTGGTAACGCTCGACCACCTGTCCAAGGTCGTCGGCTGGCGCGGCGTTGCCCAGCGCGACCCGCTCAACGAATACAAGCAGGAAGCCTATGAGCTGTTCCAGAGCCTGTTGGAAAACCTGCGCGAACTGGTGATCACCCAGCTCAGCCATGTCGAGCTGCAGCCGCGGCCCGTGGCCCCGCCCCAGCCCGATCTCAGCGCCCTGCGCGAAACCCATATCGACCCGCTGACCGGCGAAAACGACGCCGATGGCGGCGACACCATTGCCGACTCGCTGGGCGCCACCGGCAGCGATCCCTCGCTGCGGCCCATCGATCCCAAGCTTTTGGTCGGGGTTGCCCGCAACGCCCCCTGCCCCTGCGGCTCGGGCAAGAAGTTCAAGCACTGCCACGGCCAGTTCTAGGCCGTTTCAGCCGGCATTGACGGCCAAACAAAAGCCCCGGACGGCGGTCCGGGGCTTTTGCGTTTCGGCGGCGAGGCTGTCGCCGGCTCAGATCAGCGCCGTAATGGTCTTCTTGCGCCAGACCAGCCCATACCAGGCGCCCTGCAGCACCAGCATCATGGTAAAGCCGGCCGCCATGGCCACCCAGATGCCGCTCAGCCCCAGCCCGGTCTGGCTCAGGACGATGGCCCCGGGCAGCTCGATGCCCAGAATGCAGATGAGCGACAGGACCATGGGCGCCAGCACCGTGCCGCTCGAGCGCATGACCCCGGAAAACACCACGCTGCCGCCAAAGGCCACCACGCTCCACAGCACCACATGCAGCAGCGTTTCGGCCATGTCGATCACCGCCGGATCGGTGATGAACAGCGCGATCAGCCGGTCGCTGAACAGATAGGCGATCAGCACCAGCGTGCCGGTGACCGCCCCATTCATCATCAGCCCGGTACGGGTAATGGCGCCCAATTGGTCGCTCTTGCCGGCGCCGATGGCCTGCGCCCCGAAGATCGAGGCGGCAATGCCGATCGACATGGCGGGAAACTGCACATAGCTCATCACCTGGCCCAGCGCGCCATAGGCCGCCGTGGCCTCCGAGCCGAAGCGGTTGACCAGCCCGACCACGACAATGCCCGAGACCGAGGACACCACCATCTGCAGCCCCGCCGGCACACCCAGCCGCAGGATCAGCCCCAGCAGCTTGAAATCAGGCTTGAGCATGGCCGCCAGCAGCTTGCCATCGGGCGCCAGCGGCAGGGCACGCGCCCGCAGATAGACAAACAGAAAGACCAGCACGGTCACAAAGCCCGAAATGGAGGCCACCGCCGCCGCATTGACCCCCAGCTGCGGCAGGCCGAACCAGCCCTGGATCAGTGCCGGCGTCACCAGGGAGGTGACGGCCAGCGACAGGATCAGCGAGAATAGCGGCGTCATCGTATCGCCCACCCCGCGCAGCACCGATGTCGCCACGATGAACAGGAAAAAGCCCGGCATGCTGGCCAGCATGATGCGCGCATAGCTGGCCGTGATCGGCGCGATATCGGCCGGCACGCCCAGCACGCTCAAGATCTGCTCGGTCCAGATCACCCCGACCACCGCCACCACCACACCCATGGCCAGGGCCGTGACAAAGGTCGTGCCGGCCACCTGCTTGACCTTGTCAATATTGCGGGCGCCCCAGGCCTGGCCGATCAGCACGGTCGAGCCTGACGACAGCCCGATCAGAAAGCTCAGCAGAAAGAACAGGATGGGAAAGAATGTCGCGACCGCGGCCAGCGCTTCGACGCCCACCAGCTGCCCGACATAGATGGCGCTGACCGTGCCCGACAGCGCCTGCAGGATATTGGCCGCCATCAGCGGCACCAGGAAAATGGCAAACCGCTGCCAGAGCGGCCGGGACTGGGGGATCATGTGGATACTCCGGGAGATCGCGGAACTTTGGGGACCGCGGCGGGCAGAGGGCTGGCGGGCGGGCGCCCTTCTCTATGCCTCGGCCTGGAACCCGTCAACGCCGGCCCCGCCGCATCGGCGCCGTCAATGGCCGCGATCAGCACCAGTCGTCCCTACTGGCCCATCGCCCGCCGCGGCACTGCTGACGCCGGCTCGGTCGGCGGCAATCGGGCCGAAATCATCGCTGCCGCCGCGACCGCGCTGGTCTATTGGCTGACCAAGAACCTCTTTGCCGCCATGGCCATGGGCGCGCTCATCGTCTATCTGGCGCGCCTGGCTTTGGCCGGCTGAGCCGGCACAAAACCCCGTTGCAGCGCGCCCCGTCCTGGTTTATGCACCATGCCGTGCCCCTCTGGCGGAATGGTAGACGCAGAGGACTCAAAATCCTCCGCCGCGAGGCGTGCCGGTTCGAGTCCGGCGGGGGGCACCATTCCCGCCCATTGCTGCCTGATCAGTCCGCCCCGGCGGGCCGCACGCCTTTGCCCCTGCCCCTGCATCGCGCGCATGAAAGTGACCGCCAGCCATGCATTGCCGCATGGCGTTAACCTTGTTCCTTACCGGGGTATTAACGGATCGCGCCGCATTTTAGGGGAAAGTTCAGCATCCCCTTTAGACGAGGTTACCCCCATGAAGCGCCAGGCCCTTTCCATTGCTGCCCTGCTGCTATTGTCCACCGCCGCGCAGGCCGCCGATCTGGGCTGGAACAGCGGCGCCAGCCCGATGTATTCGCCCAGCCCGGTTTCGAGCTGGGAAGGCTTTTATGCCGGTATCAATGCCGGTTACGGCTGGGGCACCCTGACCCGCCAGCCCGTCCCGGGCGGCGTCAAGACCGATGATAATTCCAGTGGCTGGCAGTTTGGCGGCCAGGCCGGCTACAATATGGATATGGGCGGCGCCGTGCTCGGCGGCGAAGCCGATATCCAGCTCGCCTCGATCGGCCATGAACGTGACCTGGGCGCTGCCGGCAAGCAGAAATCGGGCATGGATGTCTATGGCACCATTCGCGGCCGTGCCGGCATGACCTTTGGCGCGGTAATGCCCTTCGTGACCGCCGGCTTCGCCGTCGGCCGCGGCACCGCCAGCCACACCGATACGAAAAATGTGGTGACCTCGCAGTCGGCCAACCATGTCGGCTGGACCATCGGCGCCGGCCTTGAGGCCCAGGCCACCGAGCAGATCTCGCTCAAGGCCGAAATGCTCTATGTCGATCTGGGCACCCAGACCTATAACGGCCTGCCCGGCGGCAGCCAGGACATCACCCAGCGCTTCGGCGTGGTCCGCGCCGGCGTCAACTACCGCTTCTAGCGCATTGCCAAACCCCGCCGTCCCGGCCATGCTCGGGCGGCGGAGGTGGGCGATGAAGACTGTGGGCATTGCGCGTACCGGCACGGCCGGCTGGGTCTTTGCCCCCTGGCGCGGCACATTCTACCCCGATGGCCTGGTGCAGAAAAACGAGCTGGCCTTTGCCAGCGCGCGCCTCTCCAGCATCGAAATCAACGCCACTTTCCGCGCCAACCAGAAGCCGGCCAGCTTTGCCAAATGGGCCGGCGAGGCGCGCGACGGTTTCGTCTTTTCCCTCAAGGGACCGCAGCTGGTCACCCATATCAAGCGGCTCAAAAACTGCCGGATCGAGCTCGCCAATTTCTTTGCTTCGGGCCCCTTGGCCCTGGGCGACAAGCTCGGCCCCTTCATCTGGCAGCTGCCGCCCAACCTGGCCTACGACCCCATAGTGCTCCGGGATTTTCTCGCGCTGCTGCCCAGGACCAGGGCTGACTACATAGCGCTGGCCGAACGGGCCGATGCCCGGCTCAAGAGCGAACCTTTTCTCGATGCCAGCAGCATCGGCCCGCTCCGCCACGCCATCGAGCTGCGCCATCCCAGCTTTGACGACCCCGAGGTCAATGCCCTGCTGGCCGAGCATAATGTGGCGCGGGTGATTGCCGATACGCTGCAGAGCCCCGGGCGCGCGCTGACCGCCGACTTTGCCTATTGCCGGCTGCAGGGCCTGGCCCGGGACGATGCCGCCGGCTACCTGGCCGACGACATCCAAGACTGGGCCGAAACCATCGCTGGCTGGACTGCCCAAGGCACCGACGTGTTTGCCTATTTCGTGCATGAGGACAAGCTGCACGCCCCCGCCAATGCCATTGCCCTGCGCCAGGCAATGGGCATTGCCCTGCCGGGCGATTGATCAAAAACCTGTTGCTCTCTGGTCAGGCCCCAAATGGCAGGCTAATCACCTGTCACAGCGTCATCCTGAAAGCCTTGCCATGCCCGCCTCGATTTTCCGCCCGCTCGACAAGAAAGCGGCCGGCCTTGCCTTTGTGCTCGGCCTGGCCACCATCGCTGCCGCCTGGGGCAGCCAGATCATTGGCGGGCTCTATCCCTGCGAGCTCTGTCTCGAGCAGCGCATGGCCTATTATTATGGCCTGCCGCTACTGGCCGCCGTGCTGATCACCTGGAACCGCCTGCCATTGACCGTCTGGTATATCGCCATGGCCATCGTGACGGCCATTTTCGCCTGGGGCGTCTATATGGGCAGCTACCATGCCGGGGTCGAATGGGGCTTCTGGCCCGGACCGACCGCCTGTACCGGGGTCGGCGAGGCCATGGATTTCAATGCGCTGAGCAATATGGCCCCGGTCATCGGCTGCGACGTCGTGCAGTTCCGCTTTCTCGGCCTTTCCCTGGCCGGCTACAACGCGCTGATCTCGGTGGCAATCGTGGCCCTGCTGGGCGTGGCCATCTGGGCCCAGGCGAAGCGGCACAGCAGGGGCTAGTCGCCGAGGACTTGGCCCAGATTCCGCGCACTATGAACCACCCTGAATATTCTCACGGTGTCCTGGTCGGCAAAGTAGATGATGGAATAGTGTCCGTGCGGCCTTCGCCGATAGCCTTTGGCCTCATATCCTGGAATCACGGCAAATCTGTCCGCTTGCTCGGCCAGTCCAGCGCAAGCCACACGTAGCTCATTGACGAAGCTACGGGCCCGCGCAGGATTGTCTGCTGCGATAAACACCGCAATCGCAAGCAAATCCTTTCGGGAGGCGGCCGAAAAGATGACGCGCATCAGGAAGCTTTTTGGGCGATCTGATCGATTGCCGACATGAGATCGGTAAAGACCTCCTCAGCAGAATAGACCCGTCCAGCGGCGATATCGTCTTCACCTTCCTGGATGAGCGCCTGCAACTCCTTGAACCGCGCCTCGCGCTCCTGCACCAGGCGCACGCCCTCGCGCAGCACTTCGCTCTTGGAATTGTAGCGGCCGGTCGCGACCAGATCGTTGACCGCCTGCTCGAGCACGTCGCCCAGTTCCGCACTGATTGCCATGGTGACAAGCTCCACTTATCCGCTTCCAATAATAGTTATTGGTCGCGGCGTGAGCAAGAGGTAGCGCCTAGGGCTCGAGCTCGATGTCCCAGTAGAGATAATCGAGCCAGCTCTGATGCAAATGGTTGGGCGGGAAGGCCCGGCCATTATTGTGCAGATCATGCACCGTGGGGTGATAGGGCGCCTGATGCGGGAACATCTTGATCTCGCTGGGCATCCGGTTGGCCTTTTTGAGATTGCATGGCGCGCAGGCCGCCACGACATTTTCCCAGGTGGTCTGGCCGCCCTTGGAGCGCGGAATGACGTGGTCGAAGGTCAGGTCGTCGCGCGCCCCGCAATATTGGCAGGTGAAGCGATCGCGCAGAAAGACGTTGAAGCGGGTAAAGGCCGGATTGCGCGCCGGCTTGATATAATCGCGCAGCGACACCACGCTGGGCAGCCGCATTTCAAAGCTGGGCGAATGGATGACGGTGTCATATTGGCTGACAATATTGACCCGATCCAGGCACACTGCCTTGATCGCATCCTGCCAGGACCAGAGCGACAACGGGTAGTAGCTGAGCGGCCGGAAGTCGGCGTTCAGCACCAGCGCGGGACAGGCCTCAGGCGACACGTGGATGGTCACTAGAGTCTCCCGGAAAGGGAATCGAGTAAGTCCATAGCCCCCTTATACTAGGCCTTTTGTGTCAGGCCTGTGAAGCGGGGGGCAAGAGCTTATTTTGCAGCCGCGCGGGCGATGAAGGCGCTGGCAAATTCCAGCCCGTCGGGCGCTATGGTATGGCCCGCGCCCGGGCTCACGTGATAGGCCACCTCATAGCCGGCTGCCTGCAATATCTGCGCCGCATCGGCGCTTCTCTGCGGCTCGACCACGCTATCGGCATCGCCATGCACCAGGCAGACCGGCGGTTGGGCAAAACCGGCCGTGCCGAAGCCTTCGGGTGGCAGCAGGGCGCCGGCAAAGGCGATGATCCCCATCAGCCTGTGGGGCAGCGACAGCCCGACATGCAGCGCCATCATGGCGCCCTGGCTGAAGCCCACCAGGATCGTATCCTGTGGCAGGATCCCGGTCTGCGACCACATGTCATTGAGGAACTGTTCGAGGATCGGCCGGGCCTTGAGCACCCCGGTCTGGCGTGCTGCCAGCCGGTCCCCGGCAAAGTCGATCTCGAACCATTGAAAGCCCTCGCCAAAGCCGTCGCAGGGCGCCGGCCCATTGGGGGCCACGAACAGGGCCTCGGGCAGCGTCTCGCGCCAATGCGTCGCCAGCCCGATCAAGTCATTGCCATCGCTGCCATAGCCATGCAGCAGAACCACCGCCTGTCGGGGTGCGGCCCCCGAAGCGGGCAGGAGCATGGGGCCGGACAGCTTGGTCACAACAGGATTCCTTCCCGGTCACGCATGACCGCAAAATAGCGCCAGAACAGCAGGGCGGCCGCCGAACGATAGGGGGTCCAGGCGGCAGCGATGCCGATCATTTCCCTGATGGTGGGCCGAGCGTCAAGCCCGAGCCCATGCTGTACCGCTTTGAGCAGTGCCAGGTCGCCGGCGGGAAACACGTCCGGATGCCCGGCGCAGAACATCAGATAGACCTCGGCCGTCCAGGGCCCAATGCCCTTATGGGCGACGAGATAGCGCACCGCCTCCGCGGCCGGCAGCGTCTCGAGATGGTCGAAATCGAGCGTTCCGGCCGCCATGGCCTCGGCAATGGCGCGCACGGCAAGGAACTTGCCACGGGAAAAACCGGTGGCCCGCACCGCATCCTCGCTGAGGCCGAGATAGGTCAGCGGATCGAGCGCGCCGGGGAGTTGCGCGAAGCGCCCCCAGATCGCCGCCGCGCTGGCGACCGACAATTGCTGGCCGGTAATGACCTTGGCCATGCCGGCAAAGCCGGGCGGATTGATGCGCGGCGCCACCGGCCCGGCAAAGCCGCGCACCGCCCCGAGGCGCCGGTCCATGCTCACAAGGATATCAATATGGCCGGCAATCGCCTCGGTGCTGTCGATACGCGGTGACGGCGGCATTGGGCTCATGTAGAAAACCCCGGTGTCGCAGAAAAGCTCAAAACCTGTCCTTCGCTTTGCCCCCAGCCCCAATGGCCGGCTGCATCTTGGTCATGCCTTTTCGGCGCTGACCTGGAACGCCGCCGCCGCTTTGGGCGGCACGGCGCTGCTGCGCATCGAAGACATCGACACCGAACGCTGTAAACCCGAATTTACCGCCGCCATCTATGAGGACCTGGCCTGGCTCGGGCTCGACTGGCCGCTTCCCGTAATGCTGCAGTCAGAGCGCCTCGATGTCTATGCCCAGGCCGGCAACAGCCTGCGCGACCAGCAGCTGCTCTATCCTTGCTTCTGCAGCCGCAGCGAGATCGCGGCTCTGGCGACCGAGACCGACCCCGATGGCGCCCCGCTCTATCCGGGCACCTGCCGGCACCTGCATCGCGGCGAGCAGATCGAGCGGCTGCAACGCGGCGACCCGGTCCAGTTCCGGCTCGACAATGAGGCGGCCCAGGCCCGGATCGGCCTGCTGACCTATTCGGTGGTGGGCCCGCTGGTCACCGACCGGCCACAGATCCGCTATGCCCGGCCCGGCCGCTGGGGCGATGTGGTGCTGCAGCGCAAGGGCAGCCCGGCCAGCTATCATCTCAGCGTCGTCGTCGACGACGCCGCCCAGGCCATTACCCATGTGACGCGCGGCCGCGACATGGAGGCGGCGACCGACCTGCATGTGCTGCTGCAAATGCTGCTCGGCCTGCCCAGCCCGATCTATCATTTCCACCGGCTGATCCTGGATGACGACGGCAGGAAGCTGGCCAAGTCGCGGGGCTCGGAAAGCCTGGCCGACTTGCGCGCCAAAGGCTGGACCCTCGCCGATATGCGCCAGGCCCTTGGCCTCTAGCCCGCTCCGGCTGCAGCGGTTACGCCTTTTTGCCGATGCGCCCCAGATGCGTGCTCTGGAAACTCTCGCCCGACTTGAGGCCATAGCCAAGCGCCCGGTCCAAGCCGCAATGGGCCAGCCAGAGCGCGCCCAGGCTCGCCGCCAGCGGCGCCGCCAGGATCAGCCCGGCCGCCAGCACCAGCAGGCCGAAGGCATGCAGATGCACCAGATTATAGATGACGGCGCCGAATCTGGGCCCCAGCAGATAGGCCGCAAAGCTGAGATCGGGCGCAAAGAACAGCACAATCGCCGCCCACCAGGCCAGCCCGCCATCGACCTGCCAGAACAGGGCCAGACCGGCCAGAAAGACCAGCACGCCTTCGTCGCGCTGCCACAATACGAATTCACGCGAAGCTATGGCCTGCATTGTCATCTCCTCAAGCGGCGGTCTGCTGGCCAATCGAGCCGCTCACGGTAGCCGCAATGGCCGTATCGAGCGGCGTGCCGAAATCGGGGCCCAACAGGCGCTCGAGCCGCGGATCGACCAGTTCCATGGGATTGTTCCAGAGATAGCGCATCTTGACCACTTCGCGCATTACCCCACTGACCAGCCCCATGGCCTGCAGCAATATCCAGGGCAGCGGCACCACCTTGAGCGGCGCCGGCGCCGCCCGGTTGATCGCCGCCATCAGCGCGCCATGCGTTACGTAATGGCCGGCAAAGTGGAATGTCTCGAAGCCAGCCAGCGTCTCGCGCTGCTCGCCCAGCACCGCAAAGGCCCGGCCCAGATCGGGCAGATAGGCCCAGGCATGGCCCAGATCGAGCGGCGCCATGTGATAGAGCTTGCCCTTGCCAACATCCATCAGCATGGCCTGGTCGAACCAGTCGCCCACATTGTTGGGCCCGTAGAAATCCCCGGCGCGCAGGATGATGGTCTGCAATCGACCCGCCCGTGAAGCGGCGGCGAGCATGGCCTCCTGGCGCACCCGAATGGCGCCGCGCGGCGTCTGCGGATGCTGCGGCATTGCCGGCGTGATGCGCCGGTCGCCCGCGGCATAATTGTAGATATTGCCTGGAAACATCAGCGTCTTGCCGCTGTCACCCATGGCCGCGATCACCGTGGCCAGCTGGGCTTCGGCGCGGCCCCTGTCCCACTTGTCATAGGGCAGGTTGAGCGCGTTGACCACGATATCGGCATCCTTGATGACGGCCTGCAGATCATCAAGGCTCGCCGCATCGCCCGACACGAAGGCGATACCCGCCACGGGCCGGCGGTTGGACCGGCCGAAGCCGGTGACGGTGAAGCCCGCCGCCTGAAAGGCCAGCGCCGCATTGTGGCCGATATGGCCGTTAATCCCCAGAACCGTTACCTTGCCTTTGCTCATCGACCGTCTCCATTGCTGATGACGGGATAATCGTCCATTCATATGCGTGGCGAAATCGACTGAATACGCAGGTTGGACATTCAATTATGAATAGTGAACCGGATTGGGCGCTGTGGCGCAGCTTCGCCGCCGTGGTGGCCAATGGATCCCTCTCGGCCGCAGCGCGCGAGCTCGGCATCAGCCAGCCCACGGTCGGCCGCCATATCGAAGCGCTGGAGGCCGCGCTGGGCCTGACGCTGTTCGAGCGGGCCCTGTCAGGGCTCAAGCCCAATGTCACCGCCCTGCGCCTCTACGAGCCGGTGGCAGCAGCGCAGGCCGCGCTGGCCGAAGCCACGATCATGGCCGAAGGCGCGCAGGCCGATTATGGCGGCACCGTCCGCATCACCGCCAGCGCGATCATTTCCAACTATGTCCTGCCCTTGCTGCTGCTGCCCATCCGCGAGCGCTATCCCGGCATTGCCATCGAAACCGTGCCATCCGATTCGGCCGAAAACCTGCTGCTGCGCGAGGCCGATATCGCCATCCGCATGTTTCGGCCGACCCAGCTGGAACTGATCGCCCGCCATCTCGGCAATCTGCCCATCGTGGCAACCGCCCATCAGCGCTATCTCGATCGCCGCGGCACCCCGCTTGAGGCCGGCGATCTCTATAGCCACGACCTGATCGGCTTTGACCGCAACGCCGCCATCATCGCCCATGCCCAGACGCTGGGCCTGCCGCTGCGCCGCGAACAGTTCGGGCTGCGCTCGGACGATCAGCCGCATCTTTGGGAGTTGATGAAGGCAGGATTGGGTATAGGTTTCGCCCAGGCGCGCCTGGTGCGCGACACGCCCGGAATGGTGGTCCTGCCGGTGGACCTGGCCATTCCGGACTTGCAGGTCTGGCTCACAACGCACCGGGAATTGTTCACCTCGCACCGAATTCGTGCCATCTATGATGGTCTGGCCGACGGCCTGGTTGCGTATATCAATGGCTAGACAGCATCAGTAGGACACCATGCAGACCGCACTCAACCTTGCCATCGCGCTTGCGCTCATCTTCGTCGTCGCCGTGCTGATCATGGGTCTGTGGAACATGCTCAAGGCCGGTCCCGGCAATACCAGCCAGCGCCTGATGCGACTGCGCGTCATGGGCCAGGCCGTTGCCCTGCTCCTGCTGATGGGCGCGCTGTTCTTCTTCGGCGGCGGTCGGGGCTAGGTCTGATGGTCAAGCTCAACCGCATCTATACCAAGACCGGCGATGATGGCAGCACCGGCCTGGTGCGCGGGCCGCGACGGCCCAAATATGACCTGCGCGTGGAAGCCTATGG
>CAXBHD010000055.1:0-15058 GCA_963975335.1 uncultured Devosia sp. | reverse complement strand
GGATACACGGCGGGACAAAAGCCCGGGAGACCTCGATAGCCAAGGGATTGGCGCGATGGTTTCTGCCAATCCCTTTTGTGAGACACGCAAAGGGGAATTGAGATGAAGTTTCTGACCAGAACCGCAGCAATCGCCACCCTCTCCCTCGCTCTGGTGACCGGCACCTCGGCGCTGGCTTTGGCCCAGGCCAAGACCGAGTTCAGGATCGCCTGGTCGATCTATGTCGGCTGGATGCCCTGGGGCTATGCCGCCGATACCGGCATCGTGCAGAAATGGGCCGACAAATACGGCATCAGCATCGAGGTGACCCAGTTCAACGACTATGTGGAGTCGATGAACCAATATACGGCGGGCGCCTATGACGCGGTGACGCTGACCAATATGGATGGCCTGTCCATTCCCGCCGCCGGTGGCGTCGACACTACCGCGGTGATTATCGGCGATTTCTCCAACGGCAATGACGCGGTCATTCTCAAGGGCCAATCCGGGCTCGACGCCATTGCCGGGCAGACGGTCAACCTCGTCGAATTCTCGGTGTCGCACTATCTGCTGGCCCGGGCGCTCGAAAGCGTCGGCATGAGCGAGCGCGACGTCAATGTCGTCAATACCGCCGATCCCGACATGGTGGGCGCCTTCCAGACCGCCGATGTCACCGCCATGGTGACCTGGAACCCCATGGTCTCGGAAATCCTGACTTTGCCCGACGCCACCAGCGTTTTCGACAGCAGCCAGATCCCCGGCGAAATCATCGACATGATGGTCGCCAATACCGAGGTCCTGGCCGAAAATCCCGATTTCGGCAAGGCCCTGGCCGGCATCTGGTACGACACCATGGCCATCATGACCGCCGACACGCCCGAGGGCGCCGCGGCACGGCAGGCCATGGGCATGGCCTCGGGCACCGACCAGGCCGGCTTTGAGGCGCAGCTGGCGGCGACAAGGCTCTTTGCCACGCCCGCCGAGGCCGTCACCTTCACCACCTCGCCCGATCTCGGCACCACCATGGACCGCGTGCGCACCTTCCTCTTCGACAAGGGCCTGCTCGGCTCCGGCGCGCCATCTGCCGATGTCATCGGCATCGAACTGCCCGATGGCACGGTGCTGGGTGACGCCGCCAATGTGAAGCTGCGCTTCACCGCCGACTATATGCAGCTGGCCGCCGACGGCGGGCTCTAGTTCCCCCATGGCTTCCACCCCCTCACCCGCCGCTCGGGCGCACTCTCCCCGCAGGGGAGCAGGTGCCGCGCCGCGCCGGGTGAGGGGTGTCCCCCCACGTCGCTGAAAGCAAAGCATGCGCTGGATCAACCGAAAACCAGGCCCGGGCCTGCAGCTGGCGCTGATGCTGGCGCCCTTCCTGCTGCTGGTCATCGCCTATGGCCTGGGCTCGGCGGCGCGGCTGGCCGACAATCCCAGCGACAAGCTGCTGCCGGCTCTGGCCAGCCTGACCGACGCCATCAACCGCATGGCCTTCACGCCCGATATCCGCACCGGTGAATACCTGCTGCTCACCGATACCCTGGCCAGTCTCTCGCGCCTCTCCTGGGCGCTGGCCATCGCCACCGCTATCGCCCTGCTTGTCGGCATGGTGGTGGGCATGTTCCCCTATCTGCGGGCTCTGCTGGCGCCCTTCATTGCCACGGTGGCCATGGTCCCGCCCCTGGCGCTGCTGCCGGTGCTGTTCATCGTGCTGGGCCTGGGCGAAACCGCCAAGATCACCCTGATTGTCATCGGTGTCGCCCCGCCCATGATCCGCGAACTGGCCCTGCGCGTCGGCGAATTGCCGCGCGAACAGCTGATCAAGGCCCAGACGCTGGGCGGCTCGTCCTGGCAGATCGCCCTGCGCGTCGTGTTGCCCCAGACCCTGCCTCGGCTGCTGACCGCTTTGCGCCTGCAGCTGGGTTCCGCCTGGCTCTTCCTCATTGCCGCCGAGGCCATCTCCGCCGATGCCGGGCTGGGCTACCGCATCTTCCTCGTGCGCCGCTATCTCGCCATGGACGTGATCTTTCCCTATGTCGCCTGGATCACCCTGCTGGCCGTCATCATGAATTTCGCCCTTGAGCGGCTGCGTATCGCTCTTTTCCCCTGGTCCAGCCTGGAGCGCCAGGGATGAGCGAAATCGTCTTTGACAATGTCTGGAAGGAATATGGCGACCAGATCGTGCTCGAAAAGATCACGCTGACCATCGCCCCGCGCTCCTTCGTCGCTTTGGTCGGGCCCTCGGGCTGCGGCAAGACCACTTTTCTCAAGCTGCTGCTGGGCGACGAGGCCCCCAGCCGCGGCACCATTACCATGGACGGCGTGCCGCTGGTCGCCGAACCCGGCCCCGATCGTGGCGTGGTATTCCAGCGCTATTCGGTATTCCCGCATCTGACGGTGCTGGGCAATGTGCTGCTGGGTGCCGAAATGGCCCGCCCGCTCACGGCCCGCCTGTTCGGCGCGGCCCGGCGCCGCGCTGTCGAGGCCGCCCGCGCCCTGATCGCCGAAGTCGGTCTCGGCGGCGCCGAAGACAAATATCCCGCCCAGCTCTCGGGCGGCATGCAGCAGCGCCTCGCGCTCGCCCAGGCCCTGATCATGCGGCCCAAAGTGCTGCTGCTCGACGAGCCTTTCGGCGCGCTCGATCCGGGCATTCGCGCCGAGATTCATCTGCTGATGCAGCGGCTCTGGCACGAGACCGAACTCACGGTCGTCATGGTCACTCATGACATGCGCGAGGCCTTTACCCTGGGCAGCCGCGTCATCGCCTTCGAGCGGCCGCGCGACCGGCCCGAGGAGCGCGAGCGCTATGGCGCCCTGCTCAGCCGCGACATCACCATCTGGCCGCCGCGCCTGGCCGGCCAGGCCTCGATTTTCGATCCGGACCGGGACGACCCGGTCACCCCCTTGGATTCTGGCCGGGACGACCCGGCGCCAGCACCAGGAGCCGTGCCATGAGCCGCACCCCAGACCAGATAGCTGCCGACCGCGCCCGTTACGAGGAACACCAGCGCAAGGGCCTGCAAAGCGCGCCCCGCGCTTTGCCCGGGCCGAGCCCCCTTCCCGCCCCCCCGATCGCCGACCCCATCCATGTCGAGACCATTCCGGGCGGCTGGTACTGGTCCACCAGCCTCAAGGCCGGCGACAGCCTGCGCATCGCCCAGGATCACGGCCCCGCTGCGGTGGCCATGCTGGCCTGGAGCGCCGCCGATCCCTCCGAGCGCCTTAACCTGCCCGACACCATCAAGGTGCAGTGGACCACCGCCATCGCCCGGGGCCGCGTGCTGTTCTCCGATATGGGCCGCGTCCTGTTCTCGGTGACCGAGGCCGCATCTTCGGCCCATGACGGGCTGGTCGGGGTCTCCACCGCGGCCGCCAATGCCGCCAGATATCCCGGTCCCACCCGCAATAGCCGGGACAATTTCATCCTCGCCGCCGGCAAGCTCGGGCTCGACCGGCGTGACATTCCTTCGGCATTGACCTTCTTCGCCCCCGTCCGTGTCGACGCCGCTGGCAAATTCACCTGGCGCGATGACCTGCGCGTGCCCGGCGACTATGTCGAACTCCGCGCCGAGATGGACCTGACCATTGCCCTCTCCAACTGCCCGCATCCGCTTGATCCCGACCCGGTCTATGCCCCCAGCCCGGTCACCGTGACCCGCTTTCGCCTGCCCGTTGCGGCCGACGACCTCTGCCGCACCGCCACTGCCGAATCCATGCGCGGCTTCGAGAACAACAAGCTGCAGCAGATGGGAGGGCACTGACCATGGGCACCAAGGAATTTCTCATCGCCGCCGAACAGCCCTGGTCCGGCATCGTCCGCAAGGGCCAGACCATCACCATAATCGACAGCGAGGGCCAGCAGGCCGTCGATACGCTGTTCTACAAGGCGGACGACTTTGCCGAGCGCTATTCCGGCCAGGACACCTTGCGCCAGCAGGGCAGCGCCTATGTCGGTGTCGGCACCCAGATCATCAGCAATGAGGGCAATCTCATGCTGACCGTCACCGCCGACAGCTGCGGTCGCCACGACACCTCCGCTGGCGCTTGTTCCTGCGAGAGCAACACTGTCCGCTTCGGCCATGACACGAAATATCTGCATGCCTGCCGCGATAATTTCCTGCTCGAGGTCAGCAAATATGGCATGGGCAAGCGCGATATCGTGCCCAATATCAACTTCTTCATGAACGTGCCCATCGATCCCACCGGCCAGATGACCATTGTCGATGGTCTCTCGGCGCCCGGCGATCATGTCGCCCTGCTGGCGGCCATGGACGTGCTCTGCGTCATCTCCAACTGCCCGCAGGTCAACAATCCCTGCAATGGCTTCAACCCGACGCCCATCCGCGTCCTCATTGCGGATTGAGCCCATGTTCAGCAAAGTTCTCGTCGCCAATCGCGGCGAAATCGCCGTGCGCATTATCCGCACGCTCAGGCGCATGGGCATCGCCTCGGTCGCCGTCTATTCCGATGCCGACCGCTTCACCCAGGCGGTCCGGCTGGCCGACGAGGCGGTGCGCCTCGGCCCGGCGCCCGCCACCCAAAGCTATCTCGACATCGACGCCGTCATCGCCGCCTGCCGCGCCACCGGCGCCCAGGCGGTGCATCCCGGCTACGGCTTTCTGAGCGAAAATATCGGCTTTGCCGAACGGCTCGCCGCCGCCGGCATTGCCTTTATCGGCCCGACCCCGGCCAATATCGCCGCTTTCGGCCTCAAGCACACCGCCCGCGACCTCGCCCGTTCGAGCGGCGTGCCGCTGCTGCCCGGCAGCGACCTGCTCGGCACGGTCGACGCAGCGCTGGCATCAGCCGAGGCCATCGGCTATCCGGTCATGCTCAAGAGCACGGCCGGTGGCGGCGGCATCGGCATGTCGCTCTGCCCCGATTCGGCCGCGCTGGCCGCCGCCTTTGCCGGCGTGCAGCGCACCGCCACGGCCAGCTTTGGCGATGCCCGCGTCTTTCTCGAGCGCTACGTGGCCGATGCCCGCCATGTCGAGGTGCAGATCTTTGGCGACGGCCGGGGCAAGGTCATCGCCCTGGGCGAGCGTGACTGTTCGCTGCAGCGCCGCAACCAGAAAGTGGTCGAGGAAACCCCGGCCCCCGGCCTGTCCGACGCCACCCGCGCCAGCCTGCATGCCGCCGCCATCGCTTTGGGTGAGGCCGCGCACTATGCCTCGGCCGGCACGGTGGAATTCATCTATG
The DNA here is from genome assembly GCA_963975335.1 of uncultured Devosia sp. Taxonomy (GTDB): domain Bacteria; phylum Pseudomonadota; class Alphaproteobacteria; order Rhizobiales; family Devosiaceae; genus Devosia. The sequence goes on along the minus strand of CAXBHD010000055.1, from coordinate 9,883 downwards.
ACCCCAAGCGCGCCGATTTCTACTTCCTTGAGGTCAATACCAGGCTGCAGGTCGAGCATCCGGTGACCGAGGCCGTCTTCGGCATCGACCTCGTCGAATGGATGATCCGCCAGGCCGCCGGCGAGGACCCCATTGCCGATGCCGGTGAACTGACCCCGACCGGCGCCGCCATCGAGGTCCGCCTCTATGCCGAAATCCCCCATGCCAATTTCCAGCCCAGCGCCGGTCTGCTGACCGAGGTCCGCTTTTCCGGCCATGCGCGCATCGACAGCTGGATCGAGACCGGCACCGAAGTCACGCCTTTCTACGACCCCATGCTGGCCAAGCTCATCGTCCATGCGCCCGACCGTGCCGCTGCCATAACCAGGCTGCGCGCCGCATTGGACGACACCGCCATTGCCGGCATCGAGACCAACCTGGCCTATCTGCGCGCCATTGCCGCTTCCGACCTGCTGGCCAGCGGCCAGGTCGCCACCACCGCGCTCCGGGACTTTCCCTTCATGCCCGATGTGGTTGAGGTCCTCGCCCCCGGCGCCCAGTCGAGCCTCCAGGAACTGCCCGGGCGCCTGGGCCTCTGGCATGTCGGCGTGCCGCCCAGCGGGCCCATGGATGCGCGCAGCTTCCGCCACGCCAACCGGCTCGTGGGCAATGAAGACGTGACCGCGGCGCTCGAGCTGACCGTTTCCGGCCCCAGCCTGCGCTTTCACGCCCCCGCCACCGTCGCCTTGGCCGGCGCCGCCATGCCGATGACGCTTGATGGCGTGCCGATGGCCCATGACACCGCCATCGCGGTTGCCCCCGGCCAGACCCTCGCCATCGGCGCCATCAATGGCGCGGGCCAGCGCAGCTATCTCGCCGTGGCCGGCGGCTTTGCCGCGCCGCTGGTGCTCGGCTCGCGCGCCACTTTCGGCCTCGGCCAGTTCGGCGGCCATGCCACCGGCACGCTCAAGGCCGGCCAGGTGCTGCAGCTGGCCCGGGCCGCCCAGGCCGAGATGCAGCCGGCAACCGATGCCGCGCCCCTCGCCCGCCACTGGCAGGTCGGCGTGCTCTATGGCCCGCATGGCGCCCCCGATTTCTTCCGCGAGGACGATATCGAAACCCTTTTCGCCACCGATTACGAGGTCCATTTCAACAGCGCCCGCACCGGCGTGCGGCTGATCGGTCCGGCCCCGAAATGGGCGCGCCCGGATGGCGGCGAGGCGGGGTTGCACCCCTCCAACCTGCATGACAATGCCTATGCCGTCGGCGCCATCGACTTTACCGGCGACATGCCCATCATTCTGGGGCCGGACGGTCCCAGCCTCGGCGGCTTTGTCTGCCCGGCCGTCATCGCCCGCGACGAACTCTGGAAAATGGGCCAGTTCAGGCCAGGCGACACCATCCGCTTTCACCCCGTCGCCCGCCCCGACGATCCGGTGGCCAGCCCGTCGCTGCATCGCCCCGCCGACGATAGCGGCGCCGCCATTCTGGCCCGGTCCGAAACCGGCCCCGTGCCGGTGGTCTATCGCCGCCAGGGCGACGATAATCTCCTCGTCGAATATGGCGACATGACCCTCGACATCGCTTTGCGGCTGCGCGTGCACCTGCTGATGCAGGCCATCAAGGCCGATACGCGCATCGCCGCCATCGATCTTACCCCCGGCATTCGCTCGCTGCAGCTCCACTATGATGGCACGACCCTGAGCCGCAGCCGCCTGCTCGGCATCCTGGCCGAGATCGAGACGACGCTGCCCGCCGCCGAGCATGTCGTGGTCCCCAGCCGCATCGTCCACCTGCCGCTGTCCTGGAACGATCCGGACATCCAGCTGGCCATGCAGAAATATCAGGAACTGGTGCGTCCCAACGCGCCCTGGTGCCCGGACAATATCGAGTTCATCCGCCGCATCAACGGCCTCGACTCCATCGAGGCGGTCAAGCAGACCATTTTCGACGCCAGCTATCTGGTGCTGGGCCTGGGCGACGTCTATCTCGGCGCGCCGGTGGCCACACCTGTCGACCCCCGCCACCGCCTCGTCACCACCAAATACAATCCGGCCCGCACCTGGACCCCGGAAAATGCCGTCGGCATCGGCGGCGCCTATATGTGCGTCTATGGCATGGAAGGTCCGGGCGGCTACCAGCTGTTCGGCCGCACCATCCAAGTCTGGAACACCTGGCGCACCACCCCGGTCTTTCAGGCGGGCAAGCCCTGGCTGCTGAACTTTTTCGACCAGATCCGCTTCTTCCCCGTCAGCCACCAGGAACTGACCGAGGCCCGCGCCGCCTTTCCGCATGGCGCCTATCCGCTGCGCATCGAGGAAACGCAGTTTTCCTATGCCGATTATGCCGCCAACCTGGCCCGCAACGCTGCCGACATCACCGCCTTCAAGACCCGCCAGCAGGCCGCCTTCGATACCGAGCGCCAGCGCTGGCAGGCCGAAGGCCTCGACAGCTTCATCGCCGATGATGCCGGCAATGGCATGATCGACACCGATATGCCGGCCGACTGCTTCGGCGTCGCCAGCGGCGTACCCGGCAATATCTGGAAAATCCTCGTGGCCCCCGGCGACATGGTCGATGCCGGCCAGGCCATTGCCATCATCGAATCCATGAAAATGGAAATCACTGTCTCGGCCCATGCTGCTGGCCGCGTCCGCGAGGTTCGGGCAGCGCCCGGCCGCAATGTCAAAACCGGCGATGTCGTCGTCGTTCTGGAGAATATCTGATGCTGCCCATCATGCTCGACCTCGCCACGCTGCGCACCCTCTATGCCGACCGCAAGGTGACCCCGCTCGATGTCATGGAGGCGGTGATCGAGCGTCGCGCCGCCTGGCCGGATCAGGCCGTCTTCATCACCCCGACCAGCGACAGTGATCTGCGCCGTGCGGCCCAACAGCTGCTGGCCGACCATCCCGAACCCAATAGCCTGCCGCTCTGGGGCATACCCTTTGCGGTCAAGGACAATATCGACGTCGCCGGCCTGCCCACCACCGCCGCCTGCCCCGCCTTTGCCTATCAACCGGCCGCCGACGCCACCGTGGTCGCGCGCCTGCGCGCCGCCGGCGCCATCGTCATCGGCAAGACCAATCTCGATCAGTTTGCCACCGGCCTCAATGGCACGCGCTCGCCCTATGGCGCGCCCCGCTCGGTCTTTGATGCCGACTATGTCTCGGGGGGCTCCAGTTCAGGCTCGAGCGTCGCCGTCGCTGCCGGCTTTGCCAGCTTTGCTTTGGGCACCGATACGGCCGGTTCGGGCCGCGTGCCGGCCGCCTTCCAGAACCTGGTCGGCATCAAGCCCACCGTGGGGCTATTGCCCAATACCGGCGCCGTGCCCGCCTGCCGCAGCCTGGATTGCATCACCATCTTTGCCGCCACCGTGGGCGATGGCGTGGCCGTGCGCAAGATCGCCGAGGGCTTTGACGCTGCCGATCCCTTCTCCCGCCGCGCCCAGCCCGCCGCCCTGCCCGGCGCCGGCATCCGCATCGGCGTTCTCGACGGCGCCGAGCGCGAATTTTTCGGCAATGCCGAGGTGGAACAGCGCTACGACGCCGCCATCGAGCAGGCGCGCGCCCTTGGCGCCGTGATCGTGCCCTTCGACTATGCCCCCTTCCGCGAAGCGGCCGCCCTGCTCTATGACGGGCCCTGGGTCGCCGAGCGCCTCGCCGCCATCGAGGGCTTCATGGCCGACCATGCCGATGCACTCGACCCCACCGTGCGCACCATCATTGCCGGCGCCAAAGGCAGGACGGCCGTCGAGGCCTTCAACGGCAAATATCGCCTTGAGGAATTGCGGCGCCAGACCGAGGCCAGCTGGGCCAGGGCCGATGTTCTGCTGCTGCCCACCAGCCCCACCACCTATAGCGTGGCCGAGATGCAGGCCGATCCCATCGCCCGCAACAGCCATTTCGGCCGCTATACCAATTTCGTCAATCTGCTCGACTGCGCCGCCATCGCCATTCCGGCCGGCTTTGACAGCGCCGATCACCTGCCTGCCGGCGTCACCCTCATCGCCCCGGCCTTTACCGATGACGCCCTGGCGCCGCTGGCCGATGCGCTGCACCGCCGCCTGGCCCGCGGCATGGGTCGCGACAAGGCCGCCAGCCTGCCCGAGGCCAGCATGGTCCCGCCGGCAGCCGACCCGCGGCTGACCCTGGTCGTGGTCGGCGCCCATCTCACCGGCATGCCCCTCAATCACGAGCTGACCGGCCCGGGCGGCACCCTGCTCAAGCAGTGCCGCACTGCCGGTGACTACCGCCTCTTCGCCCTGCCCGACACTACCCCGCCCAAGCCCGGCCTCATCCGCGAACCCGGCTTTGCCGGTCCGGGCCTGGAAGTGGAAGTCTGGGCCCTGCCCGCCAGCGCCTTCGGCCATTTCGTCGCCCGCATTCCCGCCCCGCTCGGCGTCGGCAAGATCACCCTGGACGATGGCAGCGCCGTCACCGGCTTTCTCTGCGAGGCCCATGCCCTCACCGGCGCGACGGAGGTGACCGCCCATGGTGGCTGGCGCGCCTATGTCGCCGCCCGATCAGCCTAGAAACGCTGCCGGAGCGTCAAAATAGCGGGAAGAATAGCGGCGCCAGCAGCGCCGTCAGCATGCCATTGATCGCCATGGCGAGGCCGGCAAAGGCGCCGGCCGTCTGGTTGACCTGAAATGCCCGGGCCGTGCCGATGCCATGCGAGGTAAGGCCGGCGGCAAAGCCGCGCGCGGCGTAATCGGTGATCCCCAGCGCATTCATCAGCGGCGTCACGATCAGCGCGCCCAGAATGCCCGTGGCGATCACCATCACCGCGGTAAGCGCCGGCTCGCCGCCGATCTGCCCGGCAATACCCACGGCAATGCCGGCCGTCACCGATTTGGGCACCAAGGCCAGGATTATGCTGCGCTCGGCGCCCAGCAGCGCCGCGATCCCCGTCGCCGAAATGATGGCGAAGGGCGCCCCGACCAGCAGCGTCGCCACGATCGGCGCCAGCGACGCCCGAACCAGCTTCCGGCTGCGATAGAGCGGCACGGCCAGGGCGACGGTGGCCGGACCCAGGATGAAATGGATGAACTGCGCCCCGTCGAAATAGACGCCATAGCTGGTCCCGGTCAGCTGCAGCACCAGCACGATGGCGACAATCGTGATCAGTACCGGATTGACCAGCGCATGGTAGCGGCTGGCTCGGGCCAGGCGCTGCGCGCCGAGAAACACCCCTATGGTCAGGGTCAGCCACAGCAGCGGGCTCGCCGACAGATAGACCCAGAGGTCAAAGCTTGCCGGATTGGTCATGGATTGGCCCCGCGCCGGGCCACCAGCCGGGCCACGCCGCGAAACACCCCCACCGCGACCAGCAGCGTCAGCAGGGTGGAGATCACCAGCGCGGCGATCACCGCCACGCCATTGTCGAAAATCAGCCGATAATGCTGGGATATGCCCACCCCGGCCGGAATGAAAACCAGCCCCAGATTGGCCAGCAACCCGTCGGCGGCCTTGGCGATATCGCCCTGCTCGGCCGCTTCGGGGCGACGCAGCCAGCCCTGTAGGCTCAGCAGCGCCAGCAGCAGGGCAATGCCGATGACCGGGCCGGGCACCGGCAGGCCAAGCCCGCGCGCCACAACCTCACCCGCCAGCTGGCAGGCCAGCAGCACGAACAACCCCAACAGCATCTTGTCTCACCTCAACCTCGGCCAGCCCGCAACGCCTCAGGTGAGCGCGTTCTTGGCCAGCCGGCCGCGCGCCATGATCACCTTCAGATGCGCGCCATCGTCCTGCAGCAGGGCGATATTGTCGAGGGGATTGCCATCGACCACGATGATATCGGCCGCAGCGCCCGCCGCGATCACGCCGGCCTCGCCCTCGAGCCGGCATAGCTGCGCGCCGATCGTCGTGGCCGACCGGATGATCTCGGCCGGCGTCAGCACCTTGGCCAATAGTTCGAATTCCATGCAGTGATACCGGCGCAGGCTGCCCAGCAGGTCCGAGCCAAAGGCCATGGGCAGGCCGGCATCGCGCATCACTTCGAGCGAGCGCAGCCCGCCGCTGCGCACGACCTCGATCTTGGCAAATTCGGCCGCGCCCAGGCCCAGCGCCTCGCCCTCGAGCGCCAGCGCGTCATAGGCCACCAGCGTCGGCACGGCGATGCAGCCCTTTTCCGCCGCCAGCCGTGCCGTCTCGGGCTCGATCAGGTTGCAATGCTCCAGCGAATGCACGCCCAGCTCGACGCAGCGCCGGATCGCCTTGTCGGTATAGACATGCGCCGACACATAGAGCCCGGCATTGTCGGCCTCCTCCACCATGGCGGCGATTTCATCGCGCGAATACTGGATGGAATGGATCGGGTCATTGGGCGAGGACACCCCGCCATTGGCCATCACCTTGATGAAGCTGGCACCCTCCTTGATCATGGTGCGGCAGGCGGCGCGGACATTGTCGACGCCATCAACGATCAGTCCCATCGAGCCCAGCCGGTCCGAAAACAGGCCCGGCCGGTCATCGCTGCGCGAGCGCAGATCGGCATGGCCCCCCGTCGTGGTCAGTCCCTTGCCGCAGATGACAAGGCGTGGCCCGGCAATGACGCCCTCATTGACCGCCCGCACCAGTCCATAATCGGCCCCGCCCAGATCGCGCAGCGTGGTGAAGCCGCGCTGCAGCGCCGCGTCCATCACCCGCGCCGCGCGCAGCGCCGCCAGCGAGGCCGGCGCGGTCATATTGCTCCAGAGATCGAGGGACTCGGCCACGACATGCACATGGCAGTCGATCAGCCCCGGCATGATCGTGCGGCCGCCGACATCGATGCTGACGCAGTTCTCCGGCAGGGCAAGGCCCGCGCCGACGGCGGCAATGCGGTCCCCCTTCACCAATACATCGAGGCCCTCGCGCAGAGTGCCCGCTGCGGCGTCGAGCACAGGGCCGCCGGTAAAAACATAGCTGGGAGTCATGGTTGGTCCTTGCGGCTCATCTATGGTGGCAGGCGACCAGCTGGCCGTCTTCGCGCGGCGTCAGCGCCGGCTCGACGGTCTTGCACAGCTCGGTCGCCAGCGGGCAGCGGGTATGGAACGGGCAGCCCGGCGGCTTGCGCGTGGCGCTGGGAATATCGTCATTGGTGGCGCTGAACTGGTGCCTGTGCCGCGGATCATGCGACGGCGCGGAGCGCATCAGCAGCTCGGTATAGGGATGGGTGGGGCTGGCAAAGATCGTGGTCTTGGGCGCGATCTCGACGATCCGTCCCAGATACATCACCGCCACCCGGTGCGAGATATATTCCACCACGCCCAGGTCATGGGAAATGGCGAGATAGGACACGCCCAGGTCCCGCTGCAGATCGCCCAGCAGGTTGAGGATCTGCGCCTGCACCGAAACGTCCAGCGCCGAGACGGGCTCGTCGCAGACGATGACATCGGGGTTGAGCGCCAGTGCCCGGGCAATGCCGATGCGCTGCCGCTGCCCGCCGGAAAACTGATGCGCGAAATTGTCGGCCTGGTCGGGCCGCAGCCCTACCCGGCCCATCAGCTCGGCCACCCGGTCCGCGCGCTCGGCCTTGGTCCCCACCTTGTGGATATCGAGTGGCGCGCGAATGATGTCCTTCACCCGCTGGCGCGGATTGAGCGAGGAAAACGGGTCCTGGAACACGATCTGCATGCGGCGGCGATAGCTTTTGAGCGCCTTGCGGTTGAAGCCGCGGATTTCCTCGCCATCGAAATTGACCACACCCCCCGTCGGCTTGACGAGGCCCATCAGCGCCAGGCCTGTCGTGGACTTGCCGCAGCCGCTTTCGCCGACCAGGCTCAGCGTCTCCCCGCGCCCCAGCGAAAAGCTCACGCCATCGACCGCCTTGACCGCGCCGACCTGGCGCTGCAGCACGCCCGCGCGGATCGGGAAATGCACCGCCAGATTGTCGACGCTCAGCAAGGCCGTTGGATCAGGCTGCATCGTCATGCTCCCAGCAGGCGGCCCAGTGGCCGGGACGTTTCTCTTCAAAGGGCGGGCGTTCGGTGATGCAGCGCGCCGAGGCATTGGGGCAGCGCGGGGCAAAGGCACAGCCCTGGGGCAGATCCCAGAGCGGCGGCACCGTCCCCGAAATATCGGCCAGCCGGTCGCCCGCCTGGCTCGAGGCGCCCTTGCGCGGCACCGCCCCCATCAGCCCCACCGTATAGGGGTGAAACGGCCGGTCGAAGAGATCATAGACGCTGGCCTCCTCCACCTTGCGGCCGGCATACATCACGATCACCCGGTCGGCCACTTCCGACACCACGCCCAGATCATGGGTGATCAGGATCTGCGCCGTCCCCAGCCGCTTCTGCAGGTCCGAGATCAGCCCCAGGATCTGCGCCTGGATGGTGACGTCGAGCGCCGTGGTCGGCTCGTCGGCAATGATGATCTTGGGGTCGCAGGCCAGCGCCAGGGCGATCATGGCGCGCTGCCGCATGCCGCCCGACAGTTCATGCGGAAACTGGCTCGCGCGCCGTTCCGGATCGGGCATCTGCACCAGCTGCAGCGTAGCGATGGCCTTTTCCCGCGCTGCCCTGTGCGAGCATTTGCGGTGCTGGCGCACCGCCTCGGCAATCTGCTCGCCGATGCGCAGCACCGGGTTGAGCGCGGTCAGCGGCTCCTGGAAGATCATGGCGATCTGCTCGCCGCGGAAATCCTCGACCTGGCGCTGCCCCATGGCGAGGAAATCGTCGCCATCGATCAGGATCTTGCCCGAGGCGACCTTGGCCGCCTCCGGCAGCAGGCGCAGCAAAGCCAAAGCCGTCATCGATTTGCCGCAGCCGCTCTCCCCCACAATGCACAGGGTCTCCCCGGCATGCACCTGCAGGTTCATGTCGGAAACGACAGCGAAAGCGCCATTGGCGCCCCGGATCTCGATCTCGAGATCCGAGACGTCCAGCACGGGAGCTTGGGACGCGGCTGAAGGGGCAATCATCGCTGTCGTTTCCTTGCTTTCAGCCTCGCGGCGGCGCCGCGAGGCAATGCCTGATCAGTCCGTCGCGCCGTCGAGATTGCCGACCATGTAGGCATAGTCGCCGCTCTGCACGAGGTTGCGGGTCAGGTGCTGCATGATCATCACGCCCTTGGCGAACGGGGTCTTGATCTCTTCGAGCACCTCGAAATTATAGGGACTGACCACGCGCCCCAGCAGCTGGTCGCCGGTAATGACCTCACCATTGGCGGGCGCCAGCGTCTCGATCCAGCCGCCCTGGCTCGGCCGGATGCCGGCCAGTTCGGTGACGACGATCTGCTGGGGATTGGGCACCACATCGCCCGGGATCACGCCCTTGGTGCGCAGCATGTTGAGCACGCCATCCACGGTGCGCTTGATATAGGGGGTCTGGTCGACAATGCCGCCGCCCAGCTCGATAACGGCAACCGGAATGTTGCGGGTATCGATGGTCACCGATTTGGTCGTGCCGCCGAACACCGTGCCCTGCTTGTTCTCGACCGGACGGTAGAGCAGCTTGGAGCCGAAGGCGCGCGAGAGCTCTTCGTCGTTCCAGATATAGACATAGTCCACGGTGGGCCGGTCGGTGCCGCTATGCAGGTCGATATGCACGTCGATGACGTTGAGATAATGCTCGGTCAGCGCATGGGCCAGCTGCTGGCTATAGGTGCCCTTGGGATTGCCGGGGAACTGGCGATTGAGGTCGACCTTGTCGATGGTGGCAAAGCGCTCATTGACGGCAAAGGCCGACGGATTGGCCACCGGCAGCAGCAGGATGGCATTGGTGGTGAATTTGGGCCGCAGCTGGTTGATGGACTTTACCATTCTCATTCTTCCTTCACTTATTTGGCCTTGCTGGCCTTGTCGCCGCCGCGTGACAGCTGGCGCGGATCGAGTACGTCCCTGAGCCCGTCGCCCAGGAGGTTGAAGCCGAGCACGGTGACCATGATGGTCGCGCCCGAAATGATGGAGAGCCAGGGCGCGT
>CAXBHD010000054.1:0-15385 GCA_963975335.1 uncultured Devosia sp. | reverse complement strand
CGCCGTCAGGCGGTGGAGGGGGGAGCCGCGCGGGCAATGGCAGCAACGACCGCTGCCGACCGTGTTTCGACATCGTCCGCGGAAAACCGCAGCACGGTGATACCCTCCTTGCTTAGCCAGGCAGTCCGACGCGCATCGCGTTCGGGCTGATCGTCATGCACCGGGCCGTCAACTTCAATGCAGAGCTTCAGGCTGGCGCGGTAGAAGTCGAGAATGTAGGGACCAATCGGGTGCTGGCGGCGGAAATGCCAGCCCAGACTATTGCGTCGGAGAAGATGCCAAAGGGTCTTTTCCGGGCCAGTCATGGTCCGCCGCAGCGCTTTCGCACGCTCACGAATGAAGTCGGGTGACCGCAATCCTGGCTCCGCGCGCGTGGCTCCCCTCTCCACCACGCTATGCGTGGTCCCCCTCTCCCGCAAGCGGGAGAGGAAAGTCCGATTGCACGATTTGAGTGCTGGGCTCCCCCCTCCACCACGCTTTGCGTGGTCCCCCTCTCCCGTGAACGGGGGAGGTCGTCCCGACTGCTAGATCTTGACCTGCATCCGGTCCAGTCGCAGTTGCGCGGCGCGGCGGTGGCCTTCGAGGCCTTCGCTGGCGGATTGGCGGGCGGCGGGCGGGGCGACCTGGGCGACGCCGCGTTCGTCGAGCCACTGATGGGTGGCGATCTTGACATAGGCACCGACCCAGAGGCCGCCGGTATAGGCGCCGGCGCCCATAGTGGGCAGCGTATGGTTGGTACCGCTGCACTTGTCGGAATAGACGACGCTGGCCAGTTCGCCGATGAACAGGCTACCATAATTGCGCAGCTTGAGCGCGAAGGCCTTGGCATCGACGGTATGGACCTGCAGATGCTCGGCGGCGATCAGATCGGAATAGGCGATCATGGCCGCCTCGCTGTCGCAGACGGTGATCTCGCCATAGTTGATCCAGGCCTCGCGGGCGGTATTGGCGGTGGAGAGCGTGGCCAGCTGGGCCTCGATCTGCAGCAGGGTGGCCTCGGCCAAAGCGCGGTCGGTGGTGATGAGGCCGACGCGGGTGCGGATGTCGTGCTCGGCCTGGGCCAGCATGTCGGTGGCGATCATTTCGGCATCGCCGCTGGCATCGGCAACGATGAAGATCTCGGAAGGACCGGCGAGCTGGTCGATGCCGACCGGGCCGAAGACCTGGCGCTTGGCCTCGTTGACGAAGGCATTGCCGGGGCCGACGATCTTGTTGACGGCGGGCACGGTCTCGGTGCCATAGGCCATGGCGGCAATGGCCTGGGCGCCACCGATGCGGAAGATGCGATCGGCGCCCGAGAGATGGCAGCCGGCGATCATGGCCTTATGGGCATTGGGCGGCAGGCAGGCAATGACCTCGTCGACGCCGGCCACCTTGGCTGGGACAATCGTCATGATGGGGGCGCTGAGCAGCGGATAGCGGCCGCCGGGCACGTAGCAGCCGACGCGCTGGATGGGGATGACGCGGTGGCCCATATGCACGCCGGCAAGGGTTTCGACCTCGAGCGGCAGGATGGTGGCCAGCTGGGCCTGGGCAAACTTGCGCACATTGTCGATGGCAAATTCGGTATCCGCCCGGGTCTGCGGATCGAGCTCGGCCACGGCCTGCTCGCGCTCGGCCCGGGTCACCTCGAAAGCGGCCAGATCGGACTTGTCGAACCTGGCCGAATACTCCCGCACGGCGGCGTCGCCGTTCTGGCGGACATTGGCGATGATCTCGCTGACCAGGGTTTCAACCGGCGCATTGTCGCCGAGCGAGGAGCGCTCGGGCGCCTTGACATAGGTGACGCCGGGAAAGGGCGAGGCGGGGGTTTGGGTCATGCGCAGGTCACTCCGGAAAGCGTAGCCGAAGACGCGAATGCGAAAGCACACTGCTCGCATCAAGCGTCACGTAAGGGTGTCGTTTTGATCTTGCATACGTATTCAAAATTTGCCAGAGTTTTTTGGCAATTTGGTCTCGATCCTTCGTCGAGACATATGGATCGTGATGAACCAGATTATCCCCGCTTCGGTCGAGATGGTGGGCGTGGAGCCGACGCCGCTGCTGCTGCTCGGCGGCACGGCCTGCGACGACCGGCTGTTCGCGCCGGTGCTGGAGCGGCTGGGCTGGCCGGTGACGCAGGTCGTGGCGCTGGAGGGAGCCGAGACGACGCCGGCCCTGGCGACAGCGATCCTGGCCGGGGCGCCCGAACGGTTCGCGCTGCTGGGCTTTTCGCTGGGCGGCATCGTGGCGCTGGAAATGGTGGCGCAGGCGCAAGGGCGGATCACCGGGCTGGCGCTGATCGATACGACCCCCCTGCCCGACCCCGCCGACAAGGCGGCCCCGCGCCGGGCTGCCGCGGTGGCGGCCCGGGAGACGGGCATGGATGGCTATATCCTCGATAGCTGGGACCGGCTGGTCTCGCCGGCCAACCGGGACGATGCGGGACTGCGCGAGACGCTGCTGGCCATGGCCCGCGATAGCGGACCGGACAGGCTGGCCGCGCAGACCGAGCTCGCCATCCACCGCGCCGACAGCCGGCCGCGGCTGGGCGCCATCAGGGTGCCGACGCTGATCCTGGCGGGGGCCGACGAACAAATCTGCCCGCTATCGGCACATCAGGCGCTGGCCGACGGCATAGCCGGGGCGCGCTACTTTACCATTCCGCAAGCGGGCCACTTTGCGCCGCTTGAAAATCCTGCCAGCGTGGCGCGTCATCTGCGCGACTGGCTGGCCCTGATCACGACCGATCCCGCCAATCCGGCAGAACCCCAAGGAGCCATCATGAGCGACAGCGAGACCAACCCCAAGGCCAAGGGCGGCTCCCCGTCGCTGCGCAGCGAAGAAAACGTGCTGCAGGTGGAGCGGCGCGACTATCCCGACCTGGCCCCGACCAATCGCAAGCGCAGCCAGTCGCTGGACGGTTTCGACGACATCTATACCGATATCGTCGACTACATCATCCGCTGCACCCACAAGATCTGGGACGAGCGCGATATCGGGCTGATCTATACCCATTACACGCATAATTGCGTGCTCTATGGCACGACCGGCACGATCTACAATCGCGAGGATGTGGTGCGCGACACCATCCAGCGGCTGGTGAGTTTTCCCGAGCGGCGCGGCATGGGCACGCAGGTGATCTGGAACGGCAATGACCAGGACGGCTTCTATACCAGCCATCTGGTGACCGGTTCGGGCCGCCACACGCAATATGGCCATCTCGGCCAGCCGACCGGCAAGCCCTTTGTCAGCCGGACGATTGCCGACTGCATGATCCACCGCAACAAGATCTATCGCGAATGGGTGGTGGCCGACCAGATGGCCATCATCAAGCAGCTCGGGCTCGACCCCAACCACTTTGCCATGCGCACCGCCAAGGCCAAGTTCGATGCGGGCCTCACCTCGCTCGATATCGGCGAGAACCGCCGCTTCCTCGGCCAGACGCCGCCGGCGGAAAAGGCCGATACGAGCCTGGCGCATAACGATATCGAGGCGCAGACCATCGAGATGCTGCACGAGGTCTTCACCAAGCGCATGTTCGGCAAGATCGCCGAGCTCTATGCGCCCAATGCGCAGTATCACGGGCCGCTGATGAAGGAGCTCTATGGCGTTGCCGCCATCATCCATCAGCATCTGGGGCTGATCGGCTCGCTGCCCGATGCCAGCTACGAAATCCAGCATGTTGCCTCCAACCCATGCGAAGAGGGCGGCACCAAGGTTGCCGTGCGCTGGATCATGGAAGGCCATCACCTGGGCTATGGCATTCTGGGTGAACTGGGCGACCCGACCGGCAAGCGCGTGCAGGTCATGGGCATGAGCCACTATCACTGGAAGGACGGCAAGATCGTCGACGAGTGGAATGTCTATGACGAGCTGAGCCTATTGGTGCAGGTCAGACTGGGCCAGCTGGCCGACGCCGCCTGATCGACCTACCCCGACAATCAGCCGAGCCATGTCCAGCCGACATGGCTCGGCTTTATTGTATCTGCTGAACCAGGGTCCTGCCCGCCTTGGCCCATGGCGGAAAAGCTTGGCCGAACGGAACGCGCATGGCGACTGCCACGTTAGCCGACCGACAAGGGGGCAGCATGACACATCATTGGGGGGCCATTGCCCATGACGACGGCACCTGGTCGCTCGCGACCTGGGCGCCATCGGCCAAGACGGTCACCGTCGAGATAAAGGGGGACCAGCAGGGCCTGGCCCCCGATGGGGATGGATGGTGGCATGCCCGCATCAGCGCGGCGGCGGGGACGCCATACCAGTTTGTCGCCGATGGCCAGACCATGCCGGACCCGGCCAGCCGGCTGCAGGCGGGCGGCGTGCATGCGCAATCGGTGCTGGTCGATCACCGGCCCTATCCATGGCGCACAAGCTGGCAGGGACGGCCCTGGGCCGAAGCGGTAATCTATGAAATGCATGTGGGCACCTTCACCCCGGAAGGCAGCTTTGCCGCGGCGATGGACAAGCTGGCCGACCTGGCCGCATTGGGGATTACCGCCATCGAGGTGATGCCGGTCGGCCAATGGTCGGGCAAGCGCGGCTGGGGCTATGACGGCGTGCTGCCCTATGCGCCGCATCCGGCTTATGGCACGCCGGACGACTTCAAGGCCTTTATCGATCATGCCCATAGCCTGGACATGATGGTGCTGCTCGATATCGTCATGAACCATTTCGGGGCGGAGGGCGCGCATTTGCATAGCCTGGCGCCGGAATTCTTTGCGCCCGAACGCCACACGCCCTGGGTCGCCGACTATCGGCTGGACGGGCTGCGATTCGACGCCGTGCACGAGATTACCGGGCCGGGCGCGGACGACTTCCTGATCGAGATGGCGACAAGGCTGCGGGCGCTGGACCCGGCACGCCGCATTCACCTGATCACCGAGGATGATCGCAATAGTCCGCGCTGGCGCGAGAATGGTCTTTATGACGCCAGCTGGAACGACGATTTTCACCACGCCATCCACACCGCGCTGACGGGCGAAGAGCAGGATTACTATGCCAGCTATGCGGTGGACCCGATTGGCGATCTGTGCCGGGCGCTGGCGCATGGTCAGGTCGAGGAGGGCCAGGAGCGCGAGGGGCGGGATGCGCCGCGCGGCGAGCCGAGCCAGCACCTGCCGCCGACCGCCTTCGTCAATGCCATCCAGACGCATGACCAGATCGGCAATCGCCCGCATGGCGAGCGGCTGATCGCGCTGGCGGCGCCGGCGGCGGTGGAAATCGCCTATAGCCTGCTGCTGGTATCGCCCTATGTGCCCATGATCGTCATGGGCGAGGAGCGCGGCGAACAGGCGCCCTTTTTGTTCTTTGCCGATTTCGGCGGCGAGCTGGCGGAGAGCGTCCGGCAGGGAAGGGCGGAGGAAATCGCCTCGATCGCTGCGGCCGACGAGCCGCCGCCCGATCCGCTGGCCGTGGATACATTTGCCGCGTCGAAGCTGCGCTGGAAGACGGACGAGACAGCGCAAGGCTGGCTGGACCTGACGCAGCAGGCCCTGGCGTTTCGCCGGGACTATGTCGTGCCGCTGCTCAAATCGGGGCGTATAAAGGCAGCCGAAGTGCAGCGCATCGGCGATGGCGGCATCACGGCGCGCTGGCATTTTGCCGCCGGGACGCTGTCGCTGGCGGTCAATTTCGGGACGGTGGGGGCGCAGCTGCCCGGGCTAGTCGCGCCCCAGTTCAGTCGACATGACATGGCGCGGGATCCATACGCGCTGCAAGTGCAAGGCCAGTTCCATGATTGATCCGATCCCCACCGCGACCTACCGCATCCAGCTGCGCGAGGGCGTCGACTTTGCCATGGTGGCGGCCCAGCTCGACTATCTGGCGGAACTGGGCATTTCGCACCTCTATCTGTCGCCCATCTTTGCCGCGGCGGCGGGATCGACGCATGGTTATGACGTGATCGACCCGACGGCGATCGAGCCCAGCCTGGGCGGCCGCGCCGGCTTCGCGGCCCTGGCGCAGGCGGCGCATGAAAAGGGGCTGGGGATCATCCTCGACATCGTGCCCAATCACACCGCATTCACGCTGGACAATCCCTGGCTGGGCGATGTGCTGGCCGAGGGCGCGGCGAGCCGCTATGCGCGCCATTTCGATATCGACTGGGCAGCGGGGCCACTGGCCCTGCCGTTTTTGGCCGAGCCCTTTGCCAAGATGCTGGCAGAAGGGGCATTTTCCGCCGATGGCGGATTCTGGCGGGTTGGCGAGATGGCCATCCCGCTGGCGGCGGACGGGCCGGAGGGCGCAGGGACGCCGGACGAATTGCGGGCATTGCATGAGCGGCAGCATTGGCGGCTGCGGCACTGGGAGACCGAGCGCGACAGCATTACCCATCGCCGCTTCTTCAATGTCACGGCGCTGATCGGCATGCGGGTGGAAGATGCCGATGTGTTCAGCGACACGCATGGGCTGATCATCGACCTCGTCAATGAGGGCCAGGTGGACGGGCTGCGGGTGGACCATATCGATGGGCTGGCCGACTCCAAGACCTATCTCGACCGGCTGCCCGATACGCCGGTCTGGGTGGAAAAGATCCTGGTGGGGCGCGAGACGCTGCGGCCGGACTGGAAGACGGCGGGGACGACCGGCTATGAGGCTGGGCGGCTGATGGCGCGGGCGCTGACCGATGCCGACGGGCTGGCACAGCTGGAGCAGAGCTGGCGGGACTATACCGGCGAGCTTGGCGACTTTGCCGGGGTGCTGGCGCAGTCCAAGCGCGACATATTGCACAATGAACTGGCGGCGGAACTGCATCAGCTGGTCGGGCTGGGTCGCGCGGCGCTGGCCGAGGATGCCGCGGTCGAGGCCGGGCCGGAAAGCCTGCGCGAGGCGGTGACGGCGCTGCTGACCGGGATGACGCGCTACCGCAGCTATGTGGATGAAAACGGCGCCGATGCGCAGGACCGCGCGCTGATCGCGGCGATTGTCGAGGGCGCGCGGCCAAAGCTGCGCTCGGCACGGGTATTGGAGCATCTGGCGGCGGGTCTGGTACAGCCGGCATCACCGGCGGTCCTGGCCTTTGCCCTGCGGTTCCAGCAGGTCTCGGGCGCACTGTTGGCCAAGGCGCAGGAGGATACTGCAGGCTTCCGCTGGACGCCCTATCTGGCGGGCAATGATGTGGGGGCGGAGCCGGCCGAGGCCACGATCGAGGCCGATGAGGCCAATCAATTCCTGGCGCTGCGGCGCCCGGCGGACATGACGCTGAGCACCAGCCATGACACCAAGCGATCGGAAGATGCGCGCATGCGGCTGGCGGCGATCAGCCACCTGCCCGGGGATTTTGCCGGCTTGGTGAGGGCGGCGGACGGGCTGGAGGCGGCGGCAGGCGTCTCGCCGCGCTGGCGCTGGTATATTGCGCAATCGGCGCTGGCCATCTGGGGGGCCGAGCCGGCGGCGCTGCAGGCGCGGCTGGCCGAGCATGTGCAAAAGGCGATGCGCGAGGCCAAGGAGGTCACCTACTGGACGCGGCCGGTCGCGGCGGCCGAGGAGCCGGCACTCGCCTTTGCCGCGGCGCTCTGCGCCCATTGGAACGAGACCGGGCCGGCGGCGCTGGGACGATTGCTGGAGGTCGGGGCGGCGCTCAGCCTGACGCAGGTGGCGCTCAAATGCCTGATGCCGGGCTTTCCCGACATCTATCGCGGCTGCGAGGCGCCCTATTATACGCTGACCGACCCGGACAGCCGCTTGCCGGTGGACTGGGACCAGCTGCAGGTCGCGACGGCGGCAGAAGGTTTTGCCGGCGACAAGGCGCGGCTGACAAGGGCACTGCTGCAGCTGCGGACCGAGGAGCGGGCCTTTTTGGACGCTGCCGATGCCCGGATGAGGCTCGACAATGACGCGATCAGCATGGTGCGGACCCGGGAAGGGCGGCGCCTGGTCTGCATGCAGAGCACCGGGCCACAGGCGCCGCTCGGGGAAACCCTGTGGCAGAGCCAGTATGGCGGGCGCACCCTGACCATTGGCTGGCAGTAGCGGCTGGCCGCGTCGCCCGATATTGGCGGCAGCCGCCCTGCCCGCCTGCTAGAGACACATGGAGACGAAGGTCACCGGGGCCAGGGTGACGATGGTTGCCGCGAGCGCCGCAAGGGTCGCGCCGACCCCGATGCGGTCGATGGAAGTGGGCACGGCGCCCGGGCGACGCAGCGCCCGCAGCTGCAGCAGCAGGCAAAAAGCCAGCAGCACGACCGCAGCGAGGGCGGCTGCGATGAGCAGGGTGCGGTGCAAGGCGGGATCCCAGGCAAAGTAGCAGCCGAGATATTGCAGGGCATAGAGGACGATAAAGGCAATCGACCACAGGGTGAAGCCGGCAAGGATGGGCCAGAGCGTGCGGGTCATGACGGGCCACCCGCCATGGCGAGCAGGACGATCAGCGCCCAGGCCGGCAGCAGCGCCAGGGCGGCATAATCGGTCCAGA
This sequence comes from uncultured Devosia sp., assembly GCA_963975335.1. Classification (GTDB taxonomy): domain Bacteria; phylum Pseudomonadota; class Alphaproteobacteria; order Rhizobiales; family Devosiaceae; genus Devosia. Next base: position 6,987 of record CAXBHD010000054.1, on the reverse strand, counting down.
GTACCGACAGGCGCAGATCGGTGGCACGCAGCGGCGAGACATAGCCCTCCCGCCAGCGCCAGGCCGCATGCAGGGCGATCAGCATGGCGATGGCGGCATGCAGGGCGCAGTAGAGATAAAGCGCAAAGCGCAAGGCCAGATTGGCATGGATGGTGGCATCACCCAGCAGGGCCATGCCCAGGATGCAGAGCAGCGCGGTGATGCCGGAGAGGCCGGCAGCCCCGACCAGAAAGGCAAGGGGCGACTGGCCGGAAGCATTGCGCGCCCGCGCCCGATGCGCCAGCAGCGAGGCGCCAAAGGCACTTAGGAGAGCGATGGCCGGCAGCCAATTGACCACCGGCGCGGCGCCATCCCAGCCCGGGGCGACGACGGCCAGATAGAGCCCGCCAAACAGCAGCGAGGCATAAAGCGTGGTATCGGCCGCCAAGGCGAAGAGCGACGCCCACCAGGTGACGTTGTCGGTAACCTCGACATCGGCGGGAACGGCCAGGTCCTGGCCGATATCGATGGGGCCCATGTCGCGCCTGGCGCCCAGATCGCGCGGCCAGGCCAGGAACAGGGCCACGACCATGAGCGCTCCGATGGGGGCGAGCCAATAGAGCTTGAACAGCAGGCCGAGAAAGAAGACGCCGGTGGCCAGAGCCGTCCAGAGCGGCATGAAGCTGGGCCTGGGCAGGATGATGACCTGGTCGGGCGCGCCGGTCATCATGTCGACGCCCAGCGTCTCCTGCCGATTGGCGCGGGGGAAGCCGAGATAGCCATCGCCACCGGCCAGGGTGGCGCCCAGCCTGTCGGGATCGAGATCGTCGGCCCGTTTGGTGATGGCAGGCAGAGCCGCGAAATTATAGGCCGGCGGCGGGGTGGGCATGGCCCATTCGAGCGTGCGCGCGCCCCAGGGATTGCGCGGGGCCGGCAGGCCGAAGCGGAACTGCATGATGATATCGGCCAGGACCAAGGCAAAGCCCATGGTCATGATGAAGCCGCCGAAGGACGACAGCAGATTGAGCCAGTCCCAGCCCCAGTTGGAGGGATAGCTCGAGATGCGGCGCGGCATGCCCATCAGCCCGGTCAGATGCATCAGGAAGAAGGTGAGGTTGAAGCCGATGATGATCAGCCAGAAGGCGGGCACCGACAGCCGGTAGATGCTGGCGCGACCGGTGAAATGGGGCAGCCAGTAATAGAGGGCGGCCAGCATGGGGAAGACGAAGCCGCCGACCAGGACATAATGGAGATGGGCGACGACGAAGTAGCTGTCATGCGCCTGGCTGTTGAAGGGCACCATGGCCAGCATGACGCCGGTCAGCCCGCCGATGACGAAGACCACGAAAAAGCCCACGACATAGAGCATGGGAATGTCGAATTTGGGCCGGCCGGAGGCCAGCGTGCCGATCCAGGCAAAGATCTGCACGGCGGTGGGAATGGCCACGAGGGCACTGGCCGCCGAGAAGAAGGCCAAAGCCAGATGGGGAATGCCCACGGTGAACATGTGATGCACCCAGAGGCCAAAGCTGAGGAAAGCCATGGCGACAATCGCGACGATGATGGCGTTATAGGCGACCAGGGGGCGCCGGGCGAAGGTGGGGATGATGGTGGAGAGCACCCCTGCCCCCGGCAGGAAGATGATATAGACTTCCGGATGGCCGAAGAGCCAGAACAGGTGCTGCCAGAGCAGTGGATCGCCACCGCGGGTGGGATCGAAAAAGGGCAGATCGAAAGCCCGCTCCATTTCGAGCAGGATGGAGCCCAGGATCAGCGGCGGAAAGCCGATCAGCATCATGCCGGCGGTGACCAGCATGTACCAGCCAAAGATGGGCATGCGGGTGAGCGACATGCCCGGCGCGCGCATCTTGAGAATGGTGACCATGATCTCGACGGCGGCAGTGATGGCCGAAATCTCGACGAAGGTGATGCCAAGGAGCCAGACATCGGCATTGATGCCCGGCGTATAGGTGCCCGAGGAGAGCGGGGTATACATGAACCAGCCGGCATTGGGGGCATAGCCGGTCACCAGGGCGACGATCAGGATCGTGCCGCCAAAGAGATAACACCAGAAGCCATAGGCGGTCATGCGCGGGAAGGCCAGATCGCGGGCGCCCAGCAGCTTGGGCAGCATGTAGATGGCCAGGCCCTCGAACATGGGAATGGCGAAGAGGAACATCATCACCGTGCCATGCATGGTGAAGAGCTGGTTGTAGAGCTCGGGGCCGACAAAGGCGCTGTTGGGCGTGGCCAGCTGGGCGCGGATCAGCATGGCCAGCAGGCCGCCAATGGTGAAAAAGATCAGCGCCAGCACCATGAAGCGCTTGCCCAGGATATTGTGATTGACCGCCGACAGCCGGCCCCAGCCCGGCGGCGTGGCCCAGATATCGGCCAGCGCCTTGTGCAGCCCGATGGGCGAGAGCGGCGCGTGAGCGGTCGGTTGGCGACTCGTGGTCGGGCTCATGAAGCGCCTCCAAGGATACGGGCGTAGTCGGCCGGGGCATGCGCCTCCACCACAAAGCTCATGGTTTCGTGCCCCTGGCCGCAATATTCGGCGCAGATGCCGCGATAGATGCCGGGCTCGTCGGCCTGCAGGCGAATGACATTGGTATGGCCGGGAATGGCATCCATCTTGCCGCCCAGACGCGGGATCCAGAAGGCGTGGATGACATCCTCCGCGGTAATGACGATGTCGACCGGCTCACCGGCCGGCAGGTGCAGGATTTCGGTATCGCCAGCCCCCGGATTGTCGGGATAGCTGAAACGCCACTGCCATTGCTGGGCATGCGCGGCGACGCGCAGGGTCGCTGCCCCGCCCGGCTTGGGCAACAATTGCTCGCCCAGCAGCAGCGCGGCGATGAGCAGACCGGTCAGGATCGGTATGGGCAGGACGAGACCGCCGCCGATGATCCAGTGGGCCGGCTTGATGGCAGCGATGAAGGCAGGGCGGATGAAGCTCAGCGCCAGCAGAGCCAGGACCAGCACGAATAGCGCGACCGCGCCATAGAACATGATCCACCACAGGGTGGCGATATTGGCGGCGGCGGGGCCAGCCGGATAAAGCGTCGAGAGCGGCGTGGCGCAACCAGTCAGCGCCAGCGGCGTTGCTGCCAGAGCAGCAAACCGCAAGACCAGGGGACCAGCGTGTCGGAACAAGACGCCAAACAAGCCGAAGAAGCCGAAATCCAGTCCGAAGAATCGACCGGCGAGGCAGATCCCTCGCATGCCAATCCGCGCATCCGCGCCATGGCGCAGCAGGATGTCGGCTCGGCCGTCGCCGTGGCCGGCCACCCCGTGCATGCCATGCTGGTGCATTTCCCCATTGCGCTGGTGATCTGCACGCTGGGAGCGGACGGCATGTACTGGATCAGCGCCGATCCGTTCTGGATGCGGGTGGGTCTCTGGGCGGCGGGCCTGGCCTTTGGCTTCGGCCTGCTGGCCTCGGCGGCCGGGACCATCGAATTGCTGGCCGTGCCCGGCATCCGCGTCCGCGTGGCCAGCTGGAACCACGCCATTGCCGGCATTACCCTGATTGCCATTGTCGCGGCCAATTTCGGCCTGCGGCTGACCGTGCCCGATGCCATCCTGCCGCATGGTCTGTTGCTGTCGGTGCTCGCATCCCTGGTGACGGCGCTGGCGGGTTGGCATGGCGGCAAGCTGGTTTTCGATCATGGGGTGGGTCTCATTATCTCAACCAAGCAGTAAGGAAGGGGAACATTTCCCCCAGCGCGCCGGGGGCGAAAAAGGTGGTGAGCCAGCCCGCGACCAGCCATTCGGGCTTGCCCAGCACCGTTGCCAGGATGGCGCCAATGACGGTGGCGGTCAGCAGGATCACGATGTTGCGGCGGCTGGCCGGATAGCTCTGGCCGGGCTCGAAGAGGCGCAGGATGACGAGGCCGCTCATCACATGGATCATCACCATCATCCCGACCAGCAGCAGCTTGACGGAAAACCACGGCACGAAAGTCGCCTCGACAAAGATCAGGAAAATGCCTGACACCACGGCGGCGAAGGCGGCCGGCGAGACCAGCCTGACATAGAAGAAGCGGGTAAAATTGTGCAGGCGATAAAGCGCCTTGCCCTCGAGCTGGCGGCGCTGCGCATAAAGGAAAGGCAGCGTCAGCAGGCCCGCAGCCCACAGGCCGATGGCCAGCACGTGGACGAGTTTGAGCAGGATGGGGATCACGACTGGGCCGCCTCGCCCTGGCGCAGCCAATTGGCCAGGCGCCAGACGGCAACCAGCAGGTAAGGCAGGCTGGCGGGGACCCACATGATCAGACCAGCCAGTTGCTGATCGGCCAGCGGGGCCAGGCCAAAGGGCTGGGTCGTAGCGAAATGGGGCAGGTAAAGCGGCTGGGCGGAAAAGACCAGCAAGGCCCCGAGCAGGCCCATCTGGATGCTGACCGCCACCAGGGTGGCTATGGCGCGACCTGGCGAGGCCAGCAGAACGGCGCCCCAGAACAGCATGGCGCTGGCCAGCAGACTGACCTGCATCAGCCAGTAGACCGGCGTGCTGGTCAGCGCCAGGAGATAGGCGTCCGGGGCGTGCCAGAGCCAGAAGATGACGGTGTGCAGGACGAGAAGCGGCGTCGCCAGCAGCGGCAGCGCCTGGGCCAGGGCCCGCGTGCCCGCGCGGCCCTGCTCGATAATGGCCCAGGCCAGCAGCGGGGCGGCAATGGCGACCAGGAGGACGTGATGCACCACGCGGGCCGAAAACAGCGCCACCGTGAGGGCACAAAGCGGGCTGATGAAAATCACGGCGAGCACGCCCATGCCAGCCGCGAAGCCGGCGCTGGAGCGGCTGCGCCACGGCTGGCGGAACCAGAACAGCGCCGCGGCGGCGAACAGGACGGCGAGCAGAAGGGGGTCAAAATTCCACCGCCCCCAGAGATCTTCCGGGAGCGGCGATGGGCCACAATAGCTGGTATTGGACAGCAAGGCTTGCATGGGGGTCCTGACGCTGGAACCGATAATGGAAGGTCGCCTTTGAGGAGAAGGGCTGACCCTTCTCCTGAACTCATGCCTTAGGGTGTGGTCGCTGGCAGGGCATAGGCGATGAAATAATCGCCAATGGGGGTTTCCATGAAATCGTGGCCACCGGCATTGATGACGACGATCTGGCGCCCCTCGGCCTCATAGGTCATGGGCGTTGCCTGACCACCGGCCGGCAGCACGACACTCCAGACTTCCTCGCCCGTCTCGATATCGATGGCGCGCAGGATGTCATCGGTTGCCGCCGCGATGAAGAACAGGCCCGAGGCCGTGACAAAGCCACCCCCATTATTGGGCGTGCCGATATCGATGGGCAGCATGGACGGGATGCCGAAGGGGCCATTCTTGCGGGCCGAACCAAAGGGACGGTCCCAGAGCACTTCGCGGGTTTCCAGATCGATGGCGGCAATACCACCATAGGGGGGCTGCTTGCACAGCAGGCCGGTAAAGGGCACGCGCCAGCCGGCATTGACGCGAATGCCATAGGGAGCCTGCGCCTGGGGGCTGACGCTGCCATGCGAACCGCCGCCGACATCGGGATCGTAATTGGGATCGGTGATGGGCAATACGCCCATGGCATCGACCTCTTCCCGCGGGATCAGCTGGTTGTAATTGGGCATGTTGTTGTAGTTGGTGATCATGATGTTGTTTTCAGGATCGACCGCCACGCCACCCCAATCCACGCCGCCATTATAGCCGGGGAACTGGATCCAGGGCTGATCCACCGTTGGCGGGGTATAGACGCCCTCATAGCTGGCCTGGCGATACTGGATGCGGCACCAGAGCTGATCGAGCGGCGTCATGCCCCACATGCTGGCCTCGGTGAGGTCAGGCTTGAGCAGATTGGGGAAGTCGGTGACATAGGGCTGGGTGGGCGACAGGCGCTCGGGCTCGACACCGCCCTGGGGGGCGGGACGCTCCTCGATATTGACCAGCGGTTCGCCGGTTTCGCGGTTGAGGATGAAGAACTGCGCCTGCTTGGACGGCATGATGATGGCCGGGACCGGGCCATCGGCCGTGGGGAAATCCACCAAAGTGCCCTGCCCGCCCAGGTCATAGTCCCAGACGTCGTAATGGACGGTCTGGTAGCTCCAGGCGACTTCGCCCGTTTCGACGTCGAGCGCGACAATGGCGGTCGAATAGGTGTTTTCGGCCTCGGAGCGGTCCCCGCCCCAATAGTCGACGGCAGAATTGCCCATGGGCATATAGACCAGGCCCAGCTCATCATCGCCCGAGGCAATGGTCCACATATTGGGGGTGCCAGGGGTATAGATCTCGCCTTCAGGCGGCAGGCCGGTCTCGCCGGGGCGGCCCATATCCCAGGCCCATTCCAGTTCGCCGGTGACGACATTATAGCCGCGGATGACGCCGGAAGGCGCCTCGCGCGTCTGGCCATCGCTGACCTGGCTGCCGACGACAAGCACGTCGCGCACCAGGGTTGGCGGCGAGGTGGGAGCGTAAAAGCCGGGGGCGGTGTCGCCAATGCCTTCGAGCAGGTTGACGGTGCCCAGATTGCCAAAATCCTCGCAGGGCTGGCCGGTCTCGGTGTCGAGCGCGATCATGCGGGCATCATGGGTGAGATTGACGACACGGCTGGCGCAGAGATCGGTCTCTTCGGCAGTGGGATCGGCAAAGTAGATCAGGCCACGGCAGGAGGCATTGTAGCCGATGGCATCGACCGGGGTCTCGGGGTCATAGGTCCAGAATTCGGCGCCGGTGGCGGCATCGAGCGCGCTGATCTTGTTGAGCGCCGAGCAGAGATAGAGGCGGTCGCCGACCTTGACGGGGGTGTTCTGATTGCCGAAGGGCTCATCATTTTCGGGCAGGTCGCCAGTGCGGAATTCCCAGATCTGCTCGAGCTCGCCAACATTGTCGGGCGTGATCTGATCGAGCGGGGAATAGCGCGCAGCGCGATGGGTGCCGCCATAGGCGGGCCAGTCTTCGCCGGTTTCGAGCGGGGTATAGGCAATGGCTTCGGGCGCGGCATCGTCCGGGGCAGCGCCAGCGTCGACGGCA
>CAXBHD010000053.1:0-15424 GCA_963975335.1 uncultured Devosia sp. | reverse complement strand
TGATGACAGTCGTTCCAGTGTCGCCATGATCGGGTCCACTGTCCGAGAGGTGACGGATGCCGAAATTGACACTTGTCTGCATCCCCATCTGGGCCTGGAGCTGACCCGGACCAAGCAATATGACCTATTGCTGGTTGACCATATCATGCCGGACATGGACGGCATTGAATTCACCGCAGCCCTCCGCCTGCTGCCCGGCTATCGCACCGTGCCGGTGATCATGGTCACCTCCGATATTGACCGCCAGACCCGCATTGAGGCCATACGAGCAGGGGCCACGGACTTTGTGAGCAAGCCCTTTGATCCCAGCGAGCTGCAGGCCCGGGTAACCAATCTGCTGGCGCTGCGATCCGCTCAGGTTGAGCTGGCCGATCGCGCGGATTGGCTCTCGCGTGAAGTCGAGACTGCCGTGGGACAATTATTGGCGCGCGAGGAGGAAATCATCTGGCGCCTGGCGCGCGCTATTGAATATCGCGATGGCGATACGGGCGAACACGTGTCTCGCGTGGCCACGATCAGTCTGTTGATCGCCTCCGAGATCGGCCTGAGCCCGGAGCAGTGCCGCATCATCTATCTCGCCGCGCCGCTGCATGACGTGGGCAAGATCGCCATTGCCGACGCCATCCTGGGCAAGCCGGGCAAATTGACCTCGGAAGAGTTCGCCATCATGCGCGAACACGTGGCGATCGGGGCCCGAATTCTTGCGGGTGGCACCTCCGAGCTCATCAGGGCCGCCGAGCTGATCGCGCTCAGCCACCATGAACGCTGGGATGGCACCGGCTACCCGGACCGGCTTTCGGGAACCGACATCCCGGTGGAAGCACGGGTTGTGGCTATCGCCGATGTGTTCGACGCATTGTGCTCCGAGCGCCCATACAAGCAGGCCTGGCCGCTCGACAAGGCCTATGCCGAGATACTGGCTTGCAGCGGCACCCATTTTGATCCCGCCTGCGTTGAGGCTTTCCGAGGCAAATGGACCGAAATCGCGGCGCTGATGCGAGCCACGCAATAGGCATCAAGAACGGCCGCGCTAAGCCATTGACATCATTGACGTCGAAACGGCTGGGTCAGCACGGCGTCGGCATATGGCGACGCGCTCCGCGAGCCAACGGATCTCGCTAGGCAGCGCCATTATTGGAAGATGTCTTGCAGCATGGCGAGGAAGGCGCTCACCGTCGGGTTGGCGCGGCGGCTTTCTGGCCAGATTGCGGTAATATTGTTTCGGTCGACGCCGAATTCGGACAGTACCGGCACCAAGGCGCCCCGGGCGACATAGGGCGCGGCAATGAAAGCGCTGCTGATGCCGATGCCGCCACCGGCCGCAAGCGTCGCCACCACGGCGTCGCTCACATCCACCACGACCCCGGACGGCGGCACGATTTCGATCACACGCCCATTGATCGTGAACGGCCAGCGCAGCACCTGCCCGGTGCTCTGGTAGCGGAGATTGACAGTGTCATGTGCTGCCAGGTCGTCGGGATGCATCGGCGTGCCACGCCGCGCCAGATAGTCCGGGGCGGCAAAGCAACACAGGCGATGCGGTCCCAGTCGGCGTGACATCAGCCGGGAGTCCGCCAACTCGCCGATCCTGACCGCGACGTCGATCCCTTCCTCGATGAGGTCAATGAACTGGTCGTTCAGTCGCAGATCGACCGTGACCTTGGGATAGCGCCGGCGGAAGGCTGGCAGGGCGGGCGCAATCACGTGCACACCGATCGGTAGCGACGCGGCGATGCGCAGGGGGCCCGAGGGTTCCGCGCGGCTGGCGATCGCGGCCTGTTCGATCTCTTCTGCATCGCGCAGCAGGCTGAGCGCCCGCTGATGCAGGTCGCGTCCTTCCGGCGTCAGCGTCAGCGAGCGGGTCGTCCGGGTGAAGAGCGAAACCTGCAGCTGGCCCTCAAGCCGCTGCACGCTCTTGCTGACCGCCGAAGGCGAAATCGACAGCGATTTGGCCGCAGCGGTAAAGCTGCCCAGCGAACCGGCGCGGGCGAACGCAATCAGACCGGTCAGGCGCTCAAGTACCATTTGTTCCTTCATGGCATGAGTAAAGCGAATTGGCGCCCGATTATCAACCTTTGGCGCGGCCACTATATCCCGGCCAGAGCACATTGAGCTGCAGGAGAAATTGATGAGCGAAATGATGAAGGCCATCCGGCTGCATGCATTTGGTGGCCCCGAGCTGCTGGTATACGAGGACGCCCCGCGCCCCGAAATGGGGCCGGGTGAGGTCCTGGTCCGCACCCATGCGGTAGGGCTCAACCCGCCTGACTGGTATTTGCGCGAGGGCTATAAAATGCTGCCCCCGGAATGGCGGCCGCAGCTGCCCTTTCCCATCATCCTGGGCACCGATATCTCGGGGGAGGTTGTGGCGCTGGGCAACAACGTCCGGGGCTTTTCGGTCGGCGATGCGGTCTATTCCATGGTTCGCTTCCCCGCCGCAAATGGCAATGCCTATGCGCAATATGTCAGCGTCCCCGCATCGGAACTGGCGCTCAAACCGTCCGGGATTGATCACCTGCAGGCGGCGGCGGCACCGATGGCGCTATTGACCGCCTGGCAGTTCATGATCGCCCAGGGACACCAAGTCCCCAATCCCCTGCAGCCCACTCAGCATCGGCCGGTGCCGCTGGCAGGCAAGACCGTGGTGGTCAATGGGGCGGCGGGCGGCGTGGGGCATTTTGCCCTGCAGCTGGCCAAATGGAAGGGCGCGCGGGTAATCGCCATTGCCTCGGGCAAGCATGAAGCCCTGCTGCGCGAGCTCGGCGCGGATGACGTCATCGACTACACCAGGACGGTTCCCGAGGATGTCATCGGCGACGCCGATCTCGTCGTTGACGCCGTGGGCGGCCCAACCAGCACGCGCTTCCTGCGTATGATAAAGCGTGGCGGCGCCCTGTTTCCGATCTTTGGCCTGGGGGCCGTGGGCGGGCAAGCGGCGGACGAGGCTGGCGTCACCGTCTCGACGACCCAGGTGCGCTCCAGCGGGGCGCAACTGGCCGAGCTTTCCGGACTGCTCGAGGACGGCACAATCCGCGTCGTGATCGACAGTCAATTTGCCCTGGCCGAGGCACGCCAGGCGCATGAGCGCGCCGCGCAGGGGCATATCCAGGGCAAGATCGTGCTCAAGGTCCACTAGGCCAACAAGCATCAAGACCCGCGACCAGGCACAATAGGAGCAATCGAAATGGGCACACCGGAAAAACTGCGCCACGGCACGGCGGACTGGTTCGCCATGGTGGGCACGATCATGGTCGAGGGTGCGTTGCAGGCGGGACTTCCGGCAGAGCTCTGCATCTCGCTGGTAGAGCGCTATACCGACGGCACTCGGCTGCCCGGTGGCATGGTGCAGGGCCTGCGCTTCGAGATCGTCGCGGGCAAGCCGTCATTCCGTGTCGGCGCCTATCCCGACGAGCACGCCGATCTGATCATCGAGATCTCGGCCGCGGCCGCCCGGACATTGAACAGGCTGTATAGCGCCGACCCCCAGTATAGGATTGCTCTCGCTGCCTTGCTGCAGTCAGGAGCAATGCGCGAGAGCGGCGACATGACACGGCTGGGAGACTGGCTGGCCGCCGTTCACGACCCGATCGTTGACCGCACGCAGTAGCGCTCTGCACCGATAAACACCCGCCCGGCCGCGCGGTAAGCGAGGTCAGCAAAGCAATCCAGCAGGTAGCAGACCGGCGATTGTCCAATATCGGCCAGATCTGCGGCGCTATGGAGCAGCCCATCAATAGGCTGATCCCAGGCGACGAAAGGGTCCGAGTTGGCCGAAGGGGCGTTTCTCGGTGCCCAGACGGGCCCGGAGCAGAGAGTAAGGCGCGCCGTTGCCGGCGCGCCTAAGCATTACTGGTTGGCGAGAATGGCCGCATGGGAGTCGCGGATCTGGACCAGCGCATCCTCGGGCGTAACATTGCCGCGCTGCAGGCCATCAAGGATCGGCGACAGCTCCTTGAGGAGGTCAGGCGCGGTGTTGTTGGGATAGGCGAACCACTTGCCGGCGGCATCCATGGAGTTGAACACCGTCTGGAAGTTGGGGTTCTCGGCATAGAAACCGGCCAGGACTTCGGCCGACTGCTGGTTGGTGGGCATGTAGCCGCTCAGCTTGGCGACCTCGGCCTGGACTTCGGGGCTGGTCATGTATTTGACGAATTCCCAGGCGGCGGCCTGCTTGGCCTCGTCTTGTGTCAGGATCATCAGCGCATTGCCACCCGCCGGCAGACTGCCATTCTCGGCATCGATCAACGGGAAGCGCACGGTGCGCATGGTGAAGCGGTCGCCCACGGCCTGGCTATGCGACACCGTGCTGGCGGAGGAGCCGACGATGATGCCGACCGTGCCGGCATAGAACTGCTGGGTCGACGGGGTTGCCGAAGCGTAGACCGACATGCCCGACTTGACGGCAAAGTCCTGGGTGACGCGCAGCGCCTCAAGACCCTGCTCATTGTCGTAGCCGATGCCGGTCATCTCGTCATTGAGCATGCTGGCACCGGTTGAAAGGACCATCATCTGCCACAGCCAGTCGCTGGCAAAACCGCCCACCGAGAAGCTGATGCCTTCATACTGGTCGCCCAGCGCGCTGATCTTGGTGGCCAGTTCGGTGACGCCGTCCCACGTGGTCGGGAAATCATCAACAGAACCGCCGACCTGCTCGATGAGCTCCTGGTTGACATACATGACCGGCAGCGAGGCATTGAACGGCATGGCATATTGCACATCGTCGACCTGGGCGAGGTCGAGGATGGCGTCCGCATAATTGGTGGATACCCAGTCGGCGCCTTCTGCTTCGAGGAAAGAGGTTAGGGGCACCTCCTGGCCGCGTTCCTGGAACAGGCCCACCAGGGTCGCGATCGAGGCATAAGACGGCAGGTAGATATCGGGAGCGGTGCCGGTCATCAGACCGCGAATGACGTTTTGGTCGCCGGGCAGATAGCTTTCTGCGGGGGCCAGGTCATTGATCTGGATGTTCGGATGCGTCTCGTTGAATTTCTGCACGATAGCGGGCAGGAAGTCCAACTGGGTGTGGTAGAAGTCCAGCGTGATCTGGTCCTGCGCGGAAGCCGGGAGCACGATCGAGCCGAGGAGCACTGCGGCCAAGAGGGTTCTGGTCGTCTTCATGATTTGCCTTCAGGTTGGAGTGACTTCGTGTATGGCCCGTCCAGTTGCCGCTGGGCGGGCCATGCTTCATTTGACCCCTGTCATCGTCACGCCCTGCACGAACTGACGCTGTGCAGCGAGGAAGATCAGGATGAGAGGTGCGGTGACGAGGGTGGCGGCAGCCATCAGCGGACCGAAGCTGTCACCTCCTTCCGCGCTCCGGAAAAACAGAATGCCCAGAGTCGGAGGAGCCAAATCCATGGATCGGATCACGATCATCGGCCAGTAAAGGCTGTTCCAATGACCGGTCACCGAGAATATCGCGAAGGCGGCGATCGCCGGCAGCATAGCCGGGATCATGATGCGGATGACGATCTCGATCTCTGTCATGCCATCGAGGCGCGCCGCCAGGATGATTTCATCGGGGAAGGAGCGGATGAACTGGCTGAACAGGAAGATCGCGAAGGCCGAGGTGAGAGAGGGAAAGATCACCCCGAAGAAAGTGTCGAGCTGGCCGAGCTGCACGAGTCCCACGAAAAGCGGTAGCGCCGTGGCCTGGCTCGGGACTGCCAGAGTCAGCAGCACGATGCCGAACAGCAGCTTCTTGCCCTTGAAGTCGTATTTGGCCAGGGCATAGGCGCAGGTCACGGTGGTCAATATCTGGAAGAACAGGATGCTGCCCGTCATCAGCACGCCATTCCAGAGAAAGCGCAGCACCGGCGTGTCGAAGAGGGCGCGGCCGTAATTGTCGGCGATATTTTGCATGATTGGCGGGGCATCGCTGACCGTTCCGAAGATTTCGCCCGGGCTTTGCGTCGAGGCGCGCCACATCCAGACGAGCGGAAAGATCGAGGCAATGGCGCCCAGCATGAGAACGGCATGGGCGCCAGCGGCCTTCGCCCTGCGGAGGATGGTGTCAGACATCAGCGGGCCGCCTTGCGGTTGGAATAGACCACCTGGAGTATCGAAAAGAGCACGATGATGACGAGATAGACGACGGTCATCGCGCTGCCATAGCCGGCCTTCATGCCCTCGAAGGTGTCAATGTTGATCTTGTAGAGCAGCATGTCGGTCGAACCGTATGGCCCCCCATTGGTCAGCACGGCGACAGTGTCGAAGGCCTGGAACGCGCCGATGCAGTTGAGCACCAGGACCACGAGCGTGGTCGGCGCCAGGAGCGGCCAGATGATGAAGCGCAGGCGATCCCACAGGCTGTGCACGCCATCGAGTGCCGAGGCCTCGTTGAGCTCCTTGGAGATCACGGTGAAGCCCGCCAGGAACAGCACCAGGTTGAAACCAAGCTGATGCCAGATGCCGATCATGGCCAGGCCGACCAGCGCCAGATTGCCATCGGAGAAGAAGTCGAGCCGCGGCAGGCCAAGCCAGCTCATCGCCTGCGCCAGCGGCCCGATATGGCCGTTGAGCAGATAGCTCCAGACAATCGACATGGCTGTCAGCGTGCTGGTGATCGGCAGGAAATAGACAATTTCGTAGAAACGGCGTGTCCGGACGCGATCGTTGAGAATGGTGGCGAGCACCAGCGCCAGGCCAACGGCAAGCGGGACCGTCAGCAACGCATAGAGCGCGCTGTTACGCAGCGCATTCCAGAAATATCGGTCGGCCAGCAGTCGGCCGTAATTGTCCAGGCCGATATAGTCGAAGGATATGCTGCCCAGGCTGTAATCGGTCAGGCTGGCCAGCAAAACGAGGATGATCGGCACCACTGTTGTCAGGGCCAGCAGAATGAAGGCGGGAGCGGAGAACAGGTAAGCGAGGCCCGAATAGCTGGCGGCACCTCTATAGAAGCGGGTTCTGGGTGCGGCGGGTGCGTCCGGTATCGCCATGGTGTCAGGCAGGGACGACATCGCGCACCTCCACTGGCATGGCATCAGTCACCCGGACCGGAACCCTTTCGCCGCTGCGCTCGAAGAGCAGCGCGCCAAGCGGTCTGAGGCGCAAGAAGGCGCGACCAGCGATGCCGCCATCATGCTTCACCTGGCTGAACTGCTCGGCGCGCAGCTGCACCCGAATCCATTCGGTGCCAATCTCCGCGCCGGAAAGACGCAGCCCCACTTCGGAACCGGTGAATTCGGTATGGGTGACCGGCAGGACGAAATGGGCGCGATCCGGGCGCGATACTATTTCAATTGCTTCGGGGCGGACGGCCAGCGTGTAGCTGCTATCGGCAGCGCCCCTGGCGAACAGGCCCAGGTCGCGCCCCCCGACCAGGATGCGCCCGCCCCTGACCTCCACCGGGATTTCGTTGATCGCCACCGTGCCGATGAAGCGCCCGACCGAGAGGCGGCTGGGCTGGTTGTAGATCTCGTCCGGTGTGGCGCATTGCACGACGCGACCACCCTCCATCAGGGCGATGCGGTCGGACATGGCCATGGCCTCGGTCTGGTCATGCGTGACGTAGATGAAGGTGATGCCGGTGCGGCGATGCAGGTCGGCAATCTCCTCGCGCAGCTGGATGCGCAGCTTTGCATCGAGATTGGAGAGCGGCTCATCCATCAGGAAGACGGACGGTTTGCGCACCATGGCGCGGCCGACCGCGACGCGCTGGCGCTGCCCGCCCGAGAGCTGGGCCGGCTTGCGGCTGAGGAGGTGGTCAAGATGGAGCTGGCCGGCGACCGCGCCGACATCTTCGTCGATTTGCCGGCGAATCCGACGGGCGGCGGGCGAGGCCCAACCGATCAGATTGCGCTGGGCGAAGGACAGGCGGCTCATCAGCAGCGGCATGCCGATATTGTCGCGCACGCTCATATGCGGATAGAGCGCATAGGATTGAAAGACCATGGCGATGTCGCGCGCCCGCGGCGGCAGACCGCCGACATCGCGCCCGCCAATGCTGATCGTGCCCGAGGTGGCCGGCTCGAAACCGGCAATCAGCCGGAGCAGGGTGGACTTGCCGCAGCCAGACTCTCCCAGGAGGGTCAGGAATTCGCCGGGCCGGACATCGAGATCGATCCCCTGCAGCACATCCGTCTGTCCGAAGCGCTTTTCGAGACGCGCAATCTGAATGGCCTTGCCAGACATGCCATTTCCTCCAGTTTTGGGCGGGCGCAGCCGCCTGCTTGGCGCAAGCGCCCAATCGGGTTCGGTGACGATCGCAGCATGCCGCGACCGTCTGCTCGACGTCAGAGCGCCAGCTCGGCGGCGTCGATGGCGGCATTGATGCGCTCGAAGACGTTCGTGACCGCGCTGTCGGGAATGGAGATGCGCAGGTAGCGTTCGAGCGAGGCGAAGATGCCAAAGACCGAGTTCTGGATCCCCGCCAAGGCCTTGTCGGCATCCTCGGGCGAGATTCCTATCCTTTGGGCAAGGTCATCACGCAGAATCTCCCGCGCATGCGGATTGGGCAGGATGAAAGCGGGACGGGTATGCCGCTCGACCTTGGGCCAGGGCAGGATGGAAGGCTTAAGGTGCAGGCCGATGTTGGCGCGGATATCGGTCGATGACGCACCGATCAGCAATTCGGCTGCCTCGCCTTCAAGCACCCATTGCTGGCGCTTGCTATGCCAGACCGTCAGGTCCCTGCCTTCGATGTCCACCGTGACCACGCGGCTTTCGCCGGGCTCGAGCCACGTTTTGGCAAAGCCTTTGAGCTCGCGATCACTGCGCAGGACCTGCTGCCCCTTGGCCTGCAGATAGACCTGGCTGACCTCAGATCCGGCAACGCTGCCAGTATTGGTGAGCGTGAAGGACAGCGTGACCTTCTCTTTGATTCCGACGGCGTCTGCTGACAGCTTCGGCGCACCATAGGCAAAGCTGGTATAGCTCAGGCCATGGCCGAACGGCAGCAGGGGGGCTGATCGGCGCTTGCGATAGCCGCGATAGCCGACATGGATGCCCTCGGCATAAACATGCCGGTCCAGCTCGGGTGGATAGGACATAAAGCCCGGCACGTCTTCGAGACGATGCGGTACCGAGACGGAAAGCTTGCCGGACGGGTTGACGCGGCCCGACAGGATATCGGCCACCGCGCCCCCCGACGCCTGGCCAGAATAAAAGGTCATGAGGACCGCATCAGCGGAGTCGATCCACGGCATTTCCACGACATCGGGTGAGGCGACGACGACAACCATTTTGATGCCTGTCGCGGCCAGGTGCTCGACCATTTCGCGATGGCCGGGCGACAGCTGGAGCGAGGTCCGATCATTCCCCTCTCCGTCGGTGCGTCCGTCGCTCGATGCGAAGACGACCACGAGATCTGCTGACTGGACGAGGTCGCTGTCCTCGGCGAGGACCGCCGGCAGGTGGATGACTTCCACCTCTTCGCCCAGCGCCAGGCGCAGTTCATCGAGCGGCACATCAAGCATAGTGGGCAAGGTGGTGGCGCCGCCGGAACCCTGGATCACGGGGACGACGGCGTCCCGCCCGACGACGACAATTCTCCTGGCACCGCTTATGGGCAGAGCGCCGTTATTCTTGACAAGGACCATGGCGGCTGCGGCCATGGCGCGCGCCCGCGCATGGTGCTGTTCGGCCGTAAAAGGCTCAAAGGGGGTCTCGGCGCCTTTCCGGGCCTTTTCGACGAGCCGCAGTACATTGCTGCAAGCCTGGTCCACACGCGTACGTGACACGGTTCCTTCCGCCAGCGCGTCGCGCAAGGCTTCCATGCGGCGCACGCTTTGCGGCATGTCGAGATCGAGCCCCGCGGCGAGGGCGGCCGGTCGGTCCTTGACCGAATTCCAGTCGGAAATGGTCACCCCCTCAAATCCCCATTCGCCGCGCAAGACCTCGGTGAGCAACCAGTGGTTCTGGGCTGTTGGGATGCCGTTGAGCAGGTTGTACGAGGACATCACCGTCCAGGGTTGGGACTCGCGAATGGCGATTTCAAACCCGCGCAGATAGATTTCGCGCAAGGCGCGTTCCTCGACGACGCTGTCGGTCGTCATGCGCTCGTTCTCGGCGTTGTAGCAGGCCAGGTGCTTGAGGGACGAACCGACCCCCTGCGACTGCACGCCCCGGATGAGGCCGGCCGCCAGCTTGCCGGTCAGGAACGGGTCCTCCGAATAGTATTCGTAAGCGCGACCGGCGAGGGGATTGCGGCGGATATTGATGCCGGGCCCGAGCAACAGGTTGACGCCCTTGGCGCGGCTCTCCCGACCGAGCAGCGTGCCCAGTTCTTCGAGCAGCGCGACGTCCCAGCTGTTTCCCATGGCAGAGCCATTGGGAAAGCAGGTCGCGGGCTTGATCTCAGCGGACTGGCGATAGATGGCGCTGGCATGCTGATCGGCGGTCGCCAGGAATTCCTCCAGACCAATGCCGAGGCCGTCGCTGTTGTCGATCTGCGTGATGGAATAGCGCACACCATAGGTGCCATCGGTCATGGTGATTGCCCCAAGGCCGAACGCCGGAAAGGCGGCAGTCCTCCAGCGACCCGAGCCGGAGAGCAGGCGAACCTTATCGTCGTCGCTCATCGCGTCGATGATGTCGCGATAGGGCAAGCCGGGGCCATCTTTGTCCGATGGGGAGTTCGACAATTTCTGCTCCTGATATCGTTAGGCTGGCGCCGGGCCAACGCGATCGATCGGCCCGGCAGGCAGTCAGTGCCGTCAGCGGACGAGGCCGCGATCCACGAGGTATTGGTGGGCGGCTGGAATGCTGTCCTTGTCGCGGATTTCCAGGAGAACGCGCGGTGTCTGGCTCAGCTTGGCGATTTCACCGAAGACCGAATTCCAGGCGATCGTGCCTTCACCGGGCGACCAGTGGCGATCCGCGTAACCATCGGCATCCTGGATGTGTACGTGCTCGAGCTGCACACCGGCATCGAGAATGAACTGATCCGCCGGCGGCGCACCCAGCGTGAAATGCGCGTAGTGGGCGTGACCGGTATCGACCGAAAGTTTGAAATTGGGAGAATCGAAGCTGTCGATGAGGCGGCGACGTTCAGCCGGATCAACATCGGTGACGTTTTCGAGCACCAGCACCACACCTTCGTTCTCGGCGCGGCGGACCACATTGTCGAGGGTGAGATGGGTAAACTCGAGCAGGTGCTCACGATAGTTATTGTAGGTAGTGAAGTTGTGATGATCCCAGTTCGAATAGGGCGAATGGAGCACCATATGGGTCCCCTTCATGAAGGTGCACATGTCCAGTGCATCCATCATGCGCTGTTCGACAACCTTGCGGATGAGAGAGTCCTGCGCATTGATCGGAAAGCCGACAAATGGGCCATGGGTGCCAATGCGCCCCTTGTGGCCGTCGAGCAGGCGATTGACCTCCTCCGCCATGGGGCGCCAGTCGCCATCCATGGCGGCCGGGAGGTTAAAGCCCTGGACTTCCACATCGCGATCCATTTCGAAGATCCAGTCGCGATGCAGGGCGATATGAGCCGCCGGCAGGCAGGCCCCGATGACAGGCAGGTCTTTGGTCATGTGAATATGCTTTCGGGCTACAGGCTATCGTTGCCCGACCAGTGCGGGCGGACATGTCGATCACTTCGATTGCGACGGGAACTGCAATGGTGCCAAGGCGCGGAGGGACACGCGCCCCTCAACTGACATTCATCACCACACTCCACGTCTCGCCAAACGGCACGTTTCGGTGAATTTCTCCATCGAAATCAGATGACGTCCAGCGAAAAGGCCTGAAATGCGGCCTCGATGGAGTGGAATTTAGCAAGGCTTTGTTACAGGCCGATGACGAAGTCGGCCAAAATGGAGATTTTCTCCATTTCGCTCCGGTGTGCCGTCAGCGCGGCGGCAGTCCAAGCGAGAGGCTGCCGGCCAGCGCCTCCAAGGCCGTGACAAAAGGCGCGACATGCCGCATGGAGCCGTCCAGCGGCAGCGCGCCGGGCAGTTGAAAAGGTATGACATGACCCGCCGCCTTGGCGAGCGGACTGTCCATCCTGGCTGTCATCACCATGGTCTCGCGGCCAGCCTTGCGCGCCGCAGAAACGAAGTCGAGCGAAGCCTCGTTCAGCCCCGAGCTGGACACAGCCAGAGCAATGCCGTCTGCTGGCAGGAGCCCCGCGCTGACCTCGGCCAGACGCTTGTCCTCGATATGGAAGGCCGGGTGTCCTAGCCGCAGCAGGCGGTGGGACAGCAGGCCCGCGCAAAAGCCGGAAATACCTTCACCGAACACAATGATGCGCGTGGACGCGCGAATACGCTCGGCGATCTCTGTCAGGTTGGTCGACGCCAGCAGCTGCGATGTCTGCTGGATCGACATTTGGATGGCGAGATTGAGTTTGTCGATATCGACGGAATCGGTGCTGACCTCCCGCTTGGCCAGCAGCAGGCGCTGGTCCGCCATATCGCCGACAAGGGCCAGCTTGATCTCGCGGAAGCCGGAATAGCCCAATTGGCGGCACAGTCGAATGATCGTCGCCTGGCCTGATTGGGTCGCCGCGCCGAGATC
The DNA here is from genome assembly GCA_963975335.1 of uncultured Devosia sp. Lineage (GTDB taxonomy): Bacteria > Pseudomonadota > Alphaproteobacteria > Rhizobiales > Devosiaceae > Devosia. The sequence goes on along the minus strand of CAXBHD010000053.1, from coordinate 2,959 downwards.
CACGATGGAATAGGTCACCACCCGTTCGGGATAGAGGCTGATATAGCGCGCCACCCGCGCCATTGCCTTTGGCATGGCATCGGTGAGCGAAACGATACGATCAACAACGCCACCCGTATTCGCGGTCATATCCATTCCTGCCTCCTCGCCGGTCGAGTTCGCCAATGCCTGCGAAAACCTGGGCCGACCCTCAGCATCGAAATAGGGGGCGGGCGACAAAGCCGTCAAGCACCCGGAACGTTCGGTGGAGAATTTCTCCGTATACATTGCCCGGTCACAGAACTGTCACGCTATTGGACTATTTCCGGGCACATCTCGGCTCCGACCGGACACCTTACGCCACCTGTTCGGATAGTTCGCGGAGAATTTCTCCATATTGCGACTTTCAGCAGGATAACAGACCCAGTGAGCAAGGACGAAGAACGCAGACAGCTGCGCGCAAGGGAACTCCCCATTGTCGGCGCCTGCCTCACAGTGCCATTCATCGAGCAATACCGGGATTGGCTGTTTGACAGCAATCGCGATGTTGAGGTCCAGGGGTTTACCAGCGCTAGGGCCCTCGATGGCGACTGGCGATCTGTGGCTGAAGCGGCCAAGCGCCTGCTGGACGGCCATGCGGGCCGCATTGGCATTCACGGCCCCACGACCGGCTTTCAGATTAATTCAGCCGATCCCGAAATTCGCGCCGTGATCGAAAAGCGCATGATGCAAGGGCTCGATGTCTGTGCGGTGCTGGGCGGCACTCACATGGTCATCCACTCGGCCTATACGTCCTGGGAGCAACACAATTTTCAGAACGTCAAGCACTGGCGACAGCACTTCATCGATATGACGCATCTGGTGCTGGACAGGGTGATCGAGCGTGCCAGCCAGCAGGGCGTTATCCTGGTGGTCGAAAATGTCGCCGATATCGAACCCGCCGAGCGTCGCCTGCTGGTGGAAAGCTTTGATTCCCCAAGCTTCAGGCTATCCGTCGATACCGGTCACGCCCATTTCGCGCATGTAACGCTTGGAGCGCCGCCGGCCGACTGCTTCATTCAGGATGCCGGCGCCCTGCTCGAGCATGTCCACCTGCACGATGCCGACGGATATGCGGATCGGCATTGGTCACTGGGCAGGGGCACGGTTGCCTGGCACGCTGTCTTTGCCGAGATCGCCGACATTGCCGCTCTCGGCGCGCAACCGCGGATCATGCTTGAACTGAGATATCGCGAAGAAGTGCCGACCTCATACACCTATCTGGTGGAGCAGGGGCTGGCTCGCTGAGATCGCGCACGCCTTGGTTCGCTCGTGATCGCGGTCGCGTTTTCGCTCTCGGTCAAAGGGCGCGTCGAGCATGGACACAGATCAACAGGCCGCTTTCAGCCTGCTGGAAGATCCAGTCCAATGCCAAACTGTTCCGGACTGGCGAGATCTGGGCCATGGCCGGGGTCCCGAACTATCCCGGGGTCGAGGAGGTGATCCTGCCCAACCGCACTTTCGACGGTCGGATGACGGTCTATCTGGGCGACATCCAGATCGAACTGATCGAGACCTTTGTCCATCAGCTCGGCCATCTCGTCGCCTACCTGCCAAGGGACAAGATCCTGCTGGCGGCCGATGCCGTGGAAGACACGGTGCCGTTCAATACCGCCGCGATGACCAGCGAGATGCCCATCCAGATCATGACCTACCGGTCGCTGCTCGCCATGGACGTGGCAAGCATCTATCCCTGTCACGGCCGCTTCGAGGTGATCGACGGGGGCGGCTACACGCAGGAGTTCACCGCCGCCATGCTGGACTACAATATCCAGTTGATCGAGCGGAAGGACGAGCCCGATTACCTCACCGCACCGCTTGAGAGTTTCATCGGCAAGTGGCTCGAGCGCGGTGTCCTGGCCATGCACGAGCCCTATCGTTCGTTGCATGATAACAATGTCACGCTCGTCCAGCGGACCTATGGCGGCCGCTCCATGCCGGCCATCCCGCAATAGACCAGACCTGTGCAGACGGCGCACGAACCGGCGCCGCCTGCGCAGGCCGTCAGGCCTCCCAAGTTAGCTATGGGCGATCACGGCCCGGATGCGCACGCGTGCCCCCTCCGGCGGGTAGTTCACCTGCACCGAGCCGCCGAGTTGTCCGGCCAGCACGCGATCCAGCAAGGTCGAGCCGAAGCCGCGGCGGGTCGGCGGCGCGACGGGAGGGCCGTTCCTCTCGACCCATTCCAGATGCAGCATGGTGCCACCCTCCGTCTGCTCCGTCGTCCAGCCTATAGTAACTTGCCCTTCTGGCACGGACAGCGCGCCGTATTTCACGGCGTTCGTGGTCAATTCGTGCACCGCCATGGCAAGCGGGACGGCGGCATCGACCGGAAGACTGACATGCGTTCCGTCGAGCGTCAGCCGTGTACCGTCATCATAGGGCTCGAGTTCCGCGCGGATGATCTTCTGGAGGTCCGCTCCGGCCCATTCATTGTCGGTCAGAAGCGTGTGGCTGCGGGCCAGCGAGGACAGCCGGCCGGTCATTCCCCGCTGGAAGGTTTCCATATTGTCCGAGGTGCGAATGGTGAAATTCATGACGGATTGAACCGTGCTCAGGGTGTTCTTCACGCGGTGATGCAGCTCGTTGATCAGCAGCGCCTGACGCTCCTTCGCCACCTTCTCGCTTGAGATATCGCGCACCTCGATGATGGTGCCGATGGTCTTGGCATCCTCGTTCCGGATCGGACTCGCCGTAAAGGCAATCGGGTAGAAGCTGCCATCCTTGTGGACGAAGACCTCCTCCCCCTGTTCCTTGTTGTTCTTTGGAAAGGCGCGGTCGATGGCGCATTCGTGGATCGGAAAGGGGCGGCCGTCCGGATAGGTGTGGTGCACGACGTCATGCAGCGGCCGCCCGTGGGTTTCCGCCAACGTGTAGCCGGTAAGCGCCTCGGCGGCCGGATTCATGTAGATGCAGTGCTGCTGCTCATCCATGACGAACA
>CAXBHD010000052.1:0-15527 GCA_963975335.1 uncultured Devosia sp. | reverse complement strand
AGGCGGGTGAGCGGCCACAACTGGTGGTGCCCCACCGCGCCTGGCAATCGGCCGAAAGCCTCGGCCCCTGGACACTTGTGGGTTGCACCGTCACGCCGGGCTTTCAGTTTTCCGGTTTCGAACTGGCGCCGGCCGGCTGGGAGCCGGAGGGGCGGTAGTCGCGCCAGAGCCGCCCTGCCCGCCAGTAACGACATTGCTACATCCGAGCGGACAAATTGCGCCAATACTGCTACCACGCAGCAGCTGCCAAGCTGAAGCGGGGGAAACTGACATGACGACGCCGACTGCATTGTTGATCGCGACCACAATGGTTGCCTTGTTGAGCCTGCCGACACAGGCGCAAGATCTCGATGAGACGCAGATTGCCGAAGCGATGGACTTCGCCATGCATGACGCGGTTTTTACGATGTATCACGAGATCGGCCACATGCTGGTCGGCGAACTGGGCCTGCCGGTGCTGGGCAAGGAAGAAGATGCTGCCGACGCACTGGCCACCATTATGCTGCTGCTCGATGACACGGACGAGGATAGTTATAACGCCCTGATCGACAGCGCTGACGGCTGGTATTTCAACGCTGTCAAATCCACCGGCGAGGGCGTGGACGCGCTTTCCTATTATTCAGACCACAGCCTCGATATCCAGCGCGCCTATGCCATGGTCTGCATGATGGTGGGCAAGGATCCCGAAGCCTTCGCCGAGACGGCCGATGCCTATGAGCTGGACGCCGACCGCCGCGAAAGCTGCGGCTATACCTTTGCGCAGGCGGCCTCGGCGTGGGCGACACTGCTGGAGCCGCATGTGGTCGCCGATGCCCCCGGCGCCGACATCACGGTGACCTATGAGGATGCGGGCGACTATGAGGTCTATGCCGAGGCGCTCAAGAGCCGGCAGGTGCTGGAACGCGCCGCAGCACTTATCACCGAGAGCTATGTACTGCCCGGCCCGGTCAGTTTTGTCGCGACACTGTGTGGCGAGGCCAATGCCTATTACAGCCCCAGCGAGAGCACGGTGACCTATTGCTACGAGCTGGCGGATTCGATGTTCGCGCTTTACGTCGAGGACATCCTGCCGCTGTCAGACCAGGCAGAGGAGGTTGCCGAACCCGCCGAGCGGGCCGCCAGCACGGGGCCAAAGCAGGACCTGGTCGGGCGCTGGCGCGACGGCGAGCCGGCGCCTAACTGAAACCCACATAGCGGCCAGGCTTGTGGTTGAAGCCGATGATCAGGTTGAGCACCAGGGCGCCCAGGATCGAATAGATGACCCGATCGAGCGGCAGCACGAAAAAGGCCGCGAGCAGAATGACGGCATCGACGCCGAGCTGGAAATAGCCGGCGCGGATGCCGAAATTGTCCTGCAGGTAGAGGGCGAGAATATTGATGCCGCCGACGCTGGCCTTGTGGCGGAACAGCGAGAGGATGCCCAGCCCCATGAGGCCGCCGCCGAGCAGCGCGGCGTAGAGCGGCTCGATAGACGCTATGTCGAGCCAGTCGGGGATATGGGCGGTGAAGAAAGAGACCAGGCCAACGCTGGCAAAGGTCTTGATGGCGAAAGGCCAGCCCATGCGCAGCACAGCCAGCACGTAAAAGGGCAGATTGATAGCAAAGAACAGCCAGCCGAAGGGAATGCCGGTGCCATATTGCAGCAGCAAAGCCAGGCCGGCCGTGCTGCCGGTGGTGAGGGTCGCCTCGGCGTAGAGCACGATGCCCAGCGAGACCAGCATGGTGCCGATCAGCATGGCGAAGATGTCTTCATGCAGCAGATGGCGGCTGGGGGTAGAAAGGTCGGGGGTCATGCCTTCTTGTTCCAGCGGCCGTCAGCTTCCTGCTGCCAATAGGTGAGGTTGCCGCTGTCCTTAAGGGCCCGCCAGGCCAGGCGGGCTTCGGCGACGGCATCCGGATCGTGGCCGGAGAACATGTAGACCAGGCGTTCATAGCCCCCGGTGGACTGGGGCACGGCGCGATCGACAAAGAACCGACAGGCGGCCCCATTGGGATTGTCGGTGGCGGTGGTGATCAGGATGGGCTGCAGCGGATCAGTCTCGGCCCCGGCCAGACCATGGGGCAGAAAGCTGTCGTCGCGCCAGGTCCAGAGCTGGGCGTCGAGCAGCTCGGCCCGCTCGGTAGAGCCGACTTCAACGACCGCCCGCCAGCCGCGTTCGAGGGTCTTTTCCAGCAATTGCGGCAAGACCGCTTCGAGCGGCTTGGCTTCGAGATGATAGAACAGCACGTCAGTCATGCCGCACCCTAGCTTTCGTAATGATCCCGCACCAGCCGGTCGAGCAGGGCCACGCCGAAGCCAGGCGCCCAGGAGACATTGACCTCGTTTGCCTTGGTGCCAAAGGCTGTGCCGGCGATGTCGAGATGGGCCCAGGGCACATCATTGACGAAGCGCTGCAGGAACTGGGCAGCGGTGATGGACCCCGCGGGACGACCAACGGAGTTGCGGATATCGGCGAATTTGGACTCGATGAGCTTGTCATAGGCGGGCGACAGCGGCATGCGCCAGAGCTTTTCATTGGCGCTGAGGCCGGCGGCAAGCAGGCTGGTGGCGAGCGCGTCATTATTGGAAAACAGGCCGGCATGTTCATGGCCGAGCGCAACGATGATGGCCCCGGTCAGGGTGGCCAGATTGATCATGAATTTGGGCTTGAAGCGATCCTGCGTGTACCAGAGGGCATCGGCCAGGACCAAACGGCCCTCGGCATCGGTATTGATCACTTCGATCGTTGTGCCGCACATGGCCTTGACGATATCGCCGGGGCGCACGGCGCTGCCCGAAGGCATGTTTTCGACGAGGCCGATGACGCCGACCACATTGACCGGGGCCTTGCGGGTGGCCAGAGCGCAGATCAGGCCCGTCACGGCGGCGGCGCCGCCCATATCGCCCTTCATGTCTTCCATGCTGGCCGCCGGCTTGATCGAGATGCCGCCAGTATCGAAGACCACACCCTTGCCAACAAAGGCCAGCGGCGCATCTCCGGCCTTGCCGCCGCGCCACTGCATGACCACCAGGCGCGCCGGACGGTCAGAGCCCTGGGCAACGCAGAGCAGCGAGCCCATGCCGAGCTGTTCAAGGGCGGCGGGCTCGAGGATTTCGACCTCGACGCCCAGGGCACTGAGCGCGGCGGCGCGTGCCGCGAATTCCACCGGGCCAAGCACGTTGGCGGGTTCGTTGATCAGGTCGCGCGCCAGCAATGTGCCATCAACGGTCGCCCCGCGATCGGCGATGGCCAGATCGGTGGCGGCCGGATCGGCCACGTGCAGGGTGACGGACAGGCTGGCGGGCGCATCGTCAGGGCGGGCAGACTTGTATTTGTCAAAGCGATAGTGCCGCAGTCGCAGTCCGGCGACCAGTTCGGCCACCGCAACCGGGGTGGCGCCCGCCTCGTCCAGCACGATAGCGACAGTTTCGGCGCGCGTGGCGGCCAGCTTGGCAAGCAGCGAGCCGCCCCGGTCGGTCCAGCCATTAAGCGGCACGTCTTCCTGCGCATTGCCGCTGCCCAGCACCAGCAGATGCATGCCCCCCTGCCCGATGATGTCGAGCGCCTGGCCCTGGCGACCCTTGAACGCGCCGGCAGCGCTGGCCTCGGCCCAATCGAGACCGGTGGCCAACCAGACGGGTGCAGCAGCGCCCGCAGGCGCAGCGCCTTCGGGCGCATAGATGACGACGAGAGGGGCAGAGATGTTGGACAGGGTGGACGTGCGAATCTGGAGAGACTGGGACATGGGGGCCTTGTTGGGCGAAGCGCGGCAGCGGCGCGCAGGAATGATGGCCTACATTGAGAGGTTTGGGCGGCGCGTCAATCCCGCAACAGGATCGCTGCCAAATTACGGCGGACCGTTTGAACGCTTGTCTGGCCGGACGAACTGCCCCAAGATCGGGGTCATTGATCAGACCATAATTGCGGCGCCGGGAGACGCTAGTCAGACAGTATGAAGCGACTGACGGCCTATCTTGCGCGCTTGTTCGTCATCGATGCGGCGATCCTGTTCGGCGTGGTGTGTTTCCTGCTCTGGCTGGTTAGCTGCCTGCGCTCGTTTGACGTCGTCTCGGTCAAGGGACAGGGCATTGGCACATTGGCGCTGCAGGGGCTGCTGACGCTGCCGCCGCTGGCGGTGTCGTTTTTTTACGTCTGCATCGGTATCGGTCTGGTACGGGCGCTGCAGGCCCTGCAGCAGAATCGCGAGCTACATATCATCCATACCAGCGGCGGGCTGGGCTCACTCTGGAAGGCCACGGCGATCGTGGGGGGCGCCGGAGTGGCGGGAGTGTTGCTGCTATCCAATGTCATCGAGCCAGAGGCCAATCGGCGCCTCAACATTCTGAGCGCCAATGTGGCTGCGGATCTGGTCAGCTCGACGCTGAAGCCGCAGCGGTTCACCCAGGTGACGCCAGGCGTTGTGATGATGATCGGCGGGCGCTCCGGCGACGGGGAGATCCAGCAGTTCTTTGCCGACGACCGGCGCGACCCGCTGACGCGGCGCACCTATATGGCCGACACCGCGCGGGTATCCACAGACGGCGAGAACTACGTCCTGGAGCTGCGCGATGGATCGCTGCAAAACACCGCGTCGGACGGGCGTTTCTCGGAAGTCACTTTTGCCCGCTATGATGTCAATGTTGACCAGTTTTCCCAACCGGTGGGGCAGACCGACGGGCTTTCCCAGACCGACAGCCTGACGCTGATCCGGGCCGCAATGGACAGCGGCGTGTGGTCGCCGGAACTGGTGACGGCGCTGGGCAACCGAGCAGCCGAGGGCTTGCGGGTCATCGGCATCTGCATGCTGGTACTGGCCATGGCCGGCTTTCCAAGCGGGCGCCGGCCGCGCTTCAACCTGCCGCTCGAGGCCGTCGTGCTGTTGATCGCCTTCAGCGAACGCGGGCTGAGCGCCTATAGTCCCGGGGGTCCTTGGATTGGCGCGCTGGCCATGATCGCGGCCGGCGGCGGCGCATTGCTGATGCTGAGCTGGCCGCGCCGGCTGCAGAGCATTGCCACATGACCCGGATCGACTGGCTGGTGCTCAACCGCCTGGGCAGCCGGATCGGGGTGACGGTGCTGATCTTTTACGGGATCATCACACTGGCGGAGTCGCTCGACACCTGGCGCTTCAATTTCGTGGCCGATAATTACGGATTGCCGATGGCCGCCGTGATGGTGGCAATGAGCGCGGTGCGGTGGACGATCAAGACGCTGCCCGTGACCGTGTTGATGGGCGCCATATTGGGGTTTCTGGACCTAAAGGCGCGGCACGAGATGACGGTGATCCAGTCGAGCGGGATCTCGATCTGGCGGGCCGTGCGGGCGCCGACCATTGCGCTGGCGGTACTGAGCCTGGCCATTGCGCTGGGCGGGGAGACGGCGAGCACGATCATCAATCGCGGCCTCTATCCCACACCGCCGGGCCAGGCGAGCCTGCAGACGCCGGCGGGAGAAATCTGGCTGGAGCAGCGCAGCGGCGATTCCCATTACATGATGATGGCCACCGGAATGCAGCCGGGCGGATCGCTGCTGGGCAATGTGACGATCTTTCCGATCAATGGCGGGGAGGACCAGAGGATAGAAGCGCCAGAGGCCCAGTTGCAGAACGGCGAATGGGTGCTGCCGACCGCGGTGATCCGCAATGCCCGTGCGCCGGCGCGGACGGTCAGCGATTACCGCCTGCCAACGACATCGAGTCCCGCCGAGATCAGCCTCAAGCTGTCTTCCACTGAAGACATGACATTTTTTGAACTGGCCACGCTGCTGCGGGCCGGTGTGGCCGACGAATCGATCCGCAATGCGGCCACCATGCGGACGATCAAATTGCTAGCCCTGCCACTTGTGCTGGTCGGTTCGCTCTTCATTGCGTTTGCGTTTACCGCAGGTTATCGAAGGTCATCTAGTTATGGTCCTGCGGTCCTTTACGGGATCGTGCTGGGGTTCGTTGTATTCGTGATTACCGAGATGGCCGACCGGGCTGGGTCGACCGGCGTGCTCGACCCCACGTTTGCGGCAATCGGACCGGCATTTGTGGCCATCGTCATCGGTGTGACGGTGCTGCTGCACAAGGAAGACGGGCGCGCGTGAGAAAATTGGGTTGGAGCGATTTGCTGACGTCGACGCTCCGCCTGGCCAGTGCCAGCGCGGTGGTGGTGATGCTGGCTGTCGGTGGCGTCGGCGCCCAGGGCCTCATTCCCCCAGATTTCTTCAATGCCCCGATCGACCCGAACGCGCCATCCGAAATCGCCGCCGACACGCTGAGCTTCGACCCGGCAACAGACACTATCCGTGCCAATGGCAATGTGGTGCTCGAACGCGGCGGCTACACGCTGGCGGGCCAGGACCTGGTCTATCAGCGCGCCAGTGGCGAGCTGAGTTTTACCGGGGCCGTGACCATTCTGGATCCCTCGGGCAACCTGACGGAAACCAGCGACCTGCAGGTCAAAGGCGGGATGAAGCAGGCCTTTCTCGAGGCCATGACGATCACCACCTATGACGGTGCCCGCATTACCGCCGACAGCACCGACTATGACGAGGCGCTTGAGACGCTGCTGATCAACGCCACCTATGCGCCTTGCGGTGAATGTATCGACGCCAAAGGGCGCCGCATCGGCTGGTCGATGAAGGCCAAAAGGGTCATTTCTGGCTCGGACGGCTCGCTCTATCTGGATCAGCCCAATCTGGCGATTCTGGGCGTGCCGGTGGCGTGGCTGCCTTTCTTCTGGCTGCCCAATACCAGTGAAAGCGCCCTCAGCCGCATTCCCAAGCCGAGTTATGTCTATACTGAGAAAACCGGGCACACCCTGGCGTTCGACACCACCGTCTACTCGACGCCCTGGACCGAGGTTGCATTCACACCGGCGCTGATGAGCCGGCAGGGCCTGCTGCTCGGCGCCGGATGGGTGCAGCGGTTCGCGGGCGGCTCGGTCAGCGTCAAGGCCTCAGGGATCAATCAGCGCGATCCGAATGCCTTTACCTTCAGCGAGGCGCGGACCGACTGGCGTGGGGCGATCCAGGCCAGCGGCAGCTTTACCCCGATTGAAGACTGGACCGTGGGCGCCGCCTATACAGCCTTCAGCGATGCGGCCTATCTGCCCGATTACACGCGGACCGACAGCAAGTCATCGGTCAACGAAATCTATGCCACCAACCTGACCGCGGATACCTATATCGACGCACGGATACAGAGCTTCACCCAGCTCGGCGACGTTACGTCAGCCACGCAGGGACAGCAGGGTCAGGCCGTGCCGACAGTGCGTTTCGAGCATGTCGAGGAACTGGCGCCGGGCCAGGGGCGGATCGCGGTCAGCGGCAAGCTGCTCGGCGTTCACCGCGAGCTTGATGCAAGGACGACGGTCGGGCCCAATGCCACCCCCTACGCCTTCGGTGTCGCCGGCGACAAGCAGCATGCCAGTTTCCAGGCCGGCTGGCAGAACCAGTATATTGGCGGGGGCGGCTTCGTCTTCACGCCTTATCTGGGCGGCCGCGCCGACGTCGCCTATTACAATGGCAGCAGCCCTATCGCGCCCGGTGTGACCAGCCTGTTCAGTGCGACACCGATCGCGGCGATGGATGTGCGCTTTCCGATGGTCGCCAGCGACGGGGAGATCGCCCACCTGATCGAACCGGTGGCGCAGCTGGTCTATCGCGGGAGCGGTACAACGGCAGTCGGCATTACCAATGACGATGCCCAGAGCTTTGTTTTCGATGACACCAATCTGTTCAGCTATAACCGGTTTACCGGCAGCGACCGGCAGGAAACCGGGCTGCGCGCCAATCTGGGCGGTCGCTACCAGGTCAGCCTGACAGACGACAGTTATCTCGAGCTGATTGCCGGACAGTCGTTCCAGATCGCCGGAGCAAACGCCTTTGCCGCTGGCGATCCCGCGCAGACGGCCGTGGGCAGCGGGCTGGATACCAATGCCTCCTATGCGGTGGTGGGGGCTTATGGCGCATTTATGGAGCCCGGCATAAAGCTCGGCGGCAAGCTGCAGATCGATACGGCCCAGCCGCGCGTGTCGCGGGCGGGCCTGGGCGCCAGCATTGCCCAGGACGGCTATTCGGCCTCGGTGGACTATACCTATCTTGCCGCCAACCCGGCCGCAGGGGTGATCAGCGACCAACACGAGATCGGCGGCACGGTGGGCGTTCCGATAGCCGATTACTGGACCATCAGCGCCACCAGTTACTGGGACCTGCGCGCCAACAGCCTGGCGCTGGTCGGTGGCGGCATTCGGTATGATGACGGTTATCTGGTGCTCAGCGCCAATGCCAACCGCACCGGACCAACCCATACTTCGGCCAATGCGACAACCGTCACGGCAAGCTTTGCCATCAAGGCACCGGCCGGGCTCAATCTGGGCTATACGACGAGCATGCTGCCGGGCCTGCTGCCGGGCCAATAGGCGTCGAACCGGATTTTGGCCGTAATGTGCGGGCAATTGACAGCGCGGGTTTCCCGCCGCATGGAGAGCGGGCACAAGATGTCGAGGCAGAAGACGATGATGACAAATGGTTCGTGGGGACGCACGGTCAGCGCCCTGGTCGTTGGAATCGTACTGAGCATGGCTGCCGCGATGCCTGGCCTGGCCCAGAGCGTCAAGGTTACCGTCGACGGCACACCCATTACCGATCTGCAGATTTCGCAGCGCGTGAAGCTGTTTGCCCTGGAAGGCAATAGCGGCGGCACCAAAGGCGCGACAGAGCAGCTGATCGATGAAGCTATGCAGCTCAGCGAAGCCAAGCGGCTGGGCGTGACGGTGACCAATGCCCAAATCGACGATGCTTTCCTGCAGATCGCACGCAATCTGAAAATGAGTACGGAAAACCTGCGGCAGCTTCTGCAGCAGCGCGGCATCAATATCGAGACGCTCAAGGATCGCCTGCGGGCGGCCATTGCCTGGAACGCGGTCACCGAAACGGCGATCATGCCACAGGTGCAGATCTCCGAACTGGACCTTGACCAGCAGGCGGCCACCAAGGTGCAGCCCTATCAAAGCTTCGACTATATTCTCAAAGAGATCATCTTCGTCGGTCAGGGCTCGAGTGGCCGGACCGGACAGGCAAACCAGTATCGTAGCGGCTTTGCCGGCTGCGACACAGCAGTGGACCGGTCGCTGAACTATACCGATGCGGCGGTGATCGATGTCGGTCGGCGCCATGCCACGCAGTTGCCCGAGGCGATCGCCAAGGAACTGGCCGGGCTCAATGTCGGTGGCATCACCAAGCCACGCGTCGTCGAGAATGGGGTCTCCATGCTGGCCGTTTGCGAAAAGGCCCAGGCGGAAGACCTGACCTTCATCAAGAGCGAACTGCGCAATGAAGCCGGCGACAGCGCGCTGGGGGGACAGACCGCCAAGTATCTTGAAGACCTGCGCAAGCGCACCAAGATCATCTATAACTAAGTGCGGGCCCGCAAGCGGGCCCACCAACGATCCGCCGATGGGGGCCGAGATGCACAAGCCGCTGGCCATCAGCATGGGCGAGCCGGCCGGCATCGGCCCCGATATCGCGCTGCAGCTTTATGCCCGTCGCGCCGAACTCAACCTGCCCGCTTTCTGCCTGTTCGGGCATGCTGCCTTCCTGGCCGCCCGCGCCGCCCGATTGGGACTGGATATCACGTTTGCGCCGGTCGGACCTGAAGGCGCGCAGGCTGCCTTTGCCGAGGCGCTGCCGATTGCGCCAGTCGCCGGCAATGTGCCGGACCAGCCCGGCCAGACGACGCCGCTTTCCGGTCACGCCGTGATTGCCGCCATTGAAGCGGCGGTGGCAGCAACGCTCAAGGGCAGCTGCCGGGCGCTGGTCACGGGTCCCATTCACAAGGCCGCGCTCTATCAGGCCGGCTTCAAACATCCCGGGCATACGGAATTTCTCGCGGCTCTATGCGCAGCGGGCAGCAAGCCGAAACTGCCCGTCATGATGCTGGCGCATGGGGGCCTGCGCGCTGTTCCCGTAACCATTCACGTGCCGATCCGCGATGTCCCCAGCCTGTTGAGCAAGGCGCTGATCATCGACACGGTGCGGGTGGTGGCCCATGACCTGCGCCAGCGCTTCGGCATTGCCAATCCGCAGATTGCGGTAGCCGGGCTCAACCCGCATGCCGGCGAGGGCGGCAGCATTGGCCGCGAAGACCTCGAGATTGTCGGACCGGCGGTGGCGCAATTGCAGTTCGAGGGGCTGGGGGTGACCGGGCCGGTGCCAGCCGACACGCTGTTTTATCCTCCCCACTGGGCGCAATATGACGCGGTGGTGGCGATGTATCACGACCAGGCGCTGATCCCGATCAAGACAGTGGCGTTTGAGGACGCGGTCAACGTGACCCTGGGCCTGCCTATCGTGCGCACCTCGCCCGACCATGGCACGGCTTTCGACCTGGCCGGAACCGGTCGGGCATCCTCCAAGAGTTTCCTCGCCGCCATCGAGCTGGCGGACGCAATGACGGCGAACCAATGAGCCAAATCGACAATCTGCCGCCGCTGCGCGAAGTGATCGCGGAGCATGGGCTGCGCGCCAAAAAAGAACTGGGGCAGAATTTCCTGCTCGATCTCAACCTGACCGCTCGTATCGCCCGCGTCGGCGGCTCGCTGGAAGGCGTGCGCGTCATCGAGGTGGGTCCGGGGCCCGGCGGGCTGACCCGGGCGCTTCTGGCCGAGGGCGCCCGCGAAGTCATTGCCATCGAACGCGACGCACGGGCCTTGCCCGCCCTGGCCCAGATTGCCGAAGCCTATCCGGGGCGGCTGACGGTGATCAGCGGCGACGCGATGGAAATGGACTATCGGTCGCTGGCGCAGGGGCCAACGCGGATCATTGCCAATCTGCCCTATAATATCGCCACGCCGTTGCTGACCGGCTGGCTGACGCTGGATCCTTGGCCGTCGTTTTTCGAGAGCCTGACACTGATGTTTCAGCGCGAGGTGGCCGAGCGCATCTGTGCCCAGCCCAGTGAGGAAGCCTATGGACGGTTGGGCGTGCTGGCCGGCTGGCGCAGCGAAGCCCGCATGGCCTTCAATGTGAGCCGGGAGGCCTTTGTCCCCTCCCCCAATGTCACCTCCACCGTGGTGCATCTGGTACCCAAGGCTGTGGACGGCGATGTAGCCGTCAAGCATCTCGAGCAGATCACCAAGGCCGCTTTCGGTCAGCGGCGCAAGATGGTGCGGCAGAGTCTGAAGGCCACCGGCATTCCGGTTGAGGGCCTGCTGGCGGCCGCCGGCATTGCCGGCAGCGAGCGGGCGGAAGACCTGCCGATCGCAGCTTTCCTGGCCATGGCGCGCGCCCTGCCCACGCTGCGGCGCGAGCAGAATCCAGGCTAAGTCATCGATTCAAGAGAGTGTCAGATTGAGTCGATCTGGCCCTGCAAGTCATTGACGAAGCTGGACAAGTTCAACTGACGCTGCCGCTGTAGGCGGGCCGAGGCCAGGATGGTGCGGACACGCTGGGTCGAGACTTCGAGATCTTCGTTGACAATGACATAGTCATATTCGGCGAAGTGGTCCATTTCGATACGGGCATTGCGCAACCGGGTTTCGATGGTGCCCACGCTGTCCTGGGCGCGGCGTTCCAGCCGGGCGCGCAGTTCCTTGATCGAGGGCGGCAGGATGAACACGGTGACCATATCGCTGCGGCTATTGCGATAGAGCTGCAGCGTGCCCTGATAATCAACATCGAAGAGTATGTCATTGCCGGCTGCCAGCTGCTCTTCGACATGGGCCCGCGGCGTGCCGTAGAAATTGCCATGCACCTCGGCCGATTCCAGCATCTCGCCATCGGCCTGCATGCGCTTGAAGGTCGCGACATCGACAAAGTGATAGTGCTTGCCATCGACCTCGTCGGTACGGCGGGCGCGCGTGGTGGCCGAAACCGAGAGCTTGATATTGGGATCGGCGCCGAACAGCGCGCGCGAAATAGAGGACTTGCCGGCGCCCGAGGGCGAGGCGATCACCAGCATGACGCCACGACGCTGAAATTCCATCAGCCGATTCCTATTCGATGTTCTGCACTTGCTCGCGTAGTTGATCGATCGCCGCCTTGAGGTCAAGACCGATGGCGGTCAGCCCCGCTGCATTGGACTTGCTGCACAGCGTATTGGCTTCGCGGTTGAATTCCTGGGCCAGGAAATCCAGTCGGCGCCCTACCGCGCCGCCGCCTGCGATAAGCTGACGGGCGCTGGCGACATGGGCCGTCAGCCGATCGAGCTCCTCACGGATATCGGCCTTGGTGGCGAGCAGCAATGCCTCCTGGGCCAGTCGATCCTCAGACAGGGTAATGTCATCAGCCAGAGCGGCCGCCTGCTGACGAAGCCGGGCCAGAATGACCTCCCGACTCCGTGCCGGGTGAACCTCGGCCTGGGCGATCAGGGCCTCGATTTCTGCCAGGCGGTCGAGCAGCACCGCCGCGATGCGGCTGCCTTCCTGCCGCCGCGCCAGGACCAGATCGACCAGGGCCTGGGATACCGCCTCGATAATGCCGGCGCTTAACTGGTCCTCCGCCGCGTCAGACAGGGTCTGACTGCGCTGTTGCAGCACGCCGGGCAGCGCCAGGATGCCGTCGGCGCTGGCGGGCGCGACCCCTGGCTTGCCGCCCAGCTCGGCAATGGCAGCCAGCACGGTGGCCAGAGCCTGCTGGTTGACCAGGAGCTGACCCGGGGAGGCATCATTTTCGATGGCCAGGTTACAAGTTATGGCGCCACGCGAGACCATTTTGCCGATCAGCTGGCGGATCTCGCTCTCGATCGCGTCACGGCCGGGCGGCAGGCGCAGCCGGACGTCCAGGCTGCGCGCATTGACCGACTTGAGCTCGCAGGTGAAGCTGACGCCGGCGACCGCGCCGATGGCGCGGGCATAGCCGGTCATGCTGGCCAGCGCGTGGCTCACTGCGCGGCCGGTGCGTCAGCCTCGGCGCCGGCTTCGGTATCTTCCAGCGCCGCCCGGGCAGCGGCGGCCTCGTCTTCGATCCGGCGATACTGGGCGACGTTCCGGCGGTGCTCGGCATAGGTCTCGGCGAAGACATGGCCCTCACTGGGCAAGGCGCCCTTGGCCACGAAGTAGAGGTAATTGTGACTATCGGGATTGGCGACAGCCTGGAGCGCCTCGATGCCCGGATTGGCGATCGGCGTGGGGGGGAGGCCATCGATCTGATAGGTATTGTATTCCGTTACCGCCTCAATCTCGGAGCGCCGCAGGCCCCGGCCGAGCGGCGCCTGACCCTTGGTAATGCCATAGATGATGGTGGGGTCGGACTGCAGGCGCATGCCCTCGCGCAGGCGATTGACGAAGACGGCAGCGACCTGCGGGCGCTCGGATGCCACGCCGGTCTCGCGCTCAACGATCGAGGCCAGCACCAGCAATTCCTCAGGCGTATCGATGGGCAGATCCGCCTGGCGTGTGGCCCAGACCTCGGCAAGCGTCGTGGTCATGGCGGTCTGCATGCGATCGATCACCGACTGACGCGTATCGCCGGGGACGTAATCATAGCTGCCGGGCAGAACCGAACCCTCGGCCGGCAGCTCGGCAACCTCCCCAACCAGGCTGTCATTGGCATTCACACGCTGCAGCACCTCGAAGGAGGACCAGCCCTCGGGAATGACCACGGCGTACCGGATAGGATTACCCTCTGTCAGCTCAATGAGAATATCTTCCATGCTGGCGCCGGGGGGGATGCGGAAGTCGCCCGCCTTGAGCGAGGCGGCACGCTCGAGGGCTCGGCCCCCTAGCTGGAAGACATAGCGGTTGGAAATCAGCCCCTGCTCCTCAAGTCGGCTGGCGACCGAGCCGAGGCCGGACCCCGACTCAACACGGAAGATGGTTTCCTCGCTGAGCGGGCCATCGCCATAGAACTGGGAGGCGCCGTACAGAAAGGCCCCGCCCGCCACCAGCAGACCGAGCACCAGAAGGGTCAGCAGGCCGTTGAGGATATCAAGAAAGCCATTGCGCGAGCGGCGGCGGGGGCGCCGGGCCTTTGGTTCATTCATGGTGCAACTCAACCTTGATGCGCGGTCGCGCCGGGGCGCGGAAACGGGGATGCAAATCAGCGGCTCGCCCAAACAGCGTGGCGAACATTGTCGGCATGACGGGGCGCAAAGACAAGGGGCACATTGCGCGGCGCAGCGCCGCGCCGCCGTGCCAGCGTCGAATAATCAGTGAACCTTGCGCATGACCAGGGTCGCATTGGTGCCGCCAAAGCCAAAGCTGTTGGACAAAGCCACGTTGATCTCTTTCTTGAATGCCGTCTTGGGCACCAGGTTGATCACCGTTTCGACCGAGGGATTGTCTAGATTGAGCGTGGGCGGGGCGATATTGTCGCGCATGGCCAGCAGCGAAAAAATAGCCTCGACGGAGCCTGCCGCGCCCAAGAGATGGCCAACCGCTGACTTGGTCGAGCTCATGGCCACGCCCGAGGCGGCGTCGCCGAGCATGCGGGTGACCGAGCCCAACTCGATCTCGTCACCCAGCGGTGTCGAGGTACCATGGGCGTTGATATAGTCGATATCGGCCGGGGTGATGCCGGCGCGCTTGATGGCCGCCTGCATGCAGCGGAAGCCGCCATCGCCATCCTCGGACGGTGCGGTGATGTGATAGGCATCACCCGACAGACCATAGCCGATAATCTCGCCATAGATCTTGGCGCCGCGGGCCTTGGCGCGCTCGTAATCCTCAAGCACCACGATGCCGGCGCCCTCACCCATGACAAAGCCATCGCGATCCTTGTCATAGGGACGCGAGGCAGCGGTGGGATTGTCGTTGAAACCGGTCGAGAGCGCGCGGCAGGCGGCAAAGCCAGCCAGGGCCAGCCGATTGACACAGCTTTCGGCGCCACCAGCCACCATTACATCGGCATCACCCAGGGCGATCAGGCGAGCGGCGTCGCCAATGGCATGCGCACCGGTGGAGCAAGCCGTCACGACGGAATGATTGGGACCCTTGAGGCCAAAACGGATTGATACCTGGCCCGAAGCCAGATTGATAAGACGCCCCGGGATGAAGAAGGGGCTGATGCGACGTGGCCCCTTTTCATGCAGGATGATAGAGGCGTCATAGATGCCGCCGACGCCACCGATGCCAGAGCCGATCAGGACGCCCGTGCGTTCCTGATCTTCCTGGGTCTTGGGCTCAACGCCGGCATCCTGGATAGCCTGGGTCGCCGCCGCCATCGCATAGATGATGAAGGGGTCGACCTTGCGCTGTTCCTTGATGTCCATCCACTCATCAGGATTGTACTTGCCGTCGGCGTAGTCGCCGAGCGGCAAGCGATGAGCGATCTGGCAGGCGATATCATCAACCTGGAATTCATCGATGCGTCTTGCCCCACTCTTGCCAGCCAGAATATTGGCCCAAGTGGCTTCAACTCCGCATCCGAGGGGCGTAACCAGGCCCATTCCGGATACGACAACGCGACGCAATTCCATGTTGAACTATCCCCGACGGTAGTTAGCCGACGGCCTTGGTGAGAAAGGAAACGGCATCGCCGAAGGTCTGGATGCCTTCTGCAGCATCGTCCGGAATCTCAACCGAGAATTCTTCTTCAAAGGCCATCACCAGCTCGACCTGGTCG
>CAXBHD010000051.1:0-15822 GCA_963975335.1 uncultured Devosia sp. | reverse complement strand
CGATCGGCGGCGCCGGGTCCGACCTCGTGCAGGAATACCACCTCGCCCTGCCACTCGCGCACCTTCATGGTGACATTGGCGACCCGGGGCAGCGTCTTGGCGAGGCTGGTCAGCTCGTGGAAATGGGTGGCGAACAAAGCCCGGCAGCCGGTGGTTTCATGCAGCGCCTCGACCGCCGCCCAGGCGATGGAGAGCCCGTCAAAGGTCGCGGTGCCGCGGCCGATTTCATCGAGCACCACCAGGGATCGCCGCGTGGCGCGGTTGAGAATGGCCGATGTCTCGACCATTTCGACCATGAAGGTGGAGCGGCCATGGGCAATGTCGTCGCTGGCGCCGACGCGGGAAAACACCCGGTCGATCACCCCGATATGAGCGGCGGTGGCGGGTACGAAACTGCCCATCTGCGCCAGGATGGCGATCAGCGCGTTCTGCCGCAAAAAGGTGGACTTGCCGCCCATATTGGGGCCGGTCACCAGCCAGAGCCGGCCACCACCGCTGGCATCGTCGCCCGAGAGATCGGCATGGTTGGCGACAAAACTCTGGCCCTGTTGCATGACCATGTCCTCGACCACCGGATGGCGGCCATCGGTAATGGCAAAGGCCAGCGAATTGTCGATGTCGGGCCTGGTATAGCGGCGCGTGGCGGCCAGATGGGCCAGGGCCGCCGTCACGTCGAGCTCGGCCAGAGCGTCGGCCAGGTTGCGCAGTTCATCGGTGCGGCTGAGCACGTCATAGCGCAGGCTGGCAAAGACCTGCAGCTCGATATCGAGCGCGGCCTCATGCGCCCGGGCAATGCGCCCCTCGAGATCGGCCAGCTCGGTCGTGGTGAAGCGCATGGCATTGGCCATGGACTGGCGGTGGATGAAGCTCTGCCGGTGCGGCTCCTCGAGCAGGCGCGTGCCATGGGCGGCAGGCACTTCGACGAAATAGCCCAGAACGCCATTGTGCCGGATCTTGAGCGAGCGGACATCGGTCTCCTCGATCAGCCGGGCCTGGAGGGCGGCGACGACGTCCCTTGTCTGGCTGGCCAGCGCCCGCTCATCGTCGAGCTGCTGATCAAAGCCCTGGCGCACAAAGCCGCCATCGCGGCTGAGCAATGGCAGCTCATCGTCCAGCGCCCGGCCCAGCTGGCTGGCCAGGGCCAGGGGCGCCGCGGCCAGCGTTGCGGCGAGGCGGGAAAGAATGTCGGGCGGCTCGGCCAGCCCGGTCAGATGGGTCGAGAGCGCCGCAGCGGCGCTGACCGCCTTGCCGATGGCGGCCAGGTCACGCGGGCCGCCGCGCTCCAGCACCAGCCGGGTCAGGGCGCGGGCCAGGTCGGGCACGGCCTTGAGCTCGGCGCGCAGCCGGGCGGTCAGCATGGTGTCCTCGGCCAGCAGGCCCACCGCGTCGAGCCGGGCATTGATGGCGGCGGCATCGGCCAGCGGCGCGGCAAGGCGCGCCGAAAGCAGGCGCGAGCCGGGCGCGGTGACGGTGAGGTCGATGACGTCGCGCAGCGAGCCGCGCGCCTGGCCGCGCTGGGTCTGGTGCAGCTCAAGGCTCGCGCGGGTGGCCGCATCGATGGCCAGGAAGGTCGCCGTGGTCTGGCCGCGCGGCGCGCGCAGGGCGACGCCGACGCCCTTCTGGCTGTCGCGCACATAGGCGACCAGGGCCCCCAACGCCGCCCGGCTGGCGCGCGACAGGATCGAGGCGTCGAAATCGCCGCCGGGAAAGGCCGCGCGCAGGGTTGTCGTGGCGGCTTCGCTGTCAAAGCTTTCGGCCGGCGCCGCATGGGCGATGGCGGCCCAATTGGGGGCAAATAGATGCCGCTCCACCAGCGCCGCCCGCGTCGCCTCGGTCAGCAGAAGCTCGGCCGGACCGATGCGGGCCAGCTCGTCGGCCAGCTGCTCGGCGCTGAGATCGGCGACAAAGCTCTCGCCGGTCGAGACATCGGCCCAGGCCAAGGCAAAATCGGTTTCGCCATGCCGGACCATGGCCACGGCGGCGAGAAAATTGGCAGCGCGGGCATCGAGGTGATCGTCCTCGGTCAGGGTGCCCGCGGTGATCAGCCGGACGACGCCGCGCCGCACCACCGATTTGGCGCCGCGCTTCTTGGCCTCCTTGGGGTCTTCCATCTGCTCGCAGATGGCGACGCGATGGCCCAGCCGCACCAGCTTGTTGAGATAGTCATTGGCGGCATGGATGGGCACGCCGCACATCTGGATGTCCTGGCCGAGATGCTTGCCGCGCTTGGTCAGCACGATGCCCAAGGCGGCGCTGGCGATCTCGGCATCCTCGAAGAACAGCTCGTAGAAGTCGCCCATGCGATAGAATAGCAGATAGCCGGGATTGACCGCCTTGATCTCGAAAAACTGCGCCATCATCGGCGTCAGGGCCGGGGGCTGGGCGGGTTCGATTGTCGGGCTATCCATCAGAAGCTTCGGTCTCGGCGGAAAGTCGAGACCTTATGGGCTTTGGGCGCAAATTCCAACCGGGTCGGGCCGGGTTTGCCCTTCTTGCTCACATGCCGCGAATGGCCGAAGCCGGCTCGACCAGCAGGCGATAGAGATGCCAGGTGGCGTGGCCGAAAATCGGGATGATGACGGCGAGGCCGACAAACAGCAGGGCGGAACCCAGAAGGATGCCGGCGCCCACCAGCATTCCCCAGGCCAGCAGCGGCACCGGATTTTTCAACACCGCTCGGAACGAGGTTTCGACGGCGACAAAGGCACCGACATCGCGATCGAGCAGCAGGGGAAAGGCGATGACACTGGTGCATAGCGTGACCAGGGCAAATAGCGCGCCCAGCATGGTGCCGGCAATGATCAGCGTCATGCCGCCCGGCTCGGTCAGGACCTGATTGGCCAGTGCGGTCAGGGTCTGTGGCGTCGAGGACCCGAAAAGACTCTCATAGAGCGCCTGGGCCGCGGTCAGCCAGAGCGTGAAGACCACCAGCAGCAGGCTGGCCACGGCGATGATGGCGCCAATGGCGGGGGATTTCAGCACGCCAAAGGCATGCCGCCAGGACGTGTCGAGCCCGGCTTCGCGCCGGCGGGAAATTTCATAGAGGCCGATGGCGGCAATGGGGCCGATCAGGGCAAAGCCGCCAAGCAGCGGATAGAGCAGGGGCCAGGTATGGTAACCGTCCATCCAGACGGTCAGCACGATGCCGACCAGCGGATAAATCAGCGCCAGCAGCACATAGTGGCTGGGATGTTCCCAGAAATCATCCACGCCCTTGCGCAGCACGCCGCCCAGATCGGCGATGGTGATGGTGCGGATGATGGGCAGGTCAAGCTTGTCGCCGGTGCCGGCTATGACATGAAAATGCGCCATGACGTTTCTCCCTGTCGCCAGAGCACGTCATTTCCGCCCAGGGGGCCTACAGGGCGGTCGAAACGAACGCGGTCTGCGATACCCGATATTAGTTCCGGAGCAGAATTTGTCATCCTGCTCCGGGAAAGTTGATGATCGGCTAGATTTCGTAACGATCGCTGGCGTCATGGGCCGGCCGATAGATGAAATAGTCGAAATCGGCGGGGCTGGCCGTGCCGTTGAGATCATGGGCGGCGACGCCGACAAAGGCGCCGGTAAAGCTGCCATGGGCCTGGTGGCCGCCGCACTCATCCGACAGCAGGCTGGCGTCCAGCACCGGTCCGATCGGCTGCAGCGCCTGGCCTTCAAGCGCATAGAAGAATTGCAGCGCCCGGCCCCGAACGGTCAGCGCCAGCCTGACCTTGCCGCCATTGGGGATCTGTACCGGATCGGCCGGGAAGCGCAGGCGGCCGTCGGGCCAGCTCATTTCCGAACTCATGATCAGCAGTTCGCGCTGCCCGTCCGCATGCGCCGTCACGGCCAGGTAGAAGAAATTGTAGCGGCTGTAATAGGCGGTGAGGCCGGCCATGGTGCGCTCGTCGGTGGCGGTGAAATCCACCACGGTCTCGGCGTCATAGGAAAAATGCGTCTGGCGGCGGGCAACGAGGGCCTGTTCAAACCAGGAGCCGATGGATTCGCGGCCGAACAGGCGCAGCTTGCCGCCTTCGGTGGTGAAGATCCGCTCCGGTTCGGGCGTGCGCAGCCACTGGAAATCGAGCGGCAGGCCCGCCTCGAAGCTGTAGCGTTGCTCGGCCCAGTATTTGTCCTCGTCGCGGGTGCCGGGCACCTCGACATGGAGGGACGGTACCGGCCCGTTCTTGACATAGAGCCAGTCGTCTTCGCCCCAATAGGCCTCCTGGATGGCGGTTTCCCGGCCCAGCACGCAGCGGCGCTCCTGGGTGGTGGGGCGGCCGGCGAGATGGACGAGGAAGGTCTTGCCGTCCGGCGTCTCGACAATGTCGCCATGGCCGGCGCGCTGCAGCGCGGCAAAGGGCGCATCCTTACTGGTCAGGATATGCTTGTCGGGATGGGTCTCGTATTGCCCGTCAATGGTGCGCGAGCGGGCAAAGGTGACGGCATGATCATAGGCCGTGCCGCCTTCGGCGGTCAGCAGGTAATACCAGGGCTTTCCATCTTTTCCTTGGCGCTTGTAGAGATGGGGGCCCTCGACCAGCTTGAGATCGGTGCCCTGGTAGATATTGGTGATCGGCCCGACCAGCTTGCCGGCCACGGGATCAAATTCCTGCAGGGCGATGCCGGCAAACAGCAGCGGGCGGACGCGATGGTCCCAGAGCATGTTGACGAACCATTTGCGGCCGTCATCATCGTGAAACAGGCTGGGGTCAAAGCCCGAGGAATTGGTATAGACCGGGTCGCTCCAGGGCCCCTCGATCGTGTCGGCCCAGACGATGTAGTTGTGGGCGTCCTTGAACGAGCCGTCCTTGCGCTTGACGTCGGTATAGACCAGCCAGAATTTTTCCCCGTCATGGCTGAGGCAGGGCGCCCAGACGCCGCAGCTGTCCGGGTCGCCGCGCATGTCGAGCTGGGCCTTGCGGGTCAGCGGGCGGGTCACCAGCGCCCAATTGGCCAGGTCCCTGGAGTGATGGATCTGCACGCCGGGAAACCATTCAAAGGTGGAGGTGGCGATATAGTAATCCTCGCCGACCCGCAGAATGGACGGGTCCGGATTGAAGCCGGGCAGGATGGGATTGGTAAGCTGGGGCATTTTTTTCTCCTCGGTGCGACTGATTGGGTCCCTCACGCATTGTTGAGGGTTGTGGGGCTGAATCTGTCCTTCGCTGACTGGACTAGACCTGCCAGGAACGGCAATTCAAAGACCGGCCCATGGGCGCCGGCCGCAGAAATGAGAACGAAATTTGGATCATCACATTCGCGAGCTGAGCTACTGGAAGAACGTCAAGTCCAAGATGCGGCTGCAACCCTTTGTGCATGCCGTGGAATCCAGCGCGGTGCCGATCGCCATTTCCGACCCGTTCGAGCCTGATGAACCGCTGGTCTTTGTCAACGATGCCTTTCTGCGCCTGACGGGCTATGACGAGGATGACGTGCTGGGGCGCAACTGCCGGTTCCTGCAGGGTCCCGACACGCGCCCGGAGGACCGTTCCGCCATTCGGACGGCGCTGCAGGAGCGCGCCACGATGAGCCTCGAAATCCTCAACTATCGCAAGGACGGCACCGCGTTCTGGAACGAGCTGCATATCGCGCCCATGCTCGATGACAGCGGGGAGCTGCTCTACTACATCGCCACGCAGGTCGATGTGACCGACCGCGTGCAGCGGCAGAACGAGCTGAGCGTGGCGCTCGACGCCCAGACCGAGGCGCTGCGTGATCAGGCCGAGCAGACCCATCACATGGCGCGCGAAATGACCCATCGCGTGCGCAATTCGCTGGCCTTGATCCAGGCCATGCTGCGCATGCAGTTGTCGAGTCTCAAGGACGACACGGCGCGCAATGCCCTGATCGGCGCCTTGAGCCGCATCGGCGCCATTGTCGAGATCCAGCGCATCATCGAGCATGTCGAGCTCGATACCAAGCTTGAAGTGGGCGAGATCATCAGCTCGATCTGTGCCAAGCTCGACCATATCAGCCGGGCGCATGTGGCGGCTTCCTCGGACCGTATCGAAATCGGCGAGTCGCTGGTGACGCCCATCGCACTGATCGTGTCTGAACTGGTGACCAATGCGCAAAAGCATGCCTATGACAGTGAGGATGGCGGTATTATCGCCGTGACGGCGCGGCGCAACGAGGGTGGCATAAGGCTGTCGGTCCGCGATGACGGGCGCGGCGTGAGCCCCGATTTCGACCCGCGTCAGGTCAGCGGTTTCGGCATGCGCATGCTGTTGCGGGAGATCGACCATATCGGCGCCACCCTCTCGGTAGAACGGCTGGACAAGGGAACCGCCTTTGTCGTCACCATTCCGCCAACGGCACTGCAGCACTAGCGACCCGGAGCGCAGCGCGCCCCGGGCCGGTTTGCGTCTCAAACGAAGCGGTTGATCAGGTTTTCGAGATATTCCTGCTGGCCCGAACGGGGCTGCGGGTTGATGTTGTCGGCTTCCACCTTGGCGGCCAGATCGGCCAGGCTGAGCTTGCCGCCCAGAATGTCCTTGCCCAGGCCCTGGCTCCAGCCGGCATAACGCGCGTCGACGATCTGGTCATAGGTGCCGTCATCGATGATGGCCTGAGCCGCCTTGAGCGAACGGGCCAGCACGTCGAGGCCACCGATATGGCCATGCAGCAGGTCGGCCGGATCGAGCGACTGGCGGCGCACGCGGGCGTCGAAGTTGAAGCCGCCCTTGCCCAGACCGCCATTCTTGAGGATCTGGTAGAAGGCCAAAGTGGTTTCGGGCACGCTATTGGGGAACTGGTCGGTATCCCAGCCGGACTGGATGTCGTTGCGGTTGGCGTCGACCGAACCGAGCATGCCGAGCGAGGCGGCCAGAGCCAGTTCGTGCTCGAAGGAGTGGTTGGCGAGGAAGGCATGGCCGACCTCGATATTGCACTTCACCTTGGTGTCGAGATCGTACTTCTTGAGGAAGCCATAGACGGTGGCGACGTCGAAGTCATACTGGTGCTTGCTCGGCTCCTGCGGCTTGGGCTCGATCAGGATCTGGCCGGTAAAGCCGATCTTTTCGGCATGCTCGACCACCAGGTGGATGAAGCGGGCCATCTGGTCCTGCTCGTGACCGATCTTGGTATTGAGCAGGGTCTCATAGCCTTCGCGACCGCCCCAGAGCACATAGTTCTCGCCGCCCAGTTCATGGGTCAGCTCGAGCACGTTCTTCACCTGAGCGGCGCCATAGGCGAAGACCTCGGGATCAGGATTGGTGGCCGCACCGGCCATGTAGCGGCGGTTGGAAAAGAGGTTGGCCGTGCCCCAGAGCAGCTTGGTGCGGCTGGTTTCCATCTTCTTGGCAAAGATCTCGCCAATGGCGCGCACATTGCGGTTGCTCTCGGCGAGCGTCGCGCCTTCTGGGGCGATATCGGCATCGTGGAAGCAGAAGAAGGGCGCATCGAGCAGGTCGAAGAATTCGAAGGCGACCTCGGCCTTGAGCTTGGCGCCGTCCATGCCGGTATCATACCAGGGGCGATCGAAGGTGCGGCCGCCAAAGGGGTCGCCCCCCTCATAGGCAAAGGTGTGCCAATAGGCGATGGCGGGGCGGATATGCTCCTCCATGGTCTTGCCGGCGACCATTTCGTCCTTGTTGTAGTGGCGATAGGCCAGCGGGTTGGCGCTATCGGCGCCCTCGAACTTGACCGGCGAAATGCCCTTGAAAAAATCACTCACGAAATTGCCTCCTCGATGGCGGGGTAGAGTGCGCGATAGCGCGCATATTGGTCGGCATAGGCGGCCGACAGGTTTTTATCCGGGCTGATGACGGTGCGAATGGCCGGCATGGTCATGACGCTGGCGGGGTCGGCGCCCTCGGCGGCACAAAGGCCGAGCCGGGCGGCGCCAAGCGCGCCACCGAAATCGCCGTCCTCGGGCAGGGCGATTTCCATGTCGAGATTGGTGGCGATCATTTTCAGCCACAGCGGCGACTTGCTGCCACCACCCACCGCGAGCAGACGATCGATCCTGGTGCCGGCATCGGCCAGCACGCGCTGGCTGTCGCGGAAGGCAAAGGTCACCCCCTCCATCACCGCCTGGGCCAGCCGGGCCGGGTCGGAGAGATGGCTGAGGCCGACAAAGGAGCCGCGGGCGCCGGCATTATTGTGCGGCGTGCGCTCGCCCGACAGATAGGGCAGGAAGATTTCCTCGCCCGGGCCGGTAAACTGCGCCTCGGCGGCAACGGACAGAGCCGCCGGCTGCTGGCCGGTGAGCTTGCTCAGCCAGTTCAGCGAATCGGTAGCGGAGAGGATGACGCCCATCTGGTGCCAGGTATCGGGCACAGCGTGGCAGAAGGCATGGACGGCGCCCTCGGTATTGGGGCGGAACCGGTCATTGGAGACAAAGAGCACGCCCGAGGTGCCGAGCGAAACAAAGCCCTCGCCGGGACGGATGGCGCCGATGCCGCAGGCGGCCGCGGCATTGTCGCCGGCGCCGCCGGCCACGACGACATTGGCATCCATGCCCCAGCGCTGGGCGAATTCGCGCTTGAGCGTGCCGGAGGGGTCGGAGCCTTCGACCAGACGCGGCATGTGGCTGCGATTGAGCCCGGTAACGGCCAAAAGCTCGTCGGACCAGTCGCGCTTGCCGACATCGAGCCAGAGCGTGCCGGCGGCGTCACTCATGTCCTCGACATGCTCGCCGGTCAGCAGCAGGCGGATATAGGCCTTGGGCAGCAGCACCTTGGCGACCTTGGCAAAAATCTCGGGCTCATGCTTGCGCACCCAGGCAAGCTTGGGCGCGGTAAAGCCGGGCATGGCGATATTGCCGGCCAAGGCGCGCAGGGAGGGCAGGGCCGCTTCCATTTCGCGGCACTCGGCGGCCGAGCGGCCGTCATTCCACAGGATGCAGGGGCGCAGCACCTGGTCATGGCTGTCGAGCAGGGTGGCGCCATGCATATGGCCGGACAGGCCAATGCCGCGCACGGCGGCCAGTTCGCTGGGGTGGGACTGGGACAGCTTGTCGATAGCGGCCAGGGTCGCCGTCCACCAGTCGGCCGGGTTCTGCTCGGACCAGCCGGGATGGGGACGGACCGGCTCGACCGCGGCGGCCGTGGCCTCGCCCAGCGCGCGGCCGGCAGCGTCGATCAGCAGCGCCTTGACGCCGGACGTGCCGATATCAATGCCGAGAAAAGTCATGAGGCACGTACCTCATAAAGCGGTAGCACAAACATAGAAACGTCCTCCCGGCCCGTTTTCGGGCCCCGCCAGTCTGGTTGATTGGCGCTGTTCTTAGCGCAGATTGTCGCGCAGGAAAATACCGATTTCAATGGGGTCGTCGACGGCCTGGCCATTTCCGCCCAAAGCCAGGGCCCTTGCGGCGGTCAAGGCGGCGCGGATTTCGCCATCCGGATTCTGGTCGAGCACCACGTCGATGACGCCCGATTTGAGGCCGCGGCGGGTCGGCTCGGTCAGTTCATGGGCGATCACCCGGATGGCGCCCGCCCGGCTCGATCCCTCGAGCGCCGCCACCAGGCCGGCATTACCGGCACCCAGATTGTAAATGCCGGCCAGATCGGGATGGCGGGCCAGCATGGTGCCCACCAGCTTTTCGGTTTCACCGCGCTCGTCATGGCCCTCGATCGGCCCGATCAGGGTAATGGCGGGGAATTGTTCGGCCAGGGCGCTGGCAAAGCCGGAAAGGCGATCGGCATGGTCGCGCAGATGCAGCGAGCCGGCAATGACGGCAACCTCGCCGCCCTGGGGCAGAAACCGGCCCAGCAAAGCGGCGGCGGTGCGGCCGGCGGCGATATTGTCGATGCCGATGAAGTGGCGGCGCAGCGTATCGGGCAGGTCCGAGACCAGGGTCATCACCACGACGCCGCGCCGGCTGGCGGCATCGACGGCGGCGACCACGACCGGCTCCTGGCTGGCCACGATCACGGCGCAGTCACAGTCGCCCGGATCGAGGCTGTCGAGACTCTGGGCCAGGGCGGCGCCATCGAGCGGGGGAATCCGCCGCGTCACAACATACATGCGGTCTGTAAGTGCCTGGCCGGCCCGGCGCGCCACCGCCTCGGCCAGGCTGGTCATGAATTCATTGGCGCCGTCGGGAATGATGAAGGTCAGCCGGAGGTCGCGGGCGCGGGCCAGCAGCGAGGCGCTGAGATCGCGCTGAAAGCCAATGGCGGCAATGGCGGCCTCGACCTTTTGCGCCGTGGCGGCGCGCACGCCCGGGCGGCCATTGAGCACGCGGTCGACGGTGGCCAGCGAAACGCCGGCTTTTCGGGCCACGTCATGGACGGTGGCGCGGCGCTGCAGACCGATTTCGGGCACGAAGTCTCCTGGTTTTGCTGGCGCAAGCTTCGACAGGCACCGCGCAAAGGTCAAGGGCAACGTTGCAGGCACACGGAAAAGCAGGCTAGAGCTTTGCGCCAATTGATGGGGAGAAGAGCCATGGCCATTGCAGTTTCAACCTTCGGCACGCATGACGACAAGCGCGTCGACCAGTTTTCGCTGGTCAGCGATACCGGCGTGCGCGTCGATCTGATCGGCTTTGGCGTGGCGGTGCGCGACTGGCGCGTGCCGGTGGCGGGCGGCGAGCGCACGGTGGTGCTGGGCTTTGAGGGGCTTGACGCCTATGTCGAGCACAGCCCGCATTTCGGCGCCCTGGCCGGGCGCGTCGCCAACCGCATCAAGGGCGCGGCCTTTGATCTCAACGGCATGACCTATCGCCTGCCGGCCAATGCGGGCGATCTGCAGCTGCATGGCGGCAGCGAGGGCCTGGGCCGCCAGGTCTGGAAGGGCCAGGCCGACGAGGCCAATAATGCCGTGCGCTTCACGCATTTTTCGCCCGACGGCGCCATGGGCTATCCGGGCAATGTCAACTTTTCGGCGACCTATAGCCTCAAGGGCAATGCGCTGCGGCTCGAGCTCTATGCCACGACCGACCAGGCGACGCCGATCAGCCTGGTGCAGCACCAATATTTCAACCTGGGCACGAGCGATACGGTGCTCGACCATTCCATCCAGGTCAATTCGAGCGCCTATACCGAACTGGGCGACGACCTGGCGCCCACCGGCGCCATCCTGCCTTCGGCCGGCACCATTTATGATTTGCGCAAGCCGCGGATCATGCGCGATAGCGCCGGCCAGCCGGTGGATTACGATATGGGCCTGGTGCTCGATACCGGCCGCAAGCTGGCCGATCCGATCGCCACCGTGGTGGGGCCCGATCAGGCACTGAGCCTCAAGCTCTGGAGCGACCGGCCGGGCGTACAGGTCTATAATGGCGTCTGGACCGACATTGCGGTGCCCGGTCTCAACGGCAAGAGCTACAAGAAACATGCCGGCTTCTGCCTTGAAGACCAGGCCTTTGCCGATGCCGTGCACAATCCGCACTTCCCCAATGTGATCTATTCGCCCGAGCGACCCTATAGCCACTGGTGCGAGATCGAGATCGGCTAGGCAGCGGTTCTTCCCTCCCCCTGAGGGAGCCACGCAGGCGGCGGCCGGGCGCGTCTCCCACAAGGGCGACGGAACGAGCACCCTGCCAGATCGTGTCAGCAGCCTTGCTGCCACCGCCTGTCAGGGC
This sequence comes from uncultured Devosia sp., assembly GCA_963975335.1. GTDB lineage: Bacteria > Pseudomonadota > Alphaproteobacteria > Rhizobiales > Devosiaceae > Devosia. The sequence goes on along the minus strand of CAXBHD010000051.1, from coordinate 4,307 downwards.
CATGCGGCATGGTCTCTCCGACAACCGGAGAGACACCATGCCCAAGCCCTTCACCATCGCCATTCCCGAGGCCGAGATTGCCGACCTCAAGGCCCGCCTTGCCGCCACGCGCTTCCCCAGGACCCTGGAAGGCGTCGGCTGGGATTATGGCACCGAGGACGGTTTCCTGCGCCGCTTCGTCGCCTATTGGGGCAACCACTATGACTGGCGCGCCGCCGAGGCCCGGCTCAACAGCTTTGCCCATTTCATCGAGGAGATCGATGGCGAGACGGTGCATTTTGTCCATATGCGCGGCCGCGGCCAGACCAATGTGCCGATCCTGCTCACCAATGGCTGGCCATCCAATTTCGTCGAGCTGCTGCCGCTGGTGCCGCTGCTGACCGCGCCGGTGGATGGGCTGGCTTTCGATGTCGTCATTCCCTCGCTGCCCGGCTTTGGCTTTTCGGGCCAGCCGACCCGGCCGGGCATGAATCTCAGCGCCGTGGCGCCGCTCTGGGCCGAGCTGATGACGCGGCTGGGCTATGAAAAATTCCTGATGTCCGGTTCGGATATGGGCGGGGGCACCGAAATGGCGCTGGTGCGCGACTTTCCGCAGCGGCTGATCGGGGCGCATTACGTCAATGTCTATTCGGGCTTTGCGCGCCCGGACGAGCCGACTGCCGAGGAAGCGGCCTATTTCGGCAAGGTCGATTACTGGACCTTTGCCGAAAGCGCCTATGCCATGATCCAGGGCACCAAGCCGGCGACGCTGGCCGTGGGGCTCAACGATTCCCCGGCCGGGCTGGCCGCCTGGATCCTCGAGAAATATCGCAGCTGGAGCGATGATGGCGGGGACATTGCCAATGCCTTCGAGTTCGACGACCTGGCGACGATTCTTTCGGTCTACTGGTTCACCCAGACCATTGGCAGTTCGGTACGGCTCTACAAGGAGGCCTTTGCCGATCGCGACCTGATCCAGAAGGCGCCCGAACACGACGTGCCCCATGCCGTGCTGCTGCCACCGGCCGACAATCCGGCGCCGCGCGCCTGGGGGGAGCGGCATCTGCGCAACATCGTGCGGTGGACGGCGCTCGATCAAGGCGGCCACTTCCCGGCCCTTGAAGTGCCCGAAGCCATGGCCCATGACATCCGCGCCTTTCATGGCCAGATTTCCTAGCCCGCTATGGGGGCGCGGAGCCCATCCTTGCGCCCGCCCCACCAAGCGGCGGGGGCGGGTGGGGGTGTTGGCCCCATGCACAGAATCTGGCATCCAGTTGGGGCGGGAGAACGAAACATGGACAAGACGCAGCGCCTGTTTGCCGTCATGGATGCGCTGCGGCGCCACCGCAGGCCGGTCACGGCGGCCAGCCTTGCCGAAGAGCAGGGCGTCTCGGTGCGCACGCTCTATCGCGACGTGCAGACGCTTATCGGCCTGGGCGCGCCGATCGATGGCGAGGCCGGGGTGGGCTATATGCTGAAACCCGGTTTCTTCCTGCCGCCGCTGATGTTTACCGTCGAGGAGCTCGAGGCCCTGGTGCTGGGCGCCCGCTGGGTGGGCGCGCAGCCCGATGACGGGCTGGGGGCCGCGGCGCGGAACGCCCTGGCCAAGATCGCCACTGCCTCGCCCGAGGATCTGCGCGACCGCATCAATGATACCGGGCTCTGGCCGGTGGCCGTGTGGAGCGCCAATTCCCGCCGCCCGATGCCGATCCTGGGTCAGGTGCGCCAGGCCATACGCACGGAAAAGGCGCTGCAGATTGCCTATCAGGACGAGGCCGGCACGCCCAGCGAGCGGGTGATCTGGCCGGTGCAGCTGGCCTATTACGAGGGCAAGCAGACCATTGCCGCCTGGTGCTGCCTGCGGGCGGCCTTCCGCAATTTCCGCACCGACCGCATCGTGGCGCTGACGCTGACCGAGCAGCGCTATGGCAAGCGGCGGGCCGTGCTCGAACGCGACTGGCGCGAGAGCTGGCAGCATGAAGGCCCCGGTGGCCGGGCCGATCTGCCGGGATAGGGTCGCGACCGCGGCGACGCGGGCCTAAGCCATATGCCCGTAAAGGCTTTCCGGGCGCCGGTTGGGATCAAGCGCGAAGCGGTGGTCGGCGGGGGGATGGGCGCGCTGGCCGCATTGCAGGCGCGGACAGATGCGGCAACCGATGCCGATGGGCACCAGCTGGCTGTCGCCGGCCAGGTCCATGCCATCGGCATAGATCATCTCCTTTGCATGCTGGATCGAACAGCCCAGGCCGATCGAGAGATAGCGGCGCGGCGCATTATAGCGGTGGTCGCCTTTGACAATGGTACGGGCAATGCAGAAATAGCGCTGGCCGTCCGGCATCTGGCTGACCTGCAGGTTGATGCGCTCGGGGGCCAGAAAGGCCGAATAGATGTTCCAGCGCGGGCAGGCGCCCGAATGGCGCGGAATATGGATGCCCGAGAGCGAAAAGCGCTTGGAAATATTGCCGGCAATATCGGTGCGCACGAGATGGAGCGGGATGCCCGTGGCACCGGGACGCTGCAGCGTCGTCATGCGGTGGCAGACCTGCTCGAAACTGGCGCCAAAGCGGCGGGCAATGCGCTCGATGTCATAGCGATAGTCACGACAGGCGCGCAGGAAGGGGTCATAGGGCATGACCAGGGCAGCGGCGAAATAGGCCGCCAGCACATTGGCCGCCAGCATCGGGGCATCGCCTTCCGGCAGGCCGGCAGCGGCAATGATGGCCTCGATTTCGCGCCCCGCCGCCAGCACGCCCAGCTGATGGGCAACCAGGAAAAGGGCGGATTCGGCCGGCAGGATATCGGCGATCAGCAGGAGCTGGCGGGCGGTATCGAGTTGACGGGCTATGCCCTGGGGCAGCGAGGCCAGGCGTTGCTCGATGCCAAAGACATTGAGCAGATAGGAGCGCAGGCCCAGTTCCAGGCTGTCTCCGGCGCGGTCGATATCGGCCCGCATGCGCTCGGCCGCCGCCTCCAGCGCCGGGAAGTGATTGGCATTTTCCTGCAGGAAATCGGAAATCGCGTCGGTCGCCAGGTGGAAGGGCTCGGCCTGGCCCGGCGCGCTGGGGGCTGATCCTGCCTTGCCGACCAGGCGATAGCGGTCATAGAGGCGCAGCATGGCGCGGGCGGCGGCCGGATTGGCCTGAACCAGGTCGCGGATATCGAGATTGGTCACGTCGCTATCGGCGAAGAGGTCATCGCCAAAGGCCTCCATTAGGTCGCCCAGCAGCCGCCCCTCGTCGCTATCGACCAGCTCGCCCGGTTCCACGCCGAAATAGCCGGCAATGGCAAAGAGCAGCGGCACGGTTACCTTGCGCCGGTTGTGTTCGATCAGGTTGAGATAGCTGGCGGAAATGCCCAGCGCCGCGGCCAGGTCCGCCTGGGCCAGGCTGCGGGCCCGGCGCAAGCGCTTGATGGCGCCGCCGATCTGGCCGTCCAGGGTCTGGTTCATCTTGGCCTCCTCGCCAATTATTTACAGGCTTTACAAATACTGCGCGCGCGCTGTGTGGCGATTGACAGGTTTACTGGGCCTATGGCGCTTATTTCTTGCATGTGGTCGCCACTTGTCAAATATTTACAGCAACAGAGTGAGGAGACTTTAGGATGAGCCCGGCAGTCAGCGAACGCGAGGAATATCTGACCATCATTGCCCCCAGTGCCAGCGCGGCCATGGCCCAGTTCAAGGCGGCCGATCTGGCAGCCCAGGGCTATGCCATTGCCGGCAAGATCGGCCGGCACCAGTTTTCCCTGGTCGGCGCCGAGGGCAGCACGGCGCTGTTTTCCGGCGAGGGCCTGATCGCGGCCACGTTCAGCCGCAGGGTCCTGGGCTAGGCGCCAGCCTGCAGGCGCCCTCGTGGCGCGCCTGGCGGACCGGCTTCGTGGCACCAAGGCGCCACTGCCTCGGCCAGTGCCGGGCCCCCGATATGGCCGGCCCGCCCCTTGTTCCACGTGAATCATCATCACCGCCGGCCTACCGGACCGGCGGAGCCATGTCCAAACTGAGGAGATCGACATGCTCGACAAACCCATGCTGCCCCAAGCCTTCCCCGCCCCCGACTATGCGCCTGATCGCTGGCGCCATGTCGAGCGAACCTATAGCCAGGCCGATGTGAGCCGGCTGGCCGGCTCGCTGCCGATCCGGCACACGCTGGCCGAGAATGGCGCCCGGCGGCTATGGGAATTGCTGCATAGCGAGGATTTCGTGCCGACGCTGGGCACCTTTACCGGCAATCAGGCGGTGCAGCAGGTCAAGGCCGGGCTCAAGGCCATCTATCTCAGTGGCTGGCAGGTGGCCGCCGATGCCAATAGCTCGGGCAATATGTATCCCGACC
>CAXBHD010000050.1:0-15886 GCA_963975335.1 uncultured Devosia sp. | reverse complement strand
CCGATCTCGTTGATGACGAAAGTGTGGAAATTCCGTGCAGCGGGTCGCCCGGACAATGAGCGAATAAGGCTGCCTGCTTCGATCATGCTACGCTTTCTCGGGCGACTTCTCTCCAGGGGTGGAGGCCGCAAAGATGATGCGCTGCAGGACGATGAACAGGAACAGCAGCACGCCGATGACGATCTTGGTCCACCAGCTCGACAGCGTCCCGTCAAAGATGATGTAGGTCTGTACCAGGCCCAGCAGCATCACGCCGATAAACGTGCCCAGCACAAACCCGTAGCCGCCGGTCAGCAGCGTGCCGCCGATCACCACCGCGCTGATGGCATCGAGCTCCACGCCCACCGCCGCCAGCGGATACCCTGCCGAGGTGTAGAGCGAAAACACGATTCCCGCCAAGGCCGCCAGCATGCTCGACAGCATATAGATCTGCACCGTCGTCTGCGCCACTGGCACGCCCATCAGCGAGGCTGATACGGCATTGCCGCCCAGCGCATAGACATAGGAGCCGAACCTGGTGCGATGCGCCAAAAGCGCCCCGCCCAGAAACACCACGATCATCAGCATGCCGATAAAGCTCAGCCGGCCGCCGCCGGGCAGGCGGATCATCAGATCGCCCAGCGTGTCGTAGAATTCATGCCGGATCGGCACCGAATCCTGGGTGATGATGGAGGCCCCGCCGCGCGCCAGGAACATGCCGGCCAGTGTCACGATGAAGGACGGCACCTGCAGATAATGGATGGTAAAGCCCATGGCCGCGCCGAACAGCCCCGCCACCCCCAGCGCAATGGCAAAGGCGGCCAGCGGGTGAAAGCCCAGCCAGCTGACCAGCACGGCGATCAGCACGCCGGTAAACCCGATCACCGCGCCCACCGACAGGTCGATGCCGCCCGAAATGATGACAAAGGTCATCCCCACCGCGGTAATGCCCAAAAAGGCATTGTCGGTGAGAAAATTGCCCAGCACGCGGGTCGACAGCATATTGGGAAATTGCAGCACGCTGACGGCATAGGCGATCAGGAAGATCACCGCCGTGGCGGCCAGGGGGCGCAGGCTGCGTTTCATTTGGAGATTGCCTTGCTCGAAACTGCGGCGCGCCGCCGGAAGGGCAGGGCGGCATAGGGCGACTGGATCAGCAGGATCAGGATGATCATGCCGGCCTTGACCACGAGGTTGAATTCGGGCGGAAAGCCCGACACCAGAATGCCGGTATTCATCGCCTGGATGATGAGCGCCCCGACCACCGCCATGGGGATGGAGAATTTGCCGCCCAGCAGCGAGGTGCCGCCGATCACCACGGCCAGGATCGCGTCGAGCTCCAGCCACAGGCCCGAATTATTGGCGTCGGCGCCGCGGATATCCCCGGCCACCACAATGCCGGCAATGGCCGCGCAAAATCCCGATAGCGCATAGACCAGCATCAGCAGCATGCGGCTGCGTATGCCCGACAGCGATGCGGCGGCGCGGTTGACGCCGATGGCCTGGACGAACAGGCCGATGGCCGTGCGGCGCACCAGCAGGCTGACCAGCGCCATCAGCGTAACGGCGATGACGGCCGCCATGGGAAAGCCGAGAAACGAGCCGGTGCCGATAAAGATCAGCACGGGGTCATTGAAGGTGACGATCGAGCCTTCGGTGATCAGCTGGGCAATGCCGCGCCCCGCCACCATCAGCACCAGCGTGGCGATGATCGGCTGGATATCGAGCACGGCCACCAGAAACCCGTTCCACAGCCCGCATAGCAGCCCCACCGACAGGGCTGCCGCCACGGCCAGCGGCGCCGGATAGCCGGCCACCACCATGGTGGCGGCCACGGCGCCGCACACGGCCATGATCGCGCCCACCGACAGGTCGACCCCCTTGGTGGCGATCACCCCGGTCATGCCGACGGCAAGGATCGCCACCGGCGCGCCCCGGTTGAGCACGTCGATGAAGCTGCCGAAAAAGCGCCCGTCCTGCCAGGTGACGTTGAAGAAATTGGGAAACAGGATCCAGTTGACCAGCAGCACGCTGACCAGGGCGATCAGCTGTGGACTGGCCAGGCGTTCGAGACGCAGCCGCTTCATGACGCGGCCTCTTCGGTATGGTTGGCAATGGCCTGCACGATCACTCCGGGATTGATATTCTTGCCGCGCAGTTCGGCGACCATTTCTCGGTCCCGCATCACCACGATGCGCGAACTATAGGCGACCACTTCGTCGAGTTCCGACGAGATCACCAGCATGGCCATGCCGTCGTCGCGCAGCCGGTTGATGGTGCGGACGATTTCGGCATGGGCGCCGACATCGATGCCGCGGGTGGGCTCGTCGAGGATCAGAAAGGCCGGATCGGTCGCCAGCCAGCGCGACAGGATCACCTTCTGCTGGTTGCCGCCCGACAGCAGCTTGACCGGCATGTCGAGCGAGGCCGCGCGGATATCCATGGATTCGGCAAAGTCGCCGGCGATTTCGAGCTGCTCGTCCCGGTTGAGCGCGCGGAACCAGCCCAGCTTGCCCTGCAGCGCGATGACGATGTTCTCGCGTACCGACAGGTCGCCGAAAATGCCTTCGGCCTTGCGGTCTTCCGGGCAGAAGCCGAAGCGGTGGCCGATGGCGTCACTGGTATGGCGGATGCTGCCGGGCTTGCCGCCGATCGTCACCGTGCCCTGGTCGGCCGGGTCGGCGCCGAACATGATGCGCGCCAGTTCGGTGCGGCCGGATCCGAGCAGTCCGGCCACCCCGATCACCTCGCCCTTGTGAATGGTCAGGTCGAAGGGCTGTACCGCGCCCTTGCGGCCAAAGCCGGCAAACTCGAGCAGCACGTCGCTATGGGCCGCATCCGGCTCGAGATCGGTAGCGCCATTGAAGGCAATGTCCTTGCCCAGCATCAGCCGCACCACATCGGTGCGGTTGAGGCTGTCGAGCAGGCGCGTCTCGACCAGCTTGCCATTGCGCAGCACCGTCACCCGGTCGGCAATGGCGAAGACCTGGTCGAGGAAATGGGTAATGAAGATGATGGCAAGGCCGCTGCGCTTGAGCTCGCCGATCACCTCGAACAGCCGCTCCACTTCCAGCCGGTCAAGGCTGGCCGTGGGTTCGTCCAGGATCAGCACCTTGCCCGACAGGGCCACGGCGCGGGCAATGGCCACGATCTGCTGCACCGCCACCGAATGGCTGCCCAGCTCGCTGCCGGGGTCGATTTTGAGCCCATAGCGCGTCAGCAGCACCTTGGCATCGGCCTCCATCTTGCGGTGGTCGACCAGGCCGAACCGCGTCGGCTGGTGCCCGAGATAAAGGTTCTCCGCCACCGAGCGGTTGGGCAGCAGGTTGACCTCCTGATAGACCGTGCCAATGCCATGGGTCTGGGCATGCAGCGGATTGTCCAGCACCACCTTCTGGCCGTCGACCAGCACCATGCCGCCATCGGGCTGATAGGCGCCGGTCAGGATCTTGATCAGGGTGGATTTGCCGGCCCCGTTCTCGCCCAGCAGCGCATGCACTTCCCCGCCGCGCAGGCCGAAATCCACGCTGTCGAGCGCCGTATGGCCGCCGAATATCTTGCTGATGCCGCGCGCTTCGAGCACGTAGTCGGTATCGGTCATGCCGTTATCCTTATCGGTGCCACCGAATTCTCCGTCGTCTCCCTCCCCTTGTGGGGCGGGATCAGGGTGGGGCTGTCCGCGCGGCCGCACGCCCGAATGGCGAGAACCCATGCCGGCAGCCCAAAACCCCCATCCTCACTCCCTCCCCGCAAGGGGGAGGGAGGCAGATCGGGGCATGCTAGCAGCGGTGAGCCGCTGAAGTCTTCGCTTAGTAGCCCAGGCCCTTGCGGGTGTCGTATTCGCCCTGCGGATCGTCAGCCGGGGTATAGAGCTTGGACTCGGTGATGATGAACTTTTCCGGCATCGTGCCATCGGCCAGATAGGCAGACAGTGCATCAAAGGCGGGGCCGGCCATATTGGGGGTCAGTTCCACCGTGGCATTGGCTTCCCCGGCCACCATGGCGGCGAAGATATCCGGCACGGCGTCGATGGACACCACCTTGATATCGGTGCCCGGCTTGAGGCCGGCATCCTTGATCGCCTGGATGGCGCCCACGGCCATGTCGTCATTATGCGCATAGACCGCGCAGATATCGGCGCCGCCATTTTCCGCCTTGATGAAGCCTTCCATCACTTCCTTGCCCTTGGAGCGGGTAAAGTCGCCGGTCTGGCTGCGCGCAATGGTCAGGTTGGCATGGCCGGCAATGGCCTCTTCAAAGCCCTGCTTGCGGTTGATGGCCGGGGTCGAGCCGACCGTGCCCTGCAGTTCGACGATCTTGCAGTCGGCATCGCCCACTTCGGCCACCAGCCACTCGCCGGCAACCCGGCCTTCCTTGACCTGGTCGGAGGCTACGGAGGTGAGGTAGAGATCTTCCGGCGCATCGACGCCGCGATCGAGCAGGATCACCGGAATCTCGGCTTCCTTGGCCTCGGTCAGCACATCGTCCCAGCCGGTGGCGACGACGGGCGCCACCATGATGGCATCGACGCCCTGGGCGATGAAGCCGCGAATGGCCTTGATCTGGTTTTCCTGCTTCTGCTGCGCATCGGCAAATTTGAGGTCGACGCCGCGCGCCTCGGCTTCCTGCTTGGTCACCGAGGTCTCGGCAGCGCGCCAGCCCGATTCCGAGCCGATCTGGCTGAACCCGACGACGAGGCCCTTGAGGTTTTCCTGCGCGATGCTGACAGAAGTCAAAGCGGTAGCGAGGCTCGCCGCGATGGCGAGCTTGGTGATAATGGTCACGATGTCCTCCCAAAATGGTCGCCGCGATGTGTTCACCTGCGGCGATGAGAGGACGCTATATAAAGTACTATTATATGTAAAGATGGATTTTGGCGCGCCGGGAGAAAGGATTTTCTCCCGGTTTCCGGGGCTTTTCCCCGCCGCTGCCCTTGCCCCTCGCGGCGCCTACGCCGTCCAGCCGCCATCGATGATGTGGATCTGCCCGGTCGTATAGGTCGCCCCGGCCAGATAGACGGCCAGGTCCGCCACCTCTTCGGGCCGGGCAATGCGGCCGATCGGCTGGCGGGCGATGAAGGCTGCCTTGGCCGCCTCGAAATCCCCGGTCGCGTGCCAGCGCTCATGCAGTGACGGGCTGTCCACCGTGCCCGGACAGATGGCATTGACGCGGATGCCCTGCGGGGTGAAATCGGCCGCGATCGACTTGGTCAGCCCGATGACAGCCGCCTTGGAAATCGTATAGGCGGCGCGGTTGGGCACGCCTTTGACCGAGCTGGCCACCGTCGCCATATTGATGATGGCGCCGTCGCGCCGCGCCAGCATTTGCGGCAGCACGGCCTGAACCGTGCGGATCTGCGCCTTGATATTGAGGTCGAAGGCAAAGTCGAGATCGGCATCGCTCATCTCGAGCACCGTGCCCGAATGCACCACGCCGGCGCAGTTGAACAGCACGTCGATCTGCCCGATCTCGGCCACCGCCTGCTGCACCGCTGCCGCCGACCGCACGTCGAGCACCCGCGTCGTCACATTCGCCATGCCCGCGAGCTCGGCCAGCTTGCCTTCATTGACATCGGTGGCGATCACGCGGGCGCCGGCCGCCACGAAGGCCTCCACCGAGGCCCTGCCAATGCCCTGCGCCGCAGCGGTGATGAGAACGATCTTGCCTTTGAGGTCGGCCATGCTCTTGGTCCTGTTTTCTATGCGCATCTGGCCTGCGCCGATGCATCTTGGCGCATGCTGTTCACACTGGCGCGGCCAATTCCATCCCCAAAAGCACCAATCGCGCCGGCTTTTGCCGCTCGGCACGATTGGGTCATGCACGCGGCTGACAATATGCTAACGGTTTGGGGCAAAAGGGTGTGAGAGATCGAATGTCCGGCGCCCCGGGAGGAAGGAAAACCATGCGCATTGTCGATACGCACCTGCATCTGATCTATCCCGACCGCTTCCGCTATCCCTGGTTGGCTAACCGGCCGAGCATCGATAAGCCTTGGAATATCAACGACTATTTCGCCGAAGCCCTGCCGCTGGGCATCGAATCCGCGCTGCATATGGAAGTCGATGTCGCCGAAGCCGATATGCTGGCCGAGACCGAATTCGTTCTCACTTTGCCCCGCATTGCCGGCGCCATCGCCGCCTGCCGCCCCGAACACATGAATTTTGTCGATCAGATTGAACGGCTTAGCGACCATGCCCATGTCAAGGGCGTGCGCCGCATCCTGCATGAAGCGCCCGACGACCTCAGCCAGTCCGACCTTTTCGTCGAGAACATCCGCCATCTGCCCGATTATGATCTGAGCTTTGACCTCTGCGTCCGCGCCGATCAGCTACCCATTGGTCAGATGCTGGCCGAGCGCGCGCCGGACGTGACCTTTATCCTCGACCATTGCGGCGTGCCCGACATTACCGGCACGGGGCTTGATCCATGGCGTGAAGCTATCAGCAACATCGCCAGGCTGCCCAATGTGATGGCCAAGGTTTCAGGTGTAGTGGCCTATGCCGGCACCGACTGGACCGTCGACACGATCCGCCCCTATGTCGAGCACCTCGTCGAGGCCTTTGGCTGGGACCGCGTGGTCTGGGGCAGCGATCATCCCGTGGTCTGCCTGACCGGCTCGCTGACCCGCTGGGTCGAGGCCACCCATGCCATCATTGCCGGCGCCAGCGATGCCGAAAAGGCCAGCTTGCTGCATGCCAATGCCGAGCGTATCTACAAGCTCTAGCGCGCCAGCGCCTCGCGCAGGGGCAGGCCGGTCGTGCTGCGCAGGTCGAGATCGGCCTCGATATGGTCGATATGGCTGATCAGCAGTGCCGCCGCCCGCTCGCCATCGCCCGCTTCGAGCGCGCCCAGAATCGCGGCATGTTCGCCATGGCCGCAGCTGGAGGCGCCCGAATTGCCATAGAGCGCGATCACCAGCGAGGAGCGCGCCACCAGCTCCTCCATGAAGCGCAGCAGGATGACATTGCCCGCCACGGTTGCCAGCAGCAGGTGAAAGTCGCCCGAGGCGCGGATTTCTGCGCGCCGCGCCACGGGGCCACGTTCGCTGAGCAGCCTGGTTTCCTCGGCCAGCAGCGTCGCAAACAGGTCGCGATCCGCGGGCGTGAGGCCGGCCGCCGCGGCGGCGCGGGCAATGCCCGGTTCGATCAGCCGGCGCGAATCGAACACCTGCCTTGCCTCTTCGGGTGTCGGATTGGCGACAAAGGCGCCGCGATTGCGCTCGGTCCTGACCAGGCCCTCAAAGGCGAGCGCCTGCAGGGCCGCGCGCACCACGGTCCGGCTGACATCAAACAGCACGCCCACTTCGGCTTCTGATAATTTTGTGCCCGGCGCCAGCCGCCGGTCGACAATGGCATCGCGCAAATGGTCGCGAATGGTGGCGGCGCGGTCTTCGCCGGCAAAGGGAGGCAGAATGGCGGATTGGTCGAGCGTCATGAAATCACCTGCTGCTCCTTCATAGGAACAATCGACGGGCGATTAAAGAAAAATGTCGCACACGATCGCGGCCAGGATTGCATACAATTTCAGCGCGGCTTGCATTCGATTGCGTAAAATATGGGCGTCGTGGGGATATGCGTAATTGATGGGCGATGGTTGAATTCCAGATTCAAAAGGTGATTCAATGACTTAAGCGCGGCGCCCCGATCTGGCACGGCAGATGCATGACATCTCCCGCAAACCGGGGGACGCTGCATGACCAAAGCCGCCGAGATCGAAATGGCCTTGGTGTCGAAAATCTACGGCAGGACCACTGCCGTCGACGCCATTTCGCTGCGCATCCCGGCCGGCAGCTATTGCTGCCTGCTCGGCCCCTCGGGCTGCGGCAAATCCTCGACCCTGCGCATGATTGCCGGCCACGAAAGCGTCTCCATCGGCGATATCCGCCTGGGCAATAATGTGGTGACCGACCTGCCGCCGGCCAAGCGCGGCACGGCCATGATGTTCCAGTCCTATGCGCTGTTTCCCCATCTCGACCTGATCGACAATGTCGCCTTCAGCCTCAAGATGGCCGGCGTCGACAAGGATACCCGCCGGGCCAAGGCCCTCGACATGCTCAAGCTGATGCAGATGGAGGCCTATGCCACCCGCCGCCCGGCCCAGCTTTCGGGCGGCCAGCAGCAGCGCGTGGCGCTGGCCCGCGCCCTGATCACCGACCCCGAGGCCCTGCTGCTCGACGAGCCGCTTTCGGCCCTCGACCCCTTCCTCAAGATCCGCATGCGCGCCGAACTGAAAAAGCTGCAGAAGCAGCTCGGCATCACCTTTGTCCACGTCACCCATAGCCAGGAAGAAGCCATGGCTTTGGCCGATCTCGTCGTGGTGATGAATGACGGGCGCATCGAACAGGCGGCCAGCCCGCGCGAGGTCTTCGAACGTCCGGCCACCGCCTTTGTTGCCCGCTTCATGGGCGATCACAATGTCATTGCCGGCAAGGCCGCCGGCGCGACCAATGGTCTGGTCAGCTTCGACGTGCTCGGCGGCGGCACCTTCACCGCCACCGGCGCCGCCGTGCCGGCCGGCACCATGGTGGATGCCGCCATCCGCACCGATCACGTCCGGATCGGCGAGAGCCCCGTCAAGGGCCTCGGCTTTACCGGCCTCGTCACCAATCTCGAATATCGCGGCGCCACGATCAAGCTCACCATCGAAGGCGCCGGCATTGCCGAATTCACCGCCATCATCACCGACCGCGCCTTTTACGCGACGCCCGTCGCGGTGGGCGATGCGGTGCCCCTCCATTGGGACGCCGAGGACGCCATCGTTCTCGGCCGCCCCGATTAGGCAACCATCAATAGCAACACAGGGACAAGGCTATGACTGACATGACCAAGACCAAAGGCATTACCCGCCGTAATCTGCTCAAGACTGGCGCTGCCGCCGTTGCCGGCGCTGCTGTTGGTTCGGGTGCCATTACCGGCTTCCCCACCATCTGGGCGCAGAACCCGATCACCCTGCGCCAGTTCGGCACCGGCGTGTCCAACCTCAATGCCATTGCCGAAAAGTGCAAGGAAGACCTCGGCATCACGCTGGAAATGACCGCCACCGATTCCGACGCCGCCGCCCAGCGCGCCGTCACTCAGCCCGACAGCTATGACATTGCCGATATCGAATACTGGATCCTCAAAAAGGTCTTCCCCACCGGCGTTATCCAGCCCATGGATACCAGCCGGCTGACCTATTACGACAAGATCGTGCCGCTGTTCAAAACCGGCAAACTCCTGCCCGACAGCGTCATCGCCCAGGGCACCGCGCCCCATACCGTGGGCTTTGTCGACGGCCCCGGCAGCACCACCTTTGCCGCCGGCGAAACCGGCTGGTTCACCATGGTCCCCACCATTTACAATGCCGACACCTTGGGCATTCGCCCCGACCTGGTCGGCCGCGAGATCACCAGCTGGGCCGACATCATGGACCCCGCCTTCAAGGGCAAGACGGCCATCATCAATGTGCCCTCGATCGGCATCATGGATGCGGCCATGATCATGGAAGCCATGGGCAATATCACCTATGGCGACAAGGGCAACATGACCACCGCCGAGATCGATGCCACCATCGATTTCCTCATCAAGGCCAAGCAGGACGGCCAGTTCCGCGCCTTCTGGAAGAGCTTTGACGAGAGCGTCAACCTGATGAGCTCGGGCGAAGTGGTGATCCAGTCCATGTGGTCGCCGGCCGTCGCCGCCGTGCGTTCCAAGGGCATTGCCTGCAAGTATCAGCCCCTCAAGGAAGGCTACCGCTCCTGGGGCGGTGGCCTGGGTCTTGCCGCCCATCTCGAAGGCGCCCAGCTCGACGCGGCCTATGAATATATCAACTGGTACACCTCGGGCTGGGTCGGCGGCTATCTCAACCGCCAGGGCTATTATTCCGCCGCCATGGACACCGCCAAGGAGCACATGTCGGCCGATGAATGGGGCTACTGGATCGAGGGCAAGCCGGCACAGGGCGATATCCTGGCGCCAGATGGCACGGTCATGGAAAAGGCCGGCGCCGTGCGCGATGGCGGCTCCTTCGAAGAGCGCATGGGCAAGGTTGCCTGCTGGAACTCGGTGATGGACGAAGACCGCTACATGGTCCGCCGCTGGAACGAGTTCATCGCGGCCTAGTCGCAGCCTCGACACTCGGCCTTCCCCCGCGAAAAGGGGGAAGGCCACAGACTTATCCTCCCCCAAAGGCGAGGGTATAGACTGCGAGCAGGAGAAAGATCGGAAATGAACACGCTGCTGAGCCGCGCCACGCCCTATTTGCAGGCCACGCCGCTGCTGCTGATCCTGGGCTTCTTTCTCGCTCTGCCCATCCTGCTGCTGCTGGTCGTCAGCTTCTGGGATTACGACTTTGCCGGCATGTATCCCGATTTCATGCTGCTCAATTACGAGGAGAGTCTGGGCTCCTGGGTGACCTGGAAGACCTATCTCAACACCCTCAAATTCGCCGCCATCGTCTGGGCCATCACCGCCTTTGTCGGCTTCTGGGTCGCCTATTTCCTGGCCTTCCACGTGCGCTCGGCCACGACGCAGATGGTGCTGTTCCTGGTCTGCACCGTGCCTTTCCTCACCTCCAATATCATCCGCATGATCTCCTGGATTCCCGTGCTCGGCCGCAACGGCCTGATCAATTCGGGTCTGGTGGGCGCCGGCATAGTCGACCAGCCCGTCGAATGGCTGCTCTATTCCGACTTTGCGGTAATTCTGGCCATGGTCCACCTCTATACGCTCTTCATGGTCACCCCGATCTTCAACACCATGATGCGCATCGACCATTCCCTGGTCGAGGCGGCGCGCGATGCCGGCGCCCGCGACTGGCAGATCATCTGGAATGTCATCCTGCCTTTGGCCAAGCCGGGCATTGCCATCGGCTCGATCTTCGTGGTGACCCTGGTCATGGCCGATTTCTCCACCGTGCAGGTCATGTCGGGCGGTCAGTCGGCCTCGGTGGCGCTGATGATGCGCAACCAGATGAGCCTGCTGCAATATCCGGCAGCTGCGGCCAATGCCGTGGTGCTGCTGGTGCTGGTCCTGTTCATGGTGGCGGGCATTCTGCGCATCGTCGATATTCGCAAGGAGCTGTGACATGGGTCACGAAAAACGCAGCTTCGGCTTCTATGTCCTCGCCGCCTTCTTTGGCCTCTTCGTGCTGTTTCTCTATGGACCGCTTTCGGCGGTGTTCATCCTCTCCTTCCAGGGGCCGCAGGGCGGGCTGACCTTTCCGCTCAATGGCGTCTCGCTGCGCTGGTTCGCCAACCTGTTCGAGACCCAGGCGGTGGGCGATTTCGGCGCCAGCTTTACCCGCTCCTTCCTGCTCGGGCTCATGGTAATGGCCTCGACCGTCCTGGTATCGCTCCTGGCTGGCCTCGCCTTCCGCCGCAGCTTTATCGGCGCCACGCCACTGTTCTATCTGACGGTGGCGAGCCTCGTCGTGCCATCCATCATCGTCTCGCTGGGCATTGGCGTGCTGTTCCAGCAGCTGGGCTTTCGGCCCGCCTGGTTCAGCTCGGCCTTTGGCGCCCATCTCACCTGGACGCTGCCCTTTGGCGTGCTCATCATGTTTGCCGTCTTCAACCGCTTCTCGCCCAGCTATGAGGAGGCGGCGCGCGATCTCGGCGCCAGTTCCTGGCAGACCTTCCGCCATGTCGTGCTGCCCATGATCGCCCCCAGCCTGGTGGGTGTCGGCCTGTTCGGCTTTTCGCTGAGCTATGACGAATTTGCCCGCACGCTGATGACCTCGGGCAGTTCCAATACGCTGCCGCTCGAAATCTATGGCATGACCACCAATGTGACGACGCCGGTCCTCTATGCCTTGGGCACGGTGACGACGGTCTTTTCCTTTCTCATCATCCTCGTGACCGTCGGCATCATCCTGCTGCTGGGCCGGCGCCGGGCCCAGCCATGACCGCCATCCTCGTCGTCAATCCCAACACCACCGCCTCCATGACGCTGACCATCGCCGCCGCCGCGCGGCTGGTGGCGGCGCCGGGTACGGAGATCATCGCCGCGACCTCCAGCATGGGGCCGGCCTCTATCGAAGGCTATTATGACGAGGCTTTCGCGCTGCCCGGCCTGCTCAGGGAGATCGCCGCGGCCGAACGGGCAGGGGCTGAGGCCGCCGTCATTGCCTGTTTCGATGATACCGGGCTCGACGCGGCGCGCGCCATGGCACAGATCCCGGTCATCGGCATCTGCGAGGCGGCGCTGGCCACCGCTGCCTTCATCGCCAAGCGCTTTACCGTCGTCACCACCATGGAGCGCTCGCGCGTGCCCATCGAGGAACTGGTGCAGCGCTATGGCATGGCCGGACGGGCACGGGTGCGCGCCGCCAATATTGCCGTGCTGGCATTGGAAGACCCCAATTCGGGCGCCCGCGACAAGCTGCGCAACGAAATCGTCCGGGCTTTGTCCGAGGACAATGCCGAGGCCATCGTCCTCGGCTGCGCCGGCATGGCCGATCTGGCGCGCACGCTGAGCGGCGAATTCGGCCTGCCGGTGATCGACGGGGTCGGCGCTGCGGTCAAGCAGGCCGAGGCCCTGGTGGCCCTGGGCCTGCGCACCAGCAAGCGCGGCGCCTATGCCGCGCCCCTGGCCAAGCCCTATGCCGGCGCGCTCAAGGAATTTGCCCCCGCATGAGCCGCACTATCCGCCGACTGACGCTGGACGAGATTGGCACGCTGCTCGACTGGGCGGCGGATGAGGGCTGGAATCCCGGTCTGGCGGATGCCGCCGCCTTCCATGCTGCCGACCCAAACGGCTTTCTCGGCGCCTTTGCCGGGGGCACCATGGTCGCCGGCATTGCGGCAGTGGCCTATGACCACAGTTTCGGCTTCATCGGGCTCTATATCTGCCATCCGCATTGGCGCGGGCAGGGGCATGGCAAGGCGGTCTGGGATGCCGGCATGGCCTATCTGGGCGACCGCACCATCGGGCTTGATGGCGTGCCCGAGCAGCAGGCCAATTATGCAGCCATGGGCTTTGTGCCTGCCTATCAGAATATCCGCATGAGCGGCACGTTGGCCGGGCAGACCGGCGCAGACAATGCCTCGGCGCCTGTTACGGCCGCGGCGATCGCCGCATTCGACGCCGCATGCTTTCCGGCCGCCCGCCCGGCCTTTCTCGCCAATTGGTTGTCGCCGCCCAACCGCCTGCTGACGGTGCTGCGCGACGGGGCATTGGCCGGCTATGCCGTGCTGCGGCCCTGCCGGCAGGGGCAAAAGCTTGGGCCGGTCTTTGCCCGCGACCCCGACGCCGCGACGGCGCTGCTCGATCAGGTCCAGGGCCCGGTGCAGATCGACATGCCGCTGGCGCAGACCGAGTGGCTGGCGCAGCTCGAACGGCAGGGCTTTGCCCGCGGCTTTGCCACGGCCCGCATGTATCGCGGCCTGCCCCCCGCCTTGCCGATGCAGCAGATTTTTGGCGTCACCAGCCTCGAACTGGGCTGATCAGGCGCTATCCCGCCGCACCATGGCGATGAGTTCGCGCTCGCTCTGCACATGGCGCCGCATGCTCTCAAAGAATGATCGCAGCAGATAGCCCATGGCATCGGGCGACAGCGCCGAGCGCCCATGGCCCAGATCGTGCAGCGCTTCGCTGACTTCGGCGGCGGCGCTGAGATCGGCCGGGTGCTCGGCGCGCAGCCGGGCCAGGGTCGGGCCCCATTGCGGATTTTTGCTGGCTTCCAGCAGCGGGAACAGGAGGTTTTCCTCCAGTCTATGCGTCCGCTCCACCAGAGGCTCAAGGCTGGCCGCCAGCGTCAGGCACATGCGTGGCGTTGTGGCATGGGGCAGGCTGTCGGCGACGATTTCGAGGCCAGAGCACAGCGCCAGCAATTCGCCATAGGTCTGTTCGAGCGGGTCGAGGCGGTGAGGGGGCACGATCATCAGGGTTCCGGTGGCCGGGTGAACCCATAATCTACCCTTCCGGCCGCGCCACTCTTTGACGCCGATCAACTGCCGATCGATTGCGGGCCGGTCAATCCGGGCGACGCATGCGGCGGCAGGTTGCTAAAGTGATCGGACCGACGTGGAACCCTTGCCCCGATGAATGGTTGATGACGCACAACATTATTGGTGAGCACGATGACCCTGTCCTGGACCCAACTGACTTCCTCCCAGCAGCAGGCGCTCAACGCCCTGCGTGCCGGCCAGAGCGGCATTGACCTCGAGCTTGTCGAACAATTGCGCAATCTGGGGCTGGCCGAGATGCATCAGTCCGGCGTGGCGGTAAGCCCGCTGGGCGAGATATTGATCCCGGCTACCCTGAGCTGAGCTGCCGACCTCCAAACCGTGCAGTGCTCGGCCCGGCGCAGCAGATTTTGCTATCTGTTGTGTCGGGCCGAATGCATTTGCTGAGAACGTTACTGGAAGTACCCGTCATGAGCGAAAAATCACCCATCCGCGGCAATAGCCTGCCGACCGGCGCCGATACGGCCAGGTCCGACGATGTCGCCGATCCGCATCCCGAAGTGCATGAGGATGTCGACAAGGTGCCCCATCCGGGGGGCGCCAACCAGCATCCCGGTCCCGATATCGGCCCCAATAGCTATGCGCATGACGGCACGCCGCCGCCCAAGCCCGACTATCGGCGTTAGCCTGACCTAGGCACTGCCCTGGCAGCCCAGGCGCGACAGCGTAGAGGCCAAAGCCAGGCTCTGGCTGGCGACTTCCCCGGTTTCGGCCCCTCCCAGAATTGCCTCTTCCAGTTCCGCCGCCTGGGTCGAGACCTGCGGCATGCCGAAAATCGCCCCGGCGCCGGCCAAGCCATGCGCAATGTGGACGATTTTGGCGCGTACCGCATCGTCGGCGGCAATTTCCTCGGCCAGTAGCTTGAGTTCGTCGCCGTCCCGGCGCGCGCGGGTCGTGAAATGGGCGCGCAATGCCGCCATTCTGACTTCGAACGGTACTGGCTCGGTCATGCTGGATCCAAATCGACGTGACGCGGCGCGCCCTCAAAAAGGGATCATGCCTGAAATGTGCCGGTGGCGCCGTCAGGTTTTTCCTGACGACATTTGTCAGCTTGGCGCCTAGCTATTATCCAGCCAGCCTTCGCTTTGTGCAAACTGGAAGATGTCTGATCGACTGAACAGGCCCAGCTTGCCCAGACCGCGCGCCTTGTGAGTCTCGGCTGTCTTGGCGGCAATACCCAGCTGGGCGGCAATCTGCTTGCCTGACAGGCCCCGGGCCACCATCTGCAGCACTTCGAGCTCGCGCTTGCTCAGCATTTCGACGCCGGGGCTGGACGACGTCGTCTCGCCGGCATTGTGCTCGATCTCGAGAAACACCTCGCCCGCCGCCACGGTGCGGATGCAGTTCAATAGCTCGCTGCCCACCGCCGTCTTGCCGATAATGCCCAGCACCCCGTCGTCGACCAGCGGGCGGAGGGCGGCCAGATTACGCCGCGCTGTCAGCACGATAATGGCAATGTCGGGGTGATTGGACCGCAGCCAGCGGATGACCTCTTCGCCCGGCACTTCAGGCATGCCCAGATCGGCAACGACGATATCGGGCTTGAGCTCGGGGATTTCGCACATGGCGTGTCGGCCCGAAGTCGTCGCGCCGATGACCTCCAGATCATCGGCCTGACCGATCAATGCCCGCAGAGCCTCAATCACCAGCGGGTGGTCGTCCAGCAGGTAGATCGTCGTCGGGGTACTGTCGTTACGCGTCTGCATGGTGTTCTCGGCAGCCGGGGCTCACTAACACACATGCCCCATGCCGCACGTTTGACCACTTTTTGCTTGTCGGCAAGGGTTTAAATCGCCGCGCTGCATCACAGGAGCGCGCGCGGGCCATGCATCCTCGCCGATCCGGATCAACCTATCTGATAGGGCACGATGCTGCGCCGGTCGGCATCGATGCGGATATCGCCGGCCAGCGGCGGCACCGAGCGCTGCGGGCAATTGCGCCGCTCGCAGATGCGGCAGGCCA
>CAXBHD010000049.1:0-16364 GCA_963975335.1 uncultured Devosia sp. | reverse complement strand
CGTCGATATTGGCCACGGCCACGGCCAGGCCGACCAGGATATGGGCGCGGTCGCGCGCCTTGTTGAGCAGGAAGCGGGCGCGGCGGGTCACCACCTGGTGGCGGAAGTCGATAAAGGCCTGCAGCATTTCGCGCAGGTTCATCAGCTGCGGCTTGCCCCCATTGAGCGCCACGAAGTTGCAGCCGAACGAGCTCTGCAGCGGGGTGAAGCGATAGAGCTGGTTGAGCACCACTTCGGGCAAGGCGTCGCGCTTGATCTCGACCACCACGCGCATGCCGTTGCGGTCGCTTTCGTCGCGCATGTCGGCAATGCCCTCGATACGCTTGTCGCGCACCAGTTCGGCGATCTTTTCGACCATTGAGGCCTTGTTCACCTGATAGGGAATTTCGGTAATGATGAGCGCCTCGCGCTCCTTGCGGACTTCCTCGATGACGACGCGACCGCGCATCAGCACCGAGCCGCGGCCGGTTTCATAGGCGCTGCGGATGCCCGCGCGGCCCAGGATGATGCCGGCCGTGGGGAAGTCGGGGCCAGGCATGACCGCCAGCAGCTCGTCAAAGGTCACCGATTCATTGTCGAGCACCAGCAAAGCCGCGTCGATGGTCTCGCCCAGATTGTGGGTGGGAATATTGGTGGCCATGCCCACGGCAATGCCGCCGCCGCCATTGACCAGCATATTGGGATAGCGCGCCGGCAGGACGGTGGGCTCATGCTCGGAGCCGTCATAATTGTCGCGGAAGTCGACCGTGTCCTTGTCGAGATCGTCGAGCAGGGAATTGGTGATCTTTTGCATGCGCACTTCGGTGTAACGCATGGCATTTCGCCCATGGAAAAGTTCTGCGCCATGCGCACCAGGGCCATATAGACCGCGCTGTCGCCATGCGGATGGTATTTACCGATCACGTCGCCGACGACGCGGGCGGATTTGCGGTAGGGCTTGTTATATTCGTAGCCATTCTCGCTCATCGAGAACAGGATACGACGATGCACCGGCTTGAGCCCGTCGCGCACGTCCGGCAGCGCGCGGCTGACGATCACGCTCATGGCGTAATCGAGGTAGGATTTCCGCATCTCGTCGGTGATCGAGATCATCGTAATGTCGGAGGGCGGCAGCGCGCCAGTTCCGTTGTCGGGCGTATCGGTCACTGGGGTGATTCTATGTTGGTTTTGTTCCCCGTTTTATAGGGGATGGCGGCAAAAAATGCTAATCGGGCGCGCAGCCAGCTGTGGAGATCAGGCCGCCGGCGCAGCCCGGCGATCCATCTGGCGAAAGCTCGGCACGGCCAGCGGCGCCATGGTGGTCAGCAGATAGAGCGACGCGGTGGTGCCCAGGGCGATCGCGATGCCGAAATGGTCAGCCAGCAGGCCCCCATAGAGACCGCCAAACGGCATCAGCGCCCAGGCCAGGGCGCCAAACAGCGCAATGACCCGCCCCACCATGGCGGCGGGAATGCGCTCGAACAGGATGGCCCCGATAATGGGATTGAGGAAGCCGGCGGCAAAACCGCTGACCAGCAGCACGCCGACAATGGCGGGGAGCGGCGCCTCGAGCGCAAAGATGGCCATGGGCAGCGGGCCGGCAAAGAGGAAGCCGATCGTATAGATGAGCAGCCGCGGCAGGCGGTGGCCGATCATGGCGGCAATGGCTGCGCCAAGGATCGAGGCGCCGGAAAAGGCCGCGAGGAAGATGCCGACCCAGGTGACGTCGAGCCCGGCTGTGCGCACCCAGACCGGCAGCAGCACGATGCCATAGGCCTGGTCGAAGAGGTTGGTCATGGCGATCATGATCACGAGGCCACGCAGCACCGGGTCATGCCGGAGCACAAGCCAGCCGGCGCCAAACTCCGCGCGATAGCTGGTGGTTCGGTCGCGCGGCGGCGCCGCGCTTGCTGGCGGCCTGATGCCGAGACCGACGACCAGCGCCGACAGCACGAAAGCCAGCGCATTGATCAGCAGGGCCGGCGCGGGGCCGAGCAGCGCAATCAGCCCGCCGGCGGCGGCAGCGCCAATCGTGCCGGCCAGCCGGTCACTGGCGCCCATAATGCCGGTCACGCGTTCAAGCGGCAGCCGTCCCATAGTGGCCACCATGGGCACCATGGCCTGCTTGGCGGCGTCCGAGGGCGCCCGCAGCACGCCGATCAGCGCCACCACGGGCAACAGGACCCAGATCGACAGCAGCCCGGCCCAGAACAGCAGCGGCACCAGCAGGATGGCCAGGGTCGAGAGACTGTCGGACCATATGGCGATGCGCCGGGCACCGATGCGGTCGATCAGCGGGCCGCCCAGCGCCTTGGCCAGCACATAGGGCAGCAGCTCGGCAAAGCCCACCAGACCGGTCAGCACCGGACTGCCGGTCGTGGTGAGCACCAGCCAGGGAATGGCAATGGCCGAGAGGCGGGTGCCGGCAGTGGACAGGACGGTGGCCAGCGCCAGCGGGATGACCGGCGGCAGGCTCATGGCGTGCCCTGCCCCGGCGCCTCGGTGCTGCGCGGCGCGGCGTTGAGAATAATGGAAAAGGGCAGGACGCCCTCCGGCAGTGGCGCGCCCAGGGCAGGCGCCGCGGCCATGGCCTGGACCAGCAGCGCCTTGATCTGGTCCATCAGCGCTGTGGCGGCCGCAGGCGTCAGGGCGATGGTGTAGTCGCTGACGGTGAAGGCCCTGCGCCACTCCGGCGGCAGGTCGGGATAGGCATTATGCGCCGCCTGCATCTGCCGCATATGCCAGTTGAGCGCCGCCTGCTGGAAGGCGAGCCCGGCTTCGAGCGTATCGCCTTCCACCGTGTCGGTGAGAAACGTCGTCATCTCATGCCGGGATCGCCACCAGCGCTCCCGCTGATTGCCGCGCTCGCTGTCTTGCTCGATGAAGCCATGCAGGGCCAGTTGCCGCAGATGATAGCTGGTGGCGCCGGAATTGAGCCCAAGGCGGGCAGCCAGTCCGGAGGCGGTGGCCGGGCCATCGAGGCGCAGGAGGCTGAGCATGCGCAGCCGGACCGGATGGGCGAGCGCCTTGAGCGCGGTGGGATCGGGGGCGATCGAGGTGATCGGACGGGTCTGGTCGGACATGGTGATCTGCCTTTCCCGCAAAAGGTAGTATCACAAAGTTATCTTTGCAAATATTTGTTTGCAGTTTGAACTGGCGGTCCTCAACGCGTCGGCTAGGCGACGTTGGCCGCCTCGGTGACTGTCGCGCTGGCCAGGTGGACGCGGTTGCGTCCCCCTCGCTTGGCGGCATAGAGGGCTTCGTCGGCCAGCGTGACCAGCGCCGCGAAATCGGCCGCGTCGTGCGGAAAGACCGAAATGCCCATCGACACGGTCACTGTCGGCAGGGCCTCGCCATTGGCGGTCACCGACAGCTGCTCGATACCGGCGCGCAGTTCCTCGGCCTTGCACAGGGCGTCGTCGGCATCGGTGTCGCGCAGCATGAGCAGGAATTCCTCGCCGCCATAGCGGAACAGCCAGTCGCCCTCGCGAATGGTCTTGTGCAGGAAATTGACGACGCTCACCAGGGCGGCATCGCCGGCGCGGTGGCCGTGCACGTCGTTGAACTGCTTGAAATGGTCGATGTCGAGCATGACGATGGCCAGGCTGCGCGCATAGCGGTCGGCCTGGGCGATTTCCTTGGTCGCCAGCACTTCGAGATAGCGCCGGTTGAAGGCATTGGTCAGCGGATCGCGGATCGATTGTTCATTGAGCGTCTGGCGCAGGCGCAGGCTGGCCAGGGTCAAGCCAAGCTGGCGGCCGACCAGGTCGGCCAGGCGCAGCGTCGCCTCTGCCCGCCCCTCGTCGACCGTGCCGGCGGGCCGCATCACGCTGAGCAGTCCCAGGGTCTCGCCAAAGGCCTGCAAGGGCACGCAGATGGTATAGCTGGATTCCGGCTGGTCGTCACAATGGGCACAAACCGGCCCGCCAACAACCGGGTCATAGACATGGGTCTGGCCGCGCCGCAGCGACCAGCAGTCATCGGGGAGGATGAAATTATGTGTCTCCCCGCTCCCCCAGGAGGAGACCAGAGTCAGCTGGTTGCGCGATTCCGCATAAGCGCGGAAGGCGCCCGAATGGTCGGGAAACAGCCGGGCGAAAAACGGACCGGCCAGTTCGGCCACTTCGTCGAGCGTATTGCAGCTCTGCAGGAAATTGCTCATCTCATTGATCAGGATGATGTCATTGCGCTCCGATTTGAGCGCGCGGACGCTGACATCGAGATCCTGCGCGTAGTTTTCGATCTGACGCTGCGAGCGCAGGCGGTCGCGCAGGTCGCGCCGCATGAACCAGAAGGCGAAGACGATCAGGCCCAGCGTCGTGCCGATGAACACGACCATGGAAATATAGGCGTTGATCTGCGATTGCGCATGCTGTTCCTGCCGCTGATACAGCAGGGTATCTTCCACGGCAGACATGCCGTTGAAGGCGTTGCGGATCTGGCTGGTCATGGTGCCGAGATCGGACCGGTCGAGCAGTTGCTGCAGATTGGCCACCCCGCCCTGCTCCCGCTCGGCGAAAGCGGTTTCGAGCTGCTCGAAACGCCGGGTGAGCAAGGTCCGGATAGTGGCGGCACGGCGGACCTGTGCGGCATTGTCCTGAACGGCGGCCTCGACACTGCCCAGTGCCGCCAAGGCGGCGTCGGTGGCGTGGCTATAGATCAGCAGATCCGCATTGTCGCCGGCAATGAGATAGGCCCGCTGCGCTGCCTCGGCAGTCATCAGTTCGGCAATGGCCTGCTGCATCATCTGGCGGGCATCAAGGGTGTGGCGCACCCAGGAGGTGGCGTCGGACAGGCGCGACAGGCTGAGATAGAGCAGCGCACTATTGCCAACCAGGACCAGCGTCGCCCCCAGAATAAGGATACGGCCGGTCGACAACCAGCGCCCACGGGTGCGCTGTGGTTTGGAATCGATGATTTGCAAGATGAGCACTCTGGACGCTTTGATCCAGCATGGCGTGGCACAGTATATAAACCGTTACGACCCGCGCTCGGATCGACGTTTCCAGCATCGGCTGCAGCATAAGGGCAGGCGACGCAGTCTGGTCACTCGGCCTGGTCAAACATCACGCGCGCCTGATCGATACGCGCATGGTTCTCCCCGGCCCATTCGATCAGGTAGCCAAAGGGCAGGATGATGGACTTGCCGAGCGGCGTCAGCCGATACTCGACCGATGGGGGCTTGGTATCAAAGACCTGGCGCGCCACCATGCCGTCGCGCTGCAGGGCGCGCAGGGTCTGGGTCAGCATCTTCTGGGAAATGTCAGGCACGTCGCGGCGCAACTGGTTGAAGCGCTTGGGGCCGCCTGCCAGGGTCATCACCAGCAGCATGCTCCACTTGTCGCTGATCTTGTCGAGCACACCGCGTACGGGGCAATCGCCCAGATTGGTGCCGATATTGTCGTTCCAGCGCTCGACATAAAGGGCGGCCTGATCGACAGAGTTGAGCATGCGGTTACTCCAGGGTGACGTTGGGCGGCAAAGGTGCCTCCTTTCGGTCCGCGTCGCAGTCCACTAGATAGCACTCTCTGTTTGATACTTACTCTCTGGCGGCGTCCGTCGCAAGGGAGGGGTGATCGCCAATCCTAGGAGAAATCACATGTCGCAATTCAACGATCAGACCCTCTTGGTCACCGGCGCTTCGGGCAATCTCGGCCGCCTCGCCGTCGAAGAGCTGCTGGCCCGCGGCGCCACCAAGGTCGTCGCCGGCACGCGCGACCCTGCCAAGCTGGCAGATCTGGCCGCCAGGGGCGTCGACGTGCGCAAGGTTGACTTCAATGACGCCGATCTCGCCGCCGCCTTTGCCGGTGTGGACCGGCTGCTGTTGATCAGCACCGACGCAGTCGGTGCGCGCGTCGAGCAGCAGCGCAATGCCGTCACCGCCGCCAAGGCCGCCGGCGTCAAGCACATCGTCTATACATCGGCTCCCAATCCGCGCCCCAATCCGGGCACCGGCGTGTCGCCCGAGCATTTCTGGACCGAGCAGGCGATCATTGCCTCGGGCCTCGACTTCACCCTGCTGCGCGACAATATCTACACCGAGATCTTCCTCATGGGCGCCGCTTCGGCGATTGCCTCGGGCCAGCTGTTCGACGCCACGGGCGGCCAGGGCCGCAGCTATGTGAGCCGCGCCGACGTCGCCCGCACCGTCGCTGGCGCCCTGCTGTCGGCCGACGGCAAGTCCATTCATGACGTCACCGGTCCCGAAGCGGTGACCCAGGCCGATCTGGCGGCGCTCCTGGCCCAGCTGAGCGGCAAGCCGGTTGCCCGCATTGGCCTTACCGGTGCCGAGCTGCGGGGCGGGATGCTTGCCGCCGGGCTGCCCGAGGGCCTTGTCGATGTCATGGTCGCCTTCGATCTGGACGCTGCCGAGGGCTACCACGCCGTGGTGACCGATATCGTCGAGCGTTTCTCGGGTCGCAAGCCGCAGAGCGTGGCGGATTTCCTCGCCGACCATCGCGCTGCCCTGACCGCCTGACGCCGCCGGCCCCGCGCCCTGGCGCGGGGCCTCTGGCATGGTGAAACACAGCGGCGCGGCCGGCCGCCCTGCCCCGCTGGACGGCGGCAGGACAAACCCCTACCAATTGCCGCAGTTGCGCGGTGACGGAGTCGGCCGGGGTGTCTGTTGGGTCTGCATGCAAGCGCCTCTGGGCGCGCTTTACCTATGATCGCTCCATCGGCTTCGGGCTTGAACATATCGGGCTGACCACTTTGCGCTTTCCGCGGGTGGTCGCCCTGGCCGTGCTGGCCTTTTCCATCCTGTGCGCCACGCAGATGCCGCGGCTGGCGGTCGATGGCGATCTGATGCGGATCTATGCCCATTCCGGGCAGCATTACGATGCCTATCAGCACCTGTCAGAGACCTTCGGCACTTTCGAGAACGACATCTATGTGCTGGTGAGCTCGCCGCGCCTGACCGATCCGGACGTGCTGGAACGGGTGCGTGAACTGGCCTTCGATCTCGAACTCAACGACTATGCCGTGGGCAGCATGTCGCCTTTCACCCTGCGCAAGCCGGATGGCTTCGGCAATTCCATACCGGCCGTGCCCGAGGGCATGGACGATTTCGGCGAAGTTGCCCTGGCGCTCAGCGACCTGCAGCAGAACGACCCGATGATGCGCAACTTGATCACGCCCGACCTGACCGGCGTGGTGCTCATCATGTTCCCCAACCAGGAAATGACCAAGGGCGACGGCACCAGGGCCATGATTGCCAGCGTGCGCGAGACCATTGCCTATTATGCCGATCCGGACATTTCGATCGAACTCACCGGCCCGCCGATCTGGACCTCCGAAATGCTGGTCGCCGCGATCAGCGATCAGATCAGGTTCACCAGCTGGGGCTTTGCCCTGGGGGCGCTGATCGCGCTTTTGGTGCTGCGCTCGCTGCCGGCGGCCCTGCTGGTCACGGCGACGCCCTTCGTGGCGGTGATGTGGTCGATGGGCAGCGTCATTCTGGGCTTTGGCTCGTTTTCCTTTCTCACCATCATCGTCACCACGCTGGTGCTGGTGATCAGCTTTGCCGAGTCGATGTTCTTCATCTTCAACTGGCTGGCCTTCTGGCGCGACGGCATGGAGCCCAACAAGGCGGTCGACGCGACGGTGAGGCTGGTAGGCCCGGCCGCGGCCCTGACCATGCTGACTACCTTTGTCAGCTTCGCCTCGCTGGCGCTGACCCCCGGCCAGGGCGTGCGCGAATTCGCCATTGCCGGCGCGGCGGGCACTTTCCTGCTGTTTGTCTGCCTGATGACCTTCCTGCCGCTGATGCTCAAGGCCGCCATCAGGCTGGGCTTCCGGCCGCCGGGCCGCAGCAGCCTGGTGCTGACCGCGCCGCTGCCGCTGGCCTGGTTTGTCGCCAGCCGTTTCAGCCGGCCCCTGGCCATCCTGGCCATTGTCGTTACCCTGCTGCTGCTCATCCCCTATGGGCTGATCCAGCCGCGCTTCTCCTTTGAGGACATGCTGGCCAAGCAGTCCAATGCGCTGACCACGGCCGAGCAGATCGATGACGGCGTCGGCGGCGTGGCCCCGCTCTATATCCGCGTGCCGCTGGCGGGAAGCGACCGCAATGTGGACGATGCCGATTTTGCCACCATCCAGCGCGTGCATGCCATTCTGGAAAGCCATATCGGGGAAAACAAGGTCATCTCGGCCGCCAATCTGAGCAATTACACCGAGACCGGCTTCAGCCGCGAGGAGGTCTTTGACTCGGTGGGCCCCTTCATGCGCAAGCGCTTCGTCACCGAGGATGGCAGCCAGGCGCTGGTCACCGGCTTCATGCCCACCATCATCGCCTCCGATACGCTCAAGCAATTGGTGGACGAGGTCAGCGCCGAAATGGCGGCGGCCGGCATTGTCGGGGCCGAAATCGGCGGGCTGCGCGTCCTCACCACCTTTGCCACCGACCAGATCGTATCCGGCCTGCAGCTCGACCTGACCCTGTCGGTGCTGATCAATCTGGGGCTGATCGGCTTTGCCTTCCAGTCGTTCCGCGTGGCGCTGGCCTCGGCCATTCCCAATCTCTTTCCGGTCCTGGGTACCGAGGCCTGGCTCTATTTCACCGGCCAGGGGCTGCAGCTGACCACGGTGATCGCCCTCACCATCGCCTTCGGCATTGCGGTGGACGATACGGTGCATTTCCTGTCCCATTACCTGCATGCGCGGCGCGAGGACGGGCTGGCCCATGTCGCGGCGGTCCGGCATACGCTGGAGCGGATCGGCGGCGCCATCGTCGCCACCACGCTCATCCTCTGCGCCGGCATGATCATCGTGGTGTTTTCCGGCCTGCCGCAGGTCGCCCTGTTCGGCACGCTCTTCGTGGCCACGCTGGGCTTTGCCGTGATCGGGGACCTTTTCATCCTGCCCGCGCTGCTGCTGGCCGGCGGGCGGTTTTTCCAGCCGCTGGGGCGGGGTCGCGGCGGCAATGGCTCCCCGAACATGGCCGCGGCCGCGCCTGCGGCGGCGCGCGACGCAGCCCTGCCGTGAGCTGCTGCCGCTTGCGAGCCAAAGGGCGGCGCGGCTACATTGGCAAGGCATGATTCTGGCCCGCCCAGCGGGGCCGCCCCGGTGTCACGCGGCAGACTGCGCAAAGCAGGATTTTACGGGAGACGCGACGGAATGACCCATTTCTATCGGCTGGCGGGCGCCATGGCCCTGGCGGGCGCGCTGGCGATGGGCGGCATCGCCCCGGCTCTGGCCGGTCCGGCCGAGCTGGCCCTGCTGCAATCCTATATCGGGGAATGGCGCGGCCGCGGCACGCTGACCGGTGCCAATGTCGAAACCGTGGTCTGCCGGCTGGCACTGACCCCGGGCAATCAGGACAAGGTCAACTATAGTGGCCGCTGCAGCCTGGCCGGCACGCAGCTGTCGGTGGCCGGCACCATGGCCTATATCGAGGCCAGCCGGCGCTATGAGGCGGTGATGAGCTCGAATGCCACTTTCAGCGGCGTCGCCGTCGGCCAGAAGCGCGGCAAGGGCCTCGTCTTCAACCTGCGCGAGCGCGACGAGGACGAAGAGGGCAAGGAATTGGCGATCTCGGCCCAGATCAACCTGGCGCAGGACACGATCGGCGTGCTGTTCGACATCATCTATGTCGAAAATGGCGACAGCCTGCGCGCCGAGGTGCCGTTTTCGCGCTGATCCAGCCGTCGGCGCGGTGATTGCCGGGGCCGCAGGATTTCGCATCGCCCAACCTAAAATGTTAACCCGCAAAGCGTTAGCCTGACGTCGACTATTAGATTGGGTCGCGTATTGACGAGCCTTCACGCCACCATCGAGCGGCCCGCGCCTCCGGCGCCCGCCCAGCCCGGCAGCGATCCCGTTCCCGCGCTGCTGGTGCGGTTGTGCCGCCTGCTCGAGATCGACAGTGCCAGCCTCTGGCAGCTAGCGGGCGATCGCCTGCGCCTATTGGCCGGCAGTGGCAGCACGACCCCTCTGGCCGCCCTTTTGCCCTGGCAGCAGCAGGCGCTTGCCCAGGACGCGCCGGTTGTCGTCGCCGATCTGGCGGCGGGTGACGGCCATGCCGCCGGGCTGCGCTTTTGCGCCTGCATTCCGCTGGCCACCGGCGATGACCGGGTCCGCCTGCTGCTCAGCCTGGCCGATAGCCGCCCGCGCAGCGCCGCCATGGCCCAGCAGCTGACGGCGCTGGCCATCGACGTCACCAGCCGCGCCACGATTGCCCGGCTGGCGCGCAGCCTCGAGCAGCAGCGCACGCTGACGGCGCAGCGGCTCGCCCAGTTTGACCGGGCCTCGCAGACGGCCCGGATCGGGGTGTGGAGCTGCGACCTCAGCGACGAGTCGCTGGAATGGACCGACAGCGTCTATGACCTGTTCGAACTGCCGCGCGGCTCGGCGCTGGAGCGCTCGACCACGGTGGAACATTACACGCCGGAATCGCGGCGCGTCATGGAGGCGGCGCGCGCCCGCGCCATTGCCGAAGGCAGCGATTTCTGCGTCGATGTGGAAATCATCACGGCCCGCGGCACCCGCCGCTGGATGCGGCTGACCGGCAGCGTCGAGACCAGCAATGGCGTGGCCACCCGCATCTTCGGCATGAAGCAGGATATTACCGAGGAAAAGCTGCTGGCCGACCGTACGCGCTATCTGGCCGAGACCGACGTGATGACGGGGCTGGCCAATCGCAGCATGTTCCAGGCCCGGCTGGCCGAATTGGATGGCGACGGGCCCGGCATCCCGCTGCGCGGTCTGCTGCTGATCGATCTTGACGGGTTCAAGGATATCAATGACAGCCACGGCCATGCCCTGGGCGACGATTGCCTCAAGGAGGCGGCGGCGCGACTGCTGTCCTGCTGCGACGGCGTCGGCCTGGTGGCCCGGATCGGTGGCGACGAATTTGCCGTGGTCCTGGATCGCGACAGCGCGCTCGAGCCCCTGGCCGAGGCCATTGTCATGGCCATTGGCCAGCCCTATCTGCGCGATGGCCGCCCCATCGCCCTGGCGGCCTCGGTGGGAGCGGCCCATTATCGTGGCGGCACTGCCGATGCGCTGTTCGCGCAGGCGGATATGGCGCTTTATGCGGCCAAGGCCGCCGGGCGCGGCACCTACCGGACGTTTTGGCCGGGCTGAGCGGAGCGCCTGCCGGCGGGGGCACAATATCCGCCTCCCCGGTCTTCGTCGCCCGCTCGACAAAATGGGCCGCCGAAGCGACCCATTAGAGATATTTTGCCGCTGCCCTGCCGGGCCGGCCAACTGGTCCGCAAGGCCAGCCTAGAACGGGATGTCGTCATCCATGCCGCCGGGCTCGAAGGCCGGGGCGTTGGACTGGGGCCGACGGGCACCGCCGCCGCCGCCACCATTGTTGTCGCGCACACCGCGGAAGCCGCCGCCATCGCCGCCCCCGGCACTGTCGCCGTCCCCGCGTCCGTCAAGCAGAGTCAGGTTCGAGTTGAAACCCTGCAGCACCACTTCGGTCGAATACTTGTCGGCGCCGGACTGGTCCTGCCACTTGCGGGTCTGCAGCTGGCCTTCGATATAGACCTTGCTGCCCTTTTTCAGATAGCTCTCGGCCACGCGGGCCAGGCCTTCGGAAAAGATCACCACGCGATGCCATTCGGTCTTTTCGCGGCGCTCGCCGGTATTCTTGTCTTTCCAGTTTTCCGAAGTGGCGATGGACAGATTGACCACCTTGCCGCCACTGGGCAAATTCCTGACTTCCGGATCGGCACCGAGATTGCCGACCAGAATCACCTTGTTGACACTGCCTGCCATCGTTCATTCCTCTCATTCAGTCCCGGCCTGCTGGCAGCGGGACGCTCACTTACACGCGGACGGCCCCTGACGCCGGGGCGGCAGGCTCGTCTCGCTATAAGCCTGTTCTAGCGCGTTCCACGCCCCAAAGCGCGCCGGAACAACGGTTCTCAACATCTATGGCGCAAAGCTCACGCCGCTAAGCCCGCCTTATGTTCTCTATATGTTCTAGTTGCCTGGTCGTCAAGCTGCCAGGCGGCACCGGCATTGACACGGATCAATCCAGCGCGGGCCAGGGATGATAGCACTAGCGGGCCGTTCCCAGGATTAGACCATGCCCCCCATCGACTACAGCGCCCGTATCCACAATCCCGACCTGCTCGCGCGGATCACCACGCCAGAGGCCGCCGCAGCCCTGATCAAGGACGGGATGATCGTGGGCATGAGCGGCTTTACCAAGGCTGGCGATGCCAAGGCCGTGCCGCTGGCCATGGCCGAACGGGCCAGGACCGATCCCTTCCAGATCACCCTGATCACCGGCGCATCGCTGGGCCACGATATCGACCGCGTCCTGACCGAGGCACATGTCCTGGCCCGCCGCATGCCGTTCCAGGCCGATCCCACCCTGCGCCAGGCGATCAATCGCGGCGAGGTCATGTTCATCGATCAGCATCTGAGCGAGACCGTGGAGCATCTGCGCTCCAACCAGCTCGGACCGATCGACTATGCCATTGTCGAAGCCGCAGCGATCCGCGCCGATGGCGGCATCGTCCCCACCACCTCGATCGGCAATTCGGCCAGCTTTGCCATCCTGGCCAAGAAGGTGATCGTCGAGATCAACCTGTCGCAGCCGCTGGGCCTTGATGGTCTGCACGACGTCTACATTCCCACCAGGCGCCCGGCGCGCGAACCCATTCCGGTCATGGCCTGCAATAGCCGGGTCGGCACCGCCTATGTGCCTATCCCGCCCGACAAGATCGCCGCCATCGTCATCACCGACGAAGTCGACAGCGCCGCCAGCGTTTCGCCGGCCGATGCCGACACCGATGCCATCGGCAGCCACCTGATCGCCTTTCTGCAGAGCGAGGTCGACAAGGGTCGGCTCGACCTCACCCTGCAGCCGCTGCAGGCCGGCATCGGCTCGATCGCCAATTCGGTGTTGCGCCAGCTCGCCAAGGGGCCCTTTCATCACCTGCAAATGTATAGCGAAGTGCTGCAGGACTCGACCTTTGACCTGTTCGATGCCGGCAAGCTCAGCTTTGCCTCGGCCTCCTCCATTACCCTGAGCGCCCCCTATGCCGCGCGGGTCTTTGGCGATTTCGGTCGCTACAAGGACAAGCTGATCCTGCGGCCGCAGGAAATCTCCAATCATCCCGAGGTGATCCGGCGCCTGGGGGTCATCGGCATCAATACCGCGCTCGAATTCGACATCTATGGCAATGTCAATTCCACCCATGTCGACGGCAGCATGATGATGAACGGCATTGGCGGCTCGGGTGATTTCGCCCGCAACGCCTATATCTCGATCTTCGTCACCAAGTCGCTGGCCAAGGGCGGCGCCATCTCCTCGGTCGTGCCCATGGTCAGCCATGTCGATCACAGCGAGCATGACGTCGATATCCTGGTCACCGAGATCGGGCTGGCCGATCTGCGCGAACTGGCACCACGCGAGCGGGCCCGCGCCATCATCGATAATTGCGTGCATCCGAGCTATCGCGACCAGCTCAACGACTATTTCGACCGGGCCGTGGCCCGCGGCGGCCACACCCCCCATCTGCTGGAGGAGGCGCTTTCCTGGCACCGGCGTCGCCAGCTGACCGGGAGCATGCATGCCTGATGCGGCGTGACGGGCCACCCTGCTGACACGTCCTGTCAGCAGCCCTGCCCCAAGGCAGCTCTGGCTGCGATCGGGGGACGCTGATGGACTATGCTCAGGCCCTGTGGGTCTACACTTTCCTGCTCTTCGGCATCATCGTGGTGCCGGGCATGGACATGTTCTTCGTCATTGCCAATGCACTGACCGGCGGCCGGCGGACCGGCTTTGCCGCCGTGGCCGGCATCATGCTGGGCGGCGCCGTCCATACCCTGTTCGGCGCGCTGGCGGTCGGGATCTTTACCCAATTGCCGGGCCTGCTCTATCAGGGGCTGATCCTTGCCGGCGCTGCCTATATGGCCTGGATCGGCTGGAGCCTGCTGTCCAGCGCCATCATCGTGGCGGGCATTGCCGTGCCGCGCCGGCGATCGGACTGGGTGGCCTTCCGGCAGGGCGCGATAACCTGCCTGCTCAATCCCAAGGCCTATCTCTTTGTCATGGCCGTCTACCCGCAGTTCATCCGCCCCCAATTCGGACCGATCTGGTCGCAAGCCCTGATCATGGGTCTACTGACGGCCCTCATGCAGTTTGCCATCTATGGCGGGCTGGCGCTGGCGGCCGGCCGGGGCCGCGATGCCCTGGTGGGCCATCCGCAATGGACCATCTGGATCGGTCGTGGCACGGGAGCGTTGTTTCTTGCCGTGGCCGTGGTTACCGCCTGGCACGGCGTAACATTGGAGGCGCGGGCTTGACCGAATCCCCATTGTTCCGTTTATGTTCCAGTTGGGCAGAAGCGGCTTTGGCAGAGCGCCGCAGACACGCTAAGGTGACCGGCGTGCCGGGCCGCCATGCGCGGGCGCGGCTTGCGGCCAGGCCGCGCCGTGCCTATTTTCTGGATCTTCCCGCCCTGCCGACCGACCGTTTGACCGCCGTGCCGCCAATCCGGCGCACCGAGCCAGGATTTCAATGATGACGCCAAAGCCAAGCCTCAACCGAGAGATCATTGTGCGGGGTGCCCGCGAGCACAATCTCAAGGGCATTGACCTCAAGCTGCCGCGCGACAGCCTGATCGTCATGACGGGCCTGTCCGGTTCGGGCAAATCCTCGCTGGCCTTTGATACCATCTATGCCGAGGGGCAGCGCCGCTATGTGGAATCGCTCTCCGCCTATGCCCGGCAGTTCCTCGAAATGATGCAGAAGCCCGATGTCGAGCATATCGAGGGCCTGAGCCCCGCCATCTCCATCGAGCAGAAGACCACGTCGCGCAATCCGCGCTCGACAGTGGGTACCGTCACCGAAATCTACGACTATCTGCGCCTGCTGTTTGCCCGCGTCGGCATACCCTATTCGCCCGCCACGGGCCTGCCCATCGAAAGCCAGACCGTCACGCAGATGGTCGACAAGACGCTCGAAATCGCCGAGGGCACGCGGCTGTTTCTGCTGGCGCCGATCGCCCGCGGTCGCAAGGGCGAGTATAAGAAGGAACTGGCCGACCTGATGCGCAAGGGCTTCCAGCGCGTCAAGATCGATGGCGAGTATTATGAGATCGAGGATGCCCCTGCCCTCGACAAGAAGCTCAAGCACGATATCGAGGTCGTGGTCGACCGCATCGTCATCGGCCCCGATATTGCCGGGCGCCTGGCCGAGAGCTTCGAGACGGCGCTCAAGCTGGCCGATGGCATTGCCCTGATCGAATATGCCGACCAGAAGAATGAGGACGGCACGCCGCGGCAGCAGACCTTTTCGGAAAAATTTGCCTGCCCGGTTTCCGGCTTCACCATTGCCGAGATCGAGCCGCGCCTGTTCTCCTTCAACAACCCCTTTGGCGCCTGCCCGGTCTGCGATGGCCTGGGCACCGAGCGCAAGATCGACGCCGACCAGATCGTGCCCGATGCCAGCCTGTCCATCCGCGCCGGGGCCATCCTGCCCTGGTCCAAGACCAGTGCGCCCTATTATATCCAGACACTGACCGCGGTAGTGAAGCTGTTCGGCGCTTCGGTGGAGACACCGTGGAACGAGCTGCCCTTCGAGGTGCAGCATGCCGTGCTCTATGGCACCGGCCGCGACAAGGTCGACTTCGTCTATGATGACGGCCTGCGCCAGTACAAGACCTCCAAGGCCTTTGAAGGCGTCATCGGCAATCTCGAGCGGCGCTACAAGGAGACCGAAAGCGCCGGCATGCGCGAGGAGATCGAGAAATACATGTCGGCCAAGCCGTGCCTGGCCTGTGGTGGCTATCGCCTCAAGCCGGAATCCCTGGCGGTCAAGATCGACGGCCTGCATATTGGTCAGGTCACCGAACAGTCGATCCGCAGTGCAGCGACGTGGTTCGATGCCCTGCCCGCCAAGTTCACCCCGACCCAGCAGCAGATCGGCGAGCGCATCCTCAAGGAAATCCGCGAGCGGCTGAACTTCCTCATCGATGTGGGCCTCGATTATCTCACCATGGCGCGCAATTCGGGCTCGCTGTCGGGCGGCGAAAGCCAGCGCATCCGCCTGGCCAGCCAGATCGGCTCGGGCCTGACCGGCGTGCTCTATGTGCTCGACGAGCGATATCGGCAATACGGTTATCGTTGTCGAGCATGACGAGGATGCCATCATGACGGCGGATTATGTCGTCGATATCGGCCCCGGCGCCGGTGTGCATGGCGGCCATATCGTGGCCGAGGGCTCGCCGCAGGACATTCTCGACCATCCCGATTCGCTGACCGGCAAATATCTGTCCGGCCGCATGGGCATTGCCATGCCGGCCGAGCGGCGCAAGGCCAAGAAGGGCAAGGCGCTCAGCATCAAGGGCGCCACCGGCAACAACCTCAAGAATGTCTCGGTGGATGTCCCGCTGGGCCTGTTCGTGGCCATTACCGGCGTC